>NZ_JBIDAJ010000033.1:0-87559 GCF_043202395.1 Streptomyces sp. NPDC048197
TGGGACGTAAAGCGACAGCAGTCCCAAACACCGGCCCCGCAGGCCCGTCACCGCACCCACCACAAACCCAGCCCGCCGCAGGCGCAACGGCGAGAAGCCCCGCGGCGGGAAAGCCAGGTACGTGCGGGGCGCCGCAAAGCGCAACGGCGAGAAGCCCCGCGGCGGGAAAGCCGGGCACGTGCGGGGGCGCCGCAAGGCGCAACGGCGAACAAGCCCCGCGGCGGGAAAGCCAGGTACGTGCGGGGCGCCGCAAAGCGCAACGGCGAGCAACAACCACGCCCGGCCCAGCCGAAAACGTACGCCGAGCCCCCGATACGCTCGGGCACGTGCAGAAGAACATTCCCGAGTCGACCTTTTCCGACGACGACGGGTCCGCCGATCCCGCCCTCGCCGCAGCTCTGGCGGCGTACCAGGAGGACCGGTCCACCGAGCCCGCGCTGCTGACCGCCCTGGCCGGCGCCCGCCTCCTCGTGCCGGTCGTCGCGATCCTCGGTGAGGTCGAGACGGGACCCGACGGCCTGCGTCGCGAGAAGACCAGTGACATGGCCGTGCCCACCCTCCAGGCCCCGGACGGGCGGCGCGCCCTCCCCGCCTTCACCAGCATGGACACCCTGCACCGCTGGCGCCCGGACGCCCGGCCGGTGGCCGTCCCGCTCCAGCAGGCGCTGCTGGCCGCCTCGCACGAGAAGGCCGACACCGTCGTGATCGACCTGGCGGGCCCGGTCACCTACCAGCTCACCGGGCCCGCCCTGCGCGCCCTCGCCGAGGGGCGTACGACCGCCGACCCGCTCGCCGACCCGGCCGTCACCGAGGCCCTGCGCACCCTCCTCGCCGCCGAGCCGGCCGTCCTCACCGCCCGGCTGGCGCCGTCCACGGAGACCGACGGGACCCTCGCCCTGGGCCTGGCCGCCGACGCCCCCACCGCCGAGGTCGCCCAGCGGCTGGCGCAGGCGCTGGCCGCCGACGAGGTCCTGCGCGCCCGGCTCGTACGGGGCCTGGACCTGGCGCTCCTGCCGCCCGGTGCGGCGACCACCGGGGAACCGCTCTACCAGCGCTGACGGGCTCCGCGGCGGGGGCCTCCCCGGGCCGTGCCACGGCCGCCCGGGGAGATCGCCGACGGGCGGGTTCCCCTCCCGGGCCGCACAATGCGAGGAGAGCTCAAGATCCCCGCGAGGAGAGCCCACATGGAGACAACGGAGACCCCCTCGGTCGTGACCCGCACGGTCGTGTCGGAATTCCTCGGCACGCTGCTCCTGGTGTTCTTCGCCGTTGGCTCGGCGGTGCTGGCCGGCGAGTACATCGGCACCTTCGGCATCGCCCTGGCCTTCGGCTTCACCATGCTGGCCCTGGCCTACGCGCTCGGCCCGATCTCGGGCAGCCACCTCAACCCCGCGGTGACGCTGGGCATGCTGCTGTCCCGCCGCATCACCCTCCGTACGGCCGTCGAGTACTGGATCGCCCAGATCCTCGGCGCCATCGTGGGGGCCGCGCTGCTCTTCCTGGTCGCCAAGCAGATCCCGGGCCTGCAGACCCATGCGGCCTTCGGCACGAACGGCTGGGGCGACCGTTCGGCGGTGCACCTCAACCTCGGCGGTGCCTTCGTCGCCGAGATGGTGATGACCTTCCTCTACGTCTTCGTCTTCCTGGCGGTCACCCACCGGGTGGCCGTGATCGGCTTCGACGGCCTGCCGATCGGTCTGGCACTGGCCACCGTCCACCTCATCGGCATCCCGCTGGACGGCACCTCCGTGAACCCGGCCCGTTCCATCGGCCCGGCGCTGTTCGCGGGCGGCGCCGCCATCACCCAGTTGTGGCTCTTCATCGTCGCCCCCCTGATCGGCGGCGCGATCGCCGCGGTGGTCCACCAGGTCACCCACCCGCCGCAGGAACCGGTGCTCGTCGCCGACCAGGTCTCGCCCCATGAACCGACCACCGGCCCCGGCGAACGGGTCTGACCCCCCGGGCCGCGGGCCGCGGGTCACGGATCACGGATCACAGGCCACAGGTCACGGGCCCGGCGAACCCGTACCCTCACCACACGAGCCCCGGCCGCACCGGCCGGGGCTCGTCGTCTTGTGCGAAGGAGTGCACAGGCGTGCACAGGGTGCGGACTAGCCGTAGACCGGCCCGGTGAACTTCTCCCCGGGGCCCTGACCCGGCTCGTCCGGGACGACCGAGGCCTCGCGGAAGGCCAGCTGCAGCGACTTCAGACCGTCCCGCAGCGGCGCCGCGTGGTACGAGCCGATCTCGGTGGCGCTGGCGGTGACCAGACCGGCCAGCGCCTGGATGAGCTTGCGCGCCTCGTCGAGGTCCTTGTGCGTCTCGCCGCCCTCGGCGAGCCCCAGGTTGACCGCCGCCGAGCTCATCAGATGCACCGCGACCGTGGTGATCACCTCGACCGCCGGGACGTCCGCGATGTCCCGGGTCATGGCATCGAAGTCGGGGCTCGCCGCGTGCGGGGCGCCGGACGGCTCGGGCGCGTCGGACGGCTGCGGGGTCTGGTCACTCATGTCTTAAGGGCTTCTTCCTGAAAGAGGGGTCGGCCCCAGCCTATGGCCCCCTTCCGCGGGCCCGGCGTCCGGGACCGTCACCCTTGACGGGCGGCGCCCGCGGAGCGGCGTACGAGTGGGGGCCAGGGCTTGACTCGTGTATTCTGGTGTTCCGACCGGCCGGACACGCATGTGACCGGCCCACAAGTGGAGGCTCCGATCTCCCACCCGGCCGACCTCAGGTTGGCGGGTCAACGGTCCGGCTGCGCCCCGCGGAGACTTCGCGGCGGTGCTCCAGATCTATGTGGAGCCCCGCCTGTGTCCCGTCCGGGGCATTTTTCATGTACCGGCGCGGTTGGTCACACCGAACAGACGTTACGCGGCAGTCCGCCAGGCCGTCGCGTGGTGCTACCGAGGAGGATCCATCAGCGCCGAGCCCCGCATCAACGACCGGATTCGCGTCCCCGAGGTGCGACTCGTCGGTCCCAGTGGCGAGCAGGTCGGCATTGTGCCGCTTGCCAAGGCCCTGGAGCTTGCGCAGGAGTACGACCTCGACCTGGTCGAGGTGGCGGCGAACGCCCGTCCGCCGGTCTGCAAGCTCATGGACTACGGAAAGTTCAAGTACGAGTCGGCCATGAAGGCCCGTGAGGCGCGCAAGAACCAGGCGCACACGGTCATCAAGGAGATGAAGCTCCGGCCGAAGATCGACCCGCACGACTACGACACCAAGAAGGGTCACGTCGTCCGGTTCCTCAAGCAGGGTGACAAGGTCAAGATCACGATCATGTTCCGTGGTCGCGAGCAGTCCCGCCCCGAGCTGGGCTTCCGACTGCTGCAGCGGCTCGCGGAGGACGTCCAGGAGCTCGGCTTCATCGAGTCGAACCCGAAGCAGGACGGCCGCAACATGATCATGGTCCTCGGTCCGCACAAGAAGAAGACCGAGGCGATGGCCGAGGCCCGTGAGGCGCAGGCCGCCCGCAAGGCGGAGCGCCAGGGTGGTGCTCCCGCGGAGGAGCCCGCCGGGGAGCCCGCCGAGGCGTGATCCATGGGCGAGAGCCCCGGATTCATGCCGGGGCAACCCGCCCCGGACACCAACCGATACATCTGACGCTCCCGCCAGCCGGCCCGTGCCGGTGGGAGCGCCACTGACGAGGAGAGAACGGCGCATGCCGAAGAACAAGACGCACAGCGGTGCCAGCAAGCGCTTCAAGGTCACCGGCTCCGGCAAGGTGCTGCGCGAGCGCGCCGGCAAGCGCCACCTGCTCGAGCACAAGTCGTCCCGCGTGACGCGTCGCCTCACCGGCAACGCCGAGATGGCCCCGGGCGACGCCGCGAAGATCAAGAAGCTTCTCGGCAAGTGAGTCACCGCGCCCCGCTGACCGAGCGGGGTGCGCGACTCGGACCGGGACTCAATCGATTCGGGCTGTGTGACGACAACCACGGCCCCGCTACAAGGAGTTAACAAGTGGCACGCGTCAAGCGGGCAGTCAACGCCCACAAGAAGCGCCGGGCGATCCTCGAGCAGGCCAGCGGCTACCGCGGCCAGCGCTCCCGCCTGTACCGCAAGGCGAAGGAGCAGGTCACCCACTCCCTCGTCTACAACTACAACGACCGCAAGAAGCGCAAGGGCGACTTCCGTCAGCTGTGGATCCAGCGCATCAACGCCGCTGCCCGCGCCAACGGCATGACCTACAACCGCTTCATCCAGGGTCTGAAGGCCGCCAACATCGAGGTGGACCGCAAGATCCTGGCCGACCTCGCGGTCAACGACAGCAACGCGTTCGCCGCGCTCGTCGAGGTGGCCCAGAAGGCCCTGCCGAGCGACGTCAACGCCCCGAAGGCTGCCTGAACACCAGCCTGACGACCTGGCGTGACGACCGACGCGGTCGTGACACCGTCGTGATCGGACCCGCAGGCCCCGGGCCTGCGGGTCCGCCGCTTTTCCGGCCCGGTCCGCCCGGTCCGGTCCCGCCCCGAACCACAGAAGCGAGCCGCCGCCCATGGGCACCCCCGAGCTGATCTCCCCGCGTTCCCCGCGCGTCACCGCCGCCCGGCGGCTGGCCCGCCGCGCCTTCCGCGGCAAGGAGCGCCGGTTCATCGCCGAGGGCCCGCAGGCCGTACGGGAGGCCATCGCGCACCGCACGGACGGCGCCGCCACGCTCATCGAGCTGTTCGCCACCGTCGAGGCCGCCGAGCGGCACCACGAGATCGTCGGGGCGGCCCGCGCGGCCGGGGTTCGGGTGCACCTCGCCGACGACCGGACCATCGGGGACATCTCCCAGACGGTCACCCCGCAGGGCCTGCTCGGTGTCTGCCGCTTCCTCGACTCGCCGTTCGAGGAGATCCTCGCCGCCCGCCCGAAGCTGGTCGCGGTGCTCGCCCACGTCCGCGACCCCGGCAACGCCGGTACGGTGCTGCGCTGCGCGGACGCCGCCGGCGCGGACGCCGTGGTGCTCACCGACGCCTCCGTCGACCTGTACAACCCCAAGTCCGTACGGGCGTCGGTCGGTTCCCTCTTCCACCTTCCGGTCGCGGTCGGCGTACCGGTCGAGCAGGTGGTGTCCGGCCTCAAGGGCGCCGGCGCGCGGATCCTCGCCGCGGACGGCGCGGGTGACCGGGACCTGGACGCCGAGCTGGACACCGGGTCCATGGGCGGGCCCACCGCCTGGGTCTTCGGCAACGAGGCGTGGGGCCTGCCCGAGGAGACCCGGGCACTCGCCGACGCCGTCGTACGCGTCCCCATCCACGGCAAGGCCGAGAGCCTCAACCTCGCCACCGCCGCCGCGGTCTGCCTCTACGCCTCGGCCCGTGCCCAGCGCGGCCCCGGTGGCTGCCGCTCCGCGTCACCCGCCTGAGGGGCGTGCACGGGAACGACCCGGCGCACCGGAGGCGAACTAGTAGTCTTGCGTGCCCGGAGGCCCGGAAGGGGGTAACGGGGATGAGTGTGAGGACTTCCGGCAGCACAGCACGCGCCGACCGCGACCCGTCGGAGGGGCCGGCCGGCAGGCCACCGCCGGCCCGCGTGGTGGCGTCCACCGCCCCGGACAACGGGCTCGGGCTCGACCCCGACGACCTTCCGGACGGCTTGGTGGTCGCCGACGCGGCCGGCCGGGTCAGCTGCTTCAACGCCGCGGCCGCCAGGATCACCGGCCTCGCCCCCGAGGACGCGCTCGGCCGCCCCCTGGAGGAGGCCCTGCCGCTCCAGGACATCGAGGGCCGCCGCTGGTGGCGGCTGACCGACCCCTACGACGGGCTGGCCATCCGCCGCGGCCAGCCCGAGCGCAACCTCTTGCTCGGCGGCCGCGAGGTGCTGGTCTCCGCCCGCTACGTCCGCGGCCGGCCGGGCGGGCCGGTCGAGCGGCTGGTGATCGCGCTGCGCGGCACCGAGGCCCGGCGCCGCACCGAGCTCAGCCACGCCGAACTCATCGCCACCGTCGCCCACGAGCTCCGCTCGCCCCTGACCTCCGTCAAGGGCTTCACCGCCACCCTCCTCCAGAAGTGGGAACGCTTCACCGACGACCAGAAGCGGCTGATGCTGGAGACGGTGGACGCCGACGCCAACCGCGTCACCCGGCTGATCGCCGAACTGCTGGACATCTCCCGGATCGACTCCGGGCGGCTGGAGGTGCGCCGGCAGCGGGTCGACATGATCGCCGCGGTGCGCCGGCACGTCCAGGCGCAGACCACCGCGGGCCAGCGGCCGGACCGCTTCCTGATCCGGATGCGGGAACCACTGCCCGATCTGTGGGCGGACCCGGACAAGGTGGACCAGGTGCTCGGCAACCTCCTGGAAAATGCGGTGCGCCACGGCGAGGGAACGGTCACCATCGAGGTCGGACCGGCAACGGACGCCACCAGTACGGAAGGGACGAGCGTCACCGTGAGCGACGAGGGCCCCGGCATCCCGGAGGAGTCGATGAGCCGCGTGTTCACCCGCTTCTGGCGGGGCAGCAAGCGCGGTGGCACCGGCCTGGGCCTCTACATCGTCAAGGGCATCGTCGAGGCCCACGGCGGCACGATCACGGTCGGCCGGGCCCCGGCCGGCGGCGCCCAGTTCCGATTCAGCCTGCCCGTCGCGACGCCGGCCTTCATGAGCTAGGAGGAACGGACGCGGCGGGCGCCCCGCAGGGGCTCGGGCCGGCCGCGCCACCCGTCCCCCTTAGACTTGACCTTTGGCACCTTTGGCGCACAGGCATCGCGGGCGCAGCGCGGGCTCGGCCATACGACCCATGTGATCGAAGAGCCGAGGCGAAGCGAGCCAAGCCAAGCCAGTCCACCGGAAGCACGGGAAGAGATGTCCGCACCCAATAAGTCGTACGACCCTGTCGAGGTCGAAGCCCTGAAACCGGAAGAGATCGCCGCCCGGCTGGACGAGGCGCTGGCCGCCGTCGCCGCCGCGGCCGATCTGGAGCAGCTGCGCGAGGTGAAGGTCGCCCACGCCGGCGACCGCTCGCCGCTCGCCCTCGCCAACCGGGAGATCGGCGCCCTGCCGCCGCACGCCAAGGCGGACGCCGGCAAGCGCGTCGGCCAGGCCCGTGGCCGCGTCAACCAGGCGCTCAAGGCCCGCCAGGAGGAGCTGGAGGCGGAGCGCGACGCGCGGGTGCTGATCGAGGAGGCGGTGGATGTCACGCTGCCCTACGACCGCGTCCCGGCCGGCGCCCGGCACCCGCTCACCACGTTCATGGAGCGGGTCGCGGACGTCTTCGTCGCGATGGGCTACGAGATCGCCGAGGGCCCCGAGGTCGAGGCGGAGTGGTTCAACTTCGACGCCCTGAACTTCGTGCCGGACCACCCGGCGCGCCAGATGCAGGACACCTTCTTCGTCAAGGCCAACGGAACCAAGGGCGATGAGTCCGGTGTCGTGCTGCGCACCCACACCTCGCCGGTCCAGGCCCGCACGCTGGTCGACCGCGAGCCGCCGGTCTACGTCGTCTGCCCGGGGCGGGTCTACCGCACCGACGAGCTGGACGCCACGCACTCCCCGGTCTTCCACCAGATCGAGCTGCTCGCCGTCGACGAGGGCCTGACCATGGCCGACCTCAAGGGCACCCTCGACCACATGGTCCGGGCGCTGTTCGGCCCCGACATGAAGACCCGGCTGCGGCCGAACTACTTCCCGTTCACCGAGCCGTCCGCCGAGATGGACATGGTCTGCTACGTCTGCCGTGGCGAGTCCGTGGGCAACCCCGACCGGCCGTGCCGTACGTGCTCCAGCGAGGGCTGGATCGAGCTGGGCGGCTGCGGGATGGTCAATCCCAAGGTGCTCATCGCCTGCGGCGTCGACCCGGAGAAGTACAGCGGCTTCGCCTTCGGGTTCGGAATCGACCGGATGCTGATGTTCCGGCACAACGTGGAAGACATGCGCGACATGTTCGAGGGCGACGTCCGGTTCACCCGGCCGTTCGGGATGGAGATCTGATGCGGGTCCCGCTTTCTTGGCTGCGGGAGTACGTCGACCTGCCGGCGACGGAGACCGGCCGGGACGTACAGGAAAAGCTCATCGCGGTCGGCCTGGAGGTCGAGACCGTCGAGCGCCTCGGCGCCGACCTCAAGGGCCCGCTCGTCGTCGGCCAGGTGCTGACCATCGAGGAGCTGGAGGGCTTCAAGAAGCCGATCCGCTTCTGCACGGTGGACGTCGGCCGGGCCAACGGCACCGGCGAGCCCCAGGAGATCGTCTGCGGCGCCCGTAACTTCGCCGTCGGCGACAAGGTCGTGGTCGTCCTCCCCGGCGCCGAGCTGCCCGGCGGCTTCAAGATCGCCGCGCGCAAGACCTACGGCAAGAAGTCGCACGGCATGATCTGCTCCGGCGACGAGCTCGGCATGGGCGACGACGGTACGCACGGCATCATCGTGCTGCCGCCGGAGTACGAGGTCGGCACCGACGCCATCGAGCTGCTGGAGCTCGTCGACGAGGTGCTGGACATCGCCGTCACCCCGGACCGCGGCTACTGCCTGTCGATGCGCGGCGTGGCCCGCGAGACCGCCACCGCCTACGGGCTGCCGCTGCGCGACCCGGCGCTGCTGGACGTCCCGCCGCCGAACGCCGCCGGCTACCCGGTCCAGGTCGCCGACCCGATCGGCTGCGACCGCTTCACCGCGCGGACGGTCACCGGCCTGGAGCCCGGCGCCCGCACCCCGCTGTGGATGCAGCGCCGGCTGCAGAAGGCCGGCATGCGCCCGATCTCGCTCGCCGTCGACATCACCAACTACGTGATGCTGGAGCTCGGCCAGCCGCTGCACGCCTACGACCGCACCACGGTCGACGGCCCGATCGGCGTCCGCCGTGCCACCCCCGGCGAGAAGCTGACCACCCTGGACGGCACCAAGCGCGCGCTGGACGCCGGGGACCTGGTCATCACCGACAACCGCGGTCCCATCGGGCTCGCCGGTGTCATGGGCGGCGCCAACACCGAGATCGCCGCCCCGGTCACCGACCCGGAGACCGGTGAGCTGCGCGGCACCACCGACGTCGTGATCGAGGCCGCGCACTTCGACGCGATCGCCATCGCCCGTACGGCGCGCCGGCACAAGCTGTCCTCCGAGGCGGCCAAGCGCTTCGAGCGCGGGGTGGACCCGGAGGCGGCGTCGGCGGCGGCGCAGCGCACCGTCGACCTGCTGGTGCTGCTCGCCGGCGGCACCGCCGGGGAAGGCGTCACCGAGGTCGTCTCGCCCCGCGGGCCGCGCACGATCACCATCCCGGCGAACCACCCGGACAAGGTCGCCGGTGTCACCTACGGCCGGGAGACCGTCGTCCGCCGCCTCCAGCAGGTCGGCTGCGATGTTTATGGCCAGGACGAGCTGGTCGTCACCGTGCCGTCCTGGCGGCCGGACCTCTCCGACCCCAACGACCTGGCCGAAGAGGTCATCCGCCTGGAGGGCTACGAGAACCTGCCCTCCACCCTGCCGAAGCCGCCGGCCGGCCGTGGCCTGACGGAGCGTCAGCGGCTGCACCGCCGGGTCGGCCGGGCGCTGGCCGGTGCGGGCTACGTCGAGGCGCTGAACTACCCGTTCACCGGCTCGCACGTCCTCGACCAGCTCGGCATCGAGCCGGACGACCCGCGCCGCTCGGCGGTCACCCTCGTCAACCCGCTCTCCGACGAGGAGCCCGACCTCCGCACGACGCTCATCCCCGGGCTGCTGGGCGCGCTCCGCCGCAACTACGGCCGGGGCACGCACGACCTCGCGCTCTTCGAGACCGGTCCGGTCTTCCGGGCGAGCGGTGACGAGAAGCCGGCCAGCCGGCTGGTCGTCGACCGCCGGCCGACCGACGACGAGATCGCCTCGCTGGACGCCTCGCTGCCGCAGCAGCCGCGGCGCGCCGCCGTGGTCCTCGCCGGCCACCGTGAGCAGCCCGGCTGGTGGGGCGGCGGCCGTCCGTCCGACTGGGCGGACGCCATCGAGGCCGGCCGTACGGTCGCCCGTGAGGCGGGCGTCGAGCTGATCATCCGTCAGGACCAGCACGCGCCGTTCCACCCGGGCCGGTGCGCGGCGCTCCTCGCCGTCGTCGACGGCGAGGAGGTGCTCGTCGGCAACGCCGGTGAGCTGCACCCGCGGGTCATCAAGACGCTGTCCCTGCCCGAGCGCACCTGCGCGATGGAGATCGACCTGGACCGTCTGGAGCGGGCCGGTGCCGGTCCGCTGAAGGCGCCCTCGATCTCCTCGTTCCCGGTCGCCACCCAGGACGTGGCGCTCGTCGTCGACGACACCGTCCCGGCGGCGGACGTCGAGGCCGCGCTGCGCGACGGGGCCGGTGAACTCCTGGAGGCGCTGCGGCTGTTCGACATCTTCACCGGTGAGCAGCTCGGGGCCGGCAAGAAGTCGCTGGCGTACGCGCTGCGCTTCCGCGCCGCGGACCGCACGCTGACCGCGGAGGAGGCGTCGGCCGCCCGGGACGCGGCGGTGGCGTCGGCCGTGGAGCGGACCGGAGCGGTGCTGCGCGGCTGACCCGCGCACGAGCCCGGTGGAGGGCGTGGACGGCACGGCCGTCCACGCCCTCTTCGCGTGCCGCGCCGTTTTGTCGACGATCCGATCCATACACCATCACCCAATCGGGTGGTGATGTACGTTTCGTCGTGGAACGGATACGGAACGTCGCGAGAATCGATCCGGTCGAGCCAGACCACCGGCTGGGGGGACCATCGGCATGATCCGAGCCTGGGCGAGGACAGGCGCACGCGACGGGGCGAGCCGTGCCCGGCGCGGTCTCGTCCTCGTGCTGCCCGGCCTCTGGGTCCTGGGCGTGGTCACCTGGGAGCTCTGCGAGCCGTCCGGCGGCCGGCTGCTGCAACTCCTCGCCGCGGCGCCGGCCATCGCCTGTGCGGGCACCGGCCGCCGGCAGTGCGTCCTGCTCGGCGGGGTGTGCGCACTGACCGCCCTGGTGCCCTTCGGCGCGGGCGACGCCGGCCCCGGCCCGGGTACCCGGGTGATGACCTGCGGAGCGGTCCTCGCGGTGGTCGGCGCCAGCTATCTGACGGCCGGCCGCAGGAAGCGGCTGCTGCGGGAGCTGGAGCGCACCCGCGAGGTCGCCACGGCCGCCCAGCGGGTCCTGCTGCGGCCGCTGCCGCCGCGGATCGGCGGGCTGGTCCTGGCGGCCGACCACCTCTCCGCGAGCGAGGGCGCGGTGGTGGGCGGGGACCTCTACGAGGTCGTCGGCACCCGGTACGGCGTCCGGGCGGTGATCGGCGACGTCCGCGGGCACGGCCTCGCGGCCATAGGCACGGTCGGGGCGATGCTCGGCAGCTTCCGCGAGGCCGCCCACGACGAGCCCGAACTCGCCGGTGTGCTGCGGCGGTTGGAGCGGGCGCACCAGCGGCATCTCGGAGAGCGGGCGCGCCGCGCCGACCCGGCGGACGGCGGTGCGGCGAGCCCGGCCGGGGAGGAGTTCGTGACGCTGCTGCTGGTGCAGATCGCCCCGGACGGCTCGATGACGGCGCTCAACTGCGGGCACCCGTGGCCGTACCGCCTCGTGTGGCGGGCGGTGGACCCGGTGGCGCCGCTCGCCCCGGGAGAGCCGATGCCGCCGCTCGGGCTGTTCCCGCTCCCGGCCGACGCGGCGCCGGTGCGCTGCGGACGACTGCGGCCCGGGGAGGGGCTCTTCCTGCACACCGACGGTGCGGTGGAGGCCCGGGACCGGGCCGGGGAGTTCTTCCCCCTGGCGCAGCGCCTCTACCGCAGCGTGGCAACGACCGCCGGAACGCCCGGCCCCGCACCGGCCGGAGTGGTGGACGACGTACGGAAGGCGCTGCTGCGCCACGCGGGCGGGCAACTGTCGGACGACGTCGCGTTCGTACTGCTCTGCGCGGACGGCACGGACCACGACCCGGCCGTACCGACCCCCGGCACGGGAGTACATGCGCCGTGGGAGACGGGGTTCACCACCGGGGCTCGGACTCAGTACGGGTAGATTCCCTCACCGCTCTTCCGGCCCAGCCGGCCCGCGTCCATCATGCGCTGGAGCAGCGGGGGAGCGGCGTAGAGCGGCTCCTTGTACTCCTCGTACATGCTTACAATGCGGGCGACTACCGCGCTGACCTGCGGTTTCCGGGTCCGTTCGGGGCCTGACAGGGCAGGATGGGGGTGCGATGCCGGCTGCCGGCGCGCCAGCCCCTCACGCGACCCGCACCGTCGACATCTTCCCTGAAATCGGTCAACTCGCACTGTCCGGACGGCCGGTGACGATCGTCGTGCCGGATGTGGATCGGGCCGGTCCGGTGCGAGGGACGGGTGAGCCCGCGCGCGTGGTGCGGGACGCGCTGAAGCCCCTCGCCGCCGTCGAGTCCGTACGCCTTCTCGCCGACGTGCCCCGGGAGTTCGCCGTCGAGCTCGCCGAGGGCCTGCCGCCCGGCGTGGCCCAGATCATCGACCTCGACGCACCCGAGTGGGCCGATCACGAAGGGCTTGTGCGGCAGGCCGAGGCGCTGCTCGATCCCCGATTCGGTGCCCCGGAGCTGCCGTTCACGACCGAGCCTGACGCTCGACGCGCGCTCGCCGAGGACGACGGCCTGCCCGTGCACCTGCTGACCCCGCTCGCCTCCGCCGTCGCCGAGCTGAGGCGTCTCGTCGCCCGCCTCTCCGACTGATCGGCGTCACTCGTTGTGGAGTACGTATGACCAGGCAGGCTGTTCGCCGCCCTGCTCCTCGACATCGGCCAGCTTCCCGAGGACCCAGTAAGGGAGCTGCCTCCGTTCGGCGCCCGGGGGCAGAATGCTCCGGGTGCGCAGCCCGGTGACCCACAGCGCCACCATGGTGAGGAAGTTGTCGAGGCTGTGCGCGGCGGGAAGACCGGCGAGATACTCCTGGTCGGGCCCGGTCGGGACGCGCAGGATGTGTCCGGTGGGGCCGTCGATGACGAGCTTGGCGCCCATCCACCTGCCGATCTGAAAGAAGGGACCCGTTTCGGCAACGGGTTCGATCCCTTCGGGCCAGGAGGGCAGTTCGTCGAGAACACCGGACTCCCAGTCCCCGCAGGGGAAGATTCCCATGCCTCCTTCGTTCCACATGTACGGCAGCCCGAACTCCAGGAGCAGTTCGCGCGTCGCCCCGTGGGTGAGGCCATCCGGGAGATCCTCGGCCTCGATGGGAAAGATATTGTCCTCGCCGAACAGATCGATGAGGTCCTCGCGACTCGGAGCCGGCGCACCAAGCGGACTGCTCAGGCCCGCGTCCGCGTAATCCCCACTCAGGGGCTGCTGTCGCGCGCCGAAATCGGAGACGTCCACGCCTCGCGCTGGCTGAAGGGCGATCAGTCCCGCATCACCGCCGAAGACGACGACTTCACCCACGGGCAGTGGCTCGCAGGGCAGCACAAAAGCGCGGTCACTTCGGCGGGGGGACGACAAGGCGAACAACTCCTGGACAAGCTCAGGTGATGCGGAGCCGTCCCCGGGTGAGTCGGGCCAGGCGAGATCCGCCCGATCCTCCTCCGGAATCTCGTTGTTCTCCCAAGGTCCCGCGACACGGTCTCCCGTCTCCACGTCCCAGATCGAGACATACGGCTGCTGTGCCCCGTCCACCGTCCGCCGCTGCAAACCGGCGATGGCGGCTCGCCCTCGCCATCGCACAACCGCCGTCGCGGCGAACCTTCCGGCCTGGAGAAAACGTGCGTGATATCCGCCCGGCGGGCGCCAATGTGCCCATGTGACTCGCCAGGGCAGTGCAACGCCTGAGGAGGTCACACCCGACGCGAATGCGTGATCGTCGCGCGAGACGGCCATCAGGTGCAGCCACGAGGCCCACTCCGTCTGGTGCTGTGGCGTGACTCCCCACGCCCACAGATGAAGGGCGTCGGCGGCGGCCGTGTTTCCGGGGATGAGGAAGGTGATGCTTCGTGCCGCGTCCATGAGCGCCGATTGCGGCAGATGGGCGATGACACGTCCGTCACGAAGAACTTCCTCGTACCTGCCCGCCTGTACGGCGTGCATGGCGAGCCCGGTGGCGGCGTACAGGCCGACGGCACCGCGCCTGGCCCACCCTTCGGGGTGGCGGAAATCCGGGGCCGAGCGAATGAGCCAAGCGACCACATGCCCATTGACACGGGCGAGTTCGGCGGGAGCGATCTCGCGGCGCACGGCTTCGGCGACGGCCTCGTCGACGAAGGAAGCCCCGAGCGGCCCGAGTTGGAGAACGTCGGACCGTTCCGCTGCGATATCCGCGAGTTCCTCCTCAGATACCGCTGCACCGCTCCATCCGGCGACAAGTTGGGCCCAGACGGGAAGGGGTACGAGGCGAGGCTCGGCCAGCGCCAACGCCCGCACGGCAACGGACTCCGTTACCGCCGGCAGCGGCTCGACGGCCGCCGCGGACAGCCGGAACACCGCCCTGGGATCGACGCGGGCCGGCAGCAGCTCGGGAGCCCCATGGACCAGCACGGCCAACTTGCCACGCGCCAGCCACGGAAGGGTCTGGGTCACCAGCCGCTCGGGCTCGTACGACCGCCGGGTCGGCCCGGCACGATGGGCGTTGACGACCAGCAGCAACCGCTCCTCGGGCCAGGCGCCGAGCGCGAAACGCCAGTCGTCCCGCTCATCCGCGGACAGGTCGACTCCGAGCGCCGTGAGGGCCTGCTGCATGACCTGCTCGGCGGTGAGACCGGTCGCGTCGACGACAACACTGCCGGGCACGTGCTCGGGTATCTCCCGCATGACGGCCGAGGCGTCATGGCCGACCGGAGGGACAAGAAAGGCCACTTGGCCGCCGAGTCCACCCGCACGCCACCATGCGCCGACGCGACCGGCGACCTCTTCCTCGGGGATCCCGGGGGTGTCGGTGGTTGGCTCGGGCATGGTTCTCCTCAGTTGCGCGATGACTCCTCGACCCTACGGGTGGTGGGCGGTGGCGGAATCAGGCTGGGGCAGCCGCGACGCGGCGCAGCGTCACGGTCCAGTCGTCCTCGCTCGGCCAACCCGTCAAATCGGCCAGCTGCCATGTCTCGCTGCCCACGGGGAAGGTCTCACCAATGCGGAGGATGTGAATCTGCTCTTCGGTGGCGACGGTCACGAGCCGAACCCTGACCAGGGCGTCGGACTCCCTGTAGATATCGCTGACCGAGAACCTCGCGTTCTCGATGTGCCGCTGAATCCCCTGCCAGAGGTGAATCGTGTCGGCTCTACTCACTTATCATCCCCCAAAGAAGCGTACTGGTTGCTGCAATACTTCATGAATTCCTTTATGGTCAGCGGCTGGGGATCTTTCATGTTGTGCGGATTGCGCAACTGAATCAGGCCCTTGTTGCGGGGTGCCGTAACGGTCGGGCTGGAACTCCGTCAGCTTCTTGTGGTTGCCGAAGTGCGGCGGCTGGTCCACCTCAGTGGTGATCTCGGAGGGCTCGGCCGGACCGGACTGGGTCAGGGACTGCCAGAGCTGCTTGAACCGGCCTCGCTTTTCCGGCTGGTTGTCCGAGTCGGGGGAGCCCTCGCGAGGCTCGCCGTCGGATGGGTTCGGCGCGTCGGCCTGCTCGCTCGCCCCGTGGCGGCGGTGGTGGGGCGCGGGGTCCGTCCCGCGCCCGCGAGTTCGGTGTCCTTCTGCGGAACGTTGCGGTGTGAGCGCTGCGAGTCCGACGGCGCGGATGTTCCGTTGTCCGCAGTCCCGTTGTCCGAGTCCCCTTTTTCATCAGGGAGTTGACGTTCGCGGGGTCTGCCGAAGGTGTGCGTTCGCTATCGGTCGGGTTGGTGGTCGGCGCCGTGGGCAGAACGCCTAGCCATTGGGCCGGCGGAGGCTGCGGTACAGCTCGATGGCGGAGTCCGGCGGAAAGTTGGGGACATAGGTGACGGCTCCGTCGCTTTTGGAGATCACCATGTGACTACCACCCAACGGCGCCTGAGTGCCGGGCGGCGGTGGGGGTATGACGGCGTGGACGAGGAAGCCGATGTCGAACTCCGCCACGTGCAACGGCGCCGGGTTTCCTTCCAGATCCAGTACTTCGAATCGGGCGCGAGCGGCAGTCAAGGCATCTTCGGCAGTGGCGGGGATGGGCTGTACCGGTTCCGGCGCGTCGGGATGCGACACGGACTCTCTCCTGTCAGTGAAGGGTCGCCTGTGGGCCAGGCGCGGACATGCGGGTGAACTCGGGCTTGAGGCGCCGGGCAGTCCTTGCTCTTGACGACGGCCCGAGCCTCCGTGGGCACGGCCCCTTGGTCCGCATCCGGCCCCGGGCTCGACCCCGGTGTGCACCCCGCCCCCGCTTCTTCGGCCCCGTGACCAGGTTGGTCGAAGGACCGTCGTGCTCGGCGCGCCCGTTCTTGAGGGCGTCGGTCATTCCCATACGTCCCGACAGGATGCCCTGGGCCCTCTACTGGGGCGTTCCGCTCACATGGTGGTGGTTTGACCAGAGCGCGCAGCGCCTTGTGGACCGCGCGCCTGCTCTGGGGTCTGCGCGACGTCCACCAGCTCGGAGTCGTCGATCTCCCGCTCGCCCTGCGATCCCGAACGGGCCGGCCTGACGATCGCCCCGGAGGCCGCTCGCGACACGGTCGTCATCTCCGTCGGCCCGGACTCAGGTTCGGAGCCTGTCACCCGTGATGCGCCGCCGCGAAGCCGCCGTGCCGGTGCGCACTTCGAAGGCGCTGGTGGAGCCGCCGCGACCAGGGACTTTCCAGGGATTTTCCGCTGAGTGAGCGGGAAGGCCCTGACAGCTTGGAATGACACAAAGCCCCAGGTCAGGGTCAGTTTCCTGTCGGTCGATGGCGCTCGCCGGGCCGGGTCCCCGCGCATTCCCCGTCGGCTGGGCAAGGATGCGGATGAGGATCTGGCGGGGACCGCGAGAGCCACCCGACCGCAGCGCCGCCGTCGGCGCTGCTCCAGGTGAACTCCCCCTGCAGCAGCGCCAGTTGGCGGCCCCGCCGCACTCCCTAGTACGGGTAGAACCCCGACCCGCTCTTCCGCCCCAGCCGCCCCGCGTCCACCATCCGCTGGAGCAGTGGGGGAGCGGCGTACAGCGGCTCCTTGTACTCCTCGTACATGGATGCGGCGACCGACGCGACGGTGTCCAGGCCGATCAGGTCGGACAGCTTGAGCGGGCCCATCGGGTGGGCGCAGCCCAGTTCCATGCCGTTGTCGATGTCCTCACGGCTGGCGATGCCCGACTCGAACATCCGGATCGCGGAGAGCAGGTACGGGATGAGCAGGGCGTTGACCACGAAGCCGGAGCGGTCCTGGGCGCGGATGGCGTGCTTGTCCAGCACGTTCTGGACCAGCGCCTCGGAGCGCTTGATGGTCTCCTCGCCGGTGGTCAGCGCCGGGATGAGCTCCACCAGCTTCTGCACCGGCGCCGGGTTGAAGAAGTGGATGCCGATGACCTGGTCCGGGCGGGAGGTGGCCACCGCCAGCTTCACCAGCGGGATGGAGGAGGTGTTGGACGCCAGGATCGCGTCCGGGCGGCTGACGACCTGGTCGAGAACCTGGAAGATCTCGGTCTTGACCTGCTCGTTCTCCACCACGGCCTCGATGACGAGGTCGCGGTCGGCGAACTCCCCGAGGTCGGTGGTGAAGCTGAGCCGGTCGAGCGTCGCGTCGCGTTCCTCGGGGGTGATCTTGCCGCGTTCGGCGGCCTTGCCGAGGGAGTTGGTCAGGCGGGTACGCCCCAGCTCCAGGGCCTCGCCCGTGGTCTCGGCGACCATGACGTCCAGCCCGGCGCGGGCGCACACCTCGGCGATGCCTGCGCCCATCTGGCCGCAACCGACCACTCCGACGCGTTCGATGTCCGTCACCTCGTGCCTTTCGCTGATCTTCAGGACCGGCGGTGCGCCGTAAGGGTCCGGCGGCCGCCTCGGCCCCGACGTTACTCCGCGCGGTGCTGGGCCACGGCTTCCGGGGCGGGCATTCTGAGCCCGCAGGACGGGACGAACCGGACAAGCTGGGGATTTTTGATGCAACAGATCACACGCAGGGTGTTCGGCAGGGCGGCGATCGGCATCGCGGGCTCGGTACTCGGGCCGGCGGCGGCCGGACCGGCCGGGGGAGCGGCGCGGCGCGAGATGCGAGGGGTGTGGCTGGCCACCGTCGGCAACCTCGACTGGCCCTCGCGTACCAAGCTGACCGCCGCCGAGCAGCAGCGCGAACTGCGCGCCCACTTCGACGCGGCGGTCGCGCACCAGCTCAACACGGTGTTCTTCCAGGTGAGGGCCGCCGCGGACGCGCTCTGGCCGTCCCCGTACGAGCCCTGGGCCGAGTCGCTGACCGGGCGGCAGGGCGGCGATCCGGGCTGGGACCCGCTGGACTTCGCGGTCCGCGAGGCGCACCGGCGCGGCCTCGAACTGCACGCCTGGTGCAACCCGTACCGGGTCGCCAACCACACCGACCCGGACCGGCTGACCGCCGACCACCCGGCCCGCCGGCATCCCGAGTGGATCGTGCCCTACAACGGCAAGCTGTACTACAACCCCGGCCTGCCCGAGGTCCGCACGTTCGTCCAGGACGCGATGCTCGACGCGGTGGAGCACTACTCCGTCGACGGGGTGCACTTCGACGACTACTTCTATCCGTATCCGGCCGCCGGCAAGAGATTCGACGACGACGAGGCCTACGACACCTACGGCGAGGACTTCGACAACCGGGCCGACTGGCGGCGGGACAACATCGACCGGCTGGTGTACGAGATGGCGCAGCGGCTCGGCGAGGGCGGCCAACAGCGGGGCCGCCGGGTGCGTTTCGGCGTCAGCCCTTTCGCGGTCTGGCGCAACCAGGCCACCGACAAGAACGGCTCCCGGACCCAGGCGGGGGTGGAGACGTACGACGACCTCTACGCCGACACCCGCCGCTGGGTGCGCGAGGGCTGGCTCGACTACATCGTGCCGCAGGTCTACTGGCCGATCGGCACCAAGGCCGCCGACTACGCCGAGCTGGTGCCGTGGTGGTCACGGACGGTCGACGGCACCGGCGTCGACCTCTACATCGGCGAGGCGCTCTACAAGGCGGGCGACAGTCAGCCGGCGGCCTGGAAGAACCCGGCCGAACTCTCCCGCCATCTCACCTTCGCCCGCGGCTACCCCCAGGTCGGCGGGCACGTCTACTTCTCGGCGAAGGAGGTGGCCAGGGACCGGGTGGGCGCACTGGCCCGGGTCGTGCGCGACCACTACGGCAGCGCGGCACGGTCCTAGGGGCGCTCGCCCCGGGCCGGTCCGCGCGGCGCGGGTCGGTGGTGGGGCCGGGTGGCCCCGGTGGGTCCTCGGCCGGTCGGCCGAGGGGGTCAGCGGCCGGGTTCGACGTCGGAGGTCTCGGCGTGCCGGACGACCGAGTCGGGCCCGGGCGACACGATCGCCTCGTGTCCGTCCTCCGCGCGGACGCGGTAGGGCGGATCGCCGTTCGTCCCCAGTACTTCGACGATTTCCACGACCCGGTCGTGATGCCCGACGGTCCTGCCGTGCACCACCAGCCGGTCGCCCTTGGTCGCGTGCATCAGGGTCCTCCCCGCTTCGGGCGGCCATGCGACCCGAACGGCCGACGAGGGGACGGCCGAGCGGTTGAACGGCCAACGGTTTAAGGGGTTACGGGCCTGGCGCGGCCCGGACGGCGCGCTATCTGCCATCGCGGCAAGTTTACGTCCGCGGGGGCGCGGCGCACCCGGGGAGCGGGCCGCCGGTTCTCCCGGAACCGGCGGCCGGGCGTGTGGGCGCCGCCCCCGGGCCGGTCACCCGCGCGCCCGCTGAGTGACCACGATGCAGGCCAGGACCGCCAGCGCCGTCACGGGCGCGGCCGGCGGCAGGTGTTCGCCGAGCAGCAGGACCGACCACACCAGGGTCAGCAGCGGCTGGGCGAGCTGCAGCTGGCTCGCCTTGGAGACGCCGATCACGGCCATCCCGCGGTACCAGACCACCAGCCCCAGGAACTGCGAGCCGGCCGCCAGCCACAGCAGCCCGGTGACCGCGTGGGCGGTCAGCCGCAGCGGCTCGGTGGACAGCGCGACCGCCGCACCCGCCACCGTCACCGGCAGGCACAGCACCAGCGCCCAGCCGATCACCTGCCAGCCCGGCATGTGGCGGGCCAGCCGGCCGCCCTCGGTGTAGCCGGCCGCGCACACCAGCAGCGCCGCGAACAGCAGCAGGTCACCACGGCCCGGTGCGCCGCCGCTCTGCTGCACCGCGAAGCCGAGGACGACGGCGGCGCCGACCAGGGACGCCACCCAGAAGGTGCGGGACGGGCGGGCACCGGTGCGCAGGGCCGAGCAGGCGGCGGTGGTCAGCGGCAGCAGGCCGACCACGACGGCCGCGTGGGAGGTGGTGGAGGTCTGCAGCGCCAGGGTGGTCAGCAGGGGGAAGCCGAGCACCACTCCGCCCGCCACGATGGCGATCCCGGCCCAGTGGCGGCGCTCGGGGAGGCGTACCCGCAGGACGGCCAGCGCGCTGCCGGCAAGGACGGCGGCCAGCACGCTGCGCAGCATCACCACCGTCCAGGGCCCCATGCCCTCCAGCGCCCAGGCGGTCCCCGGGAAGGTGAGGGAGAAGGACGCCACGCCCAGGCCGGCGAGCAGCGCTCCGCGGCCGGCCGGGGTGCGGCCGGCGGACCCGGTGGCCTCCGGGGCCTCGACGGCGGTGGCGGCGACGGTGGCAGCGGTGGCGGCGGTCCTGGAGGCCGCGGCGGGGGCGTTCACCGCTATCGCTGTGGCGGTAGTAGCGCTATCGTTGGCTCTCATGCAAGAGCGTAGCAGTGTGGCTGAGCTGGCCGCGAGCCTGAGGAACGAGCTGAAGCGCTACTCTCCAGGGGAGAAGCTGCCATCGAGCCGGGCTCTCGTGGAGCGGCATCGGGTGAGCCCCGTGACCGTCTCCCGGGCCCTCGCCGAACTGGTCGCCGAGGGCCTGGTCACCACCCGGCCCGGCGCCGGCGCCTTCCGCGCCGAGCCCCCGGCAACGGCCCCCCGGCCGGCCGACACCTCCTGGCAGGAGATCGCGCTCAGCGCCGAACCGGGCGGCGACCAGGTGCCGCGCAGCGTCGACGCGTCGGGCGTGGTGGCCACCCTCGCCCGCCCGGCCCCCGGCGTCATCGAACTCAACGGCGGCTATCTGCACCCCGACCTGCAGCCCGAACGCGCCCTCGCCGCCGCCCTGGCCCGGGCCGGCCGCCGGCCGGGCGCCTGGACGCGGCCCCCGGTCGACGGCGTGCCGGAGCTGCGCGCCTGGTTCGCCCGGGAGATCGGCGGCCCCGGGGGCGCGCTCGCCGCGAGCGACGTACAGATCACCGCCGGCGGCCAGAACGCCCTGACCGCCGCACTGCGCGCGCTCGCCGCGCCCGGCGCCCCCGTCCTCGTCGAATCGCCGACGTACCCCGGCATGCTCGCCGTCGCCCGCGCCTCCGGGCTGCGCCCGGTGCCGGTACCGGTGGACGCGGACGGCGTACGGACGGACCTGCTGGCCGACGCCTTCCGGGTCAGTGGCGCCCGGCTCTTCGTCTGCCAGCCGCTGTTCCAGAACCCGACCGGGGCGGTGCTCTCCGCCGAGCGGCGGCGCGAGGTGCTCCGGGTGGCGCGGGCGGCCGGCGCCTTCGTGATCGAGGACGACTTCGCCCGGCTGCTGGTCCACGACGACGCGGCCGCGCTGCCACCGACCCTGATGGCCGACGACCGGGACGGCACCGTCGTGCACATCCGCTCCCTGACCAAGGCCACCTCGCCCAACCTCCGGGTGGCCGCACTGGCCGCCCGCGGCCCGGTCCGCGACCGGCTGCGCGCCATCCAGGTCGTCGACAACTTCTTCGTGCCCCAGCCGCTCCAGGAGACCGCCCTGGAACTGGTCGGATCACCCGCCTGGGGACGCCATCTCCGGTTCATCGCGAGCGAGTTGACCGTCCGCCGGAACGCGCTGACCGCGGCGCTCGCGGGCCGGCTGCCGGCCCTCGCCGGGTCCGGCGCCGCGTACGGCGGCATTCCCGGCCGGGACGGCGGCCCGTACGTGCCGTGCGGCGGCTACCAGCTCTGGCTGCGGCTGCCGGACGGCGCCGACGAGGCCGCGCTGACGGACGCGGCGCTGCGGGCCGGGGTCGCGGTCGCGGCCGGCCGCCCGTACTTCGCCGCCGAGCCGCCGGCCGGGCACCTCCGGCTGAGCTTCGCGGCCGCGGCCGGCCCGGCCGAGATCACCGAGGGCGTCCGCCGGCTGCGCACGGCCTGCGACGAACTGGGGGTGGCCGTCGAATGACGGCGGCCGGGGGCACACCGGTTCGACGCCGCCGCCGTCCTTCTGGGAATCTCCCGGCATGAACGCCCACGCCCTCGACGGCTACGAGATCTCCACCGACCCGGCCCGCCTGGACGCCGACCTGGTCCACGACTGGCTCGCCACCGACGCCTACTGGGCGCTGGACCGGCCCCGGGCCCTGCACGACCGCGCCGTCGCGGGCTCGCTCAACTTCGGCCTGTACGCGTCCGGTTCCGGCCGTCAGGTGGCGTACGCCCGGGTCGTGACCGATCACGCCACCTTCGCCTGGCTCTGCGACGTCTACGTCTGCCGGGACGACCGCGGCAAGGGGCTGGGCACGGCCCTGGTCGAGGCCGTCGCCGACCACCTGGCGCCCAGCGGGCTGAACCGGCTCACCCTCGCCACCAAGGACGCCCACGGCGTCTACCAGAAGGTCGGCTTCCGGCCGCTGGTGGCGCCCGAGCAGTGGATGACCCTCGGGCTGATCGACCCGGGCCCGCTCGGGATCTGAGGCGGGCCGCTCGGGATCCGAGGCGGACCGCTCGGGATCCGCGCAAGCGAGGTCCGGTCGGCCGGTCCTCCTCTTACCATCGGCGAATGAGCGTTCGACTCTCGCTGCTGGCCGCGGCCCGCAGCTCCGCGCTGCTCGCCACGCAGTTCGACGACGACCGCCCGCTCGACGCGGTGGGCTGGCAGGAGGTCGAGCGGGCCGCGCCCGTGCTGTGCCGGCTCGCCGCCGCCGAGCTGCGCTACTGCTCGCCGTCCGCGCGCTGCCGGGAGACCGGGGAAGGGCTGGGCCTGCGCCCGCTGCCCCAACCGGCGCTGCGCGACTGCGACATGGGGCGCTGGCGCGGCCGCACCCTGGGGGAGGTCGCGGCGGCCGAGCCGGCGGCGGTCGAGACCTGGCTGGCCGACCCCCGCTCGGCCCCGCACGGCGGGGAATCACTGCTGGCCTTCATCACCCGGGTCGGCGGCTGGCTGGACACCCGCCCGGTCGAGGACGCCGCCGGGCTGCTCGCGGTCGCCGAACCCGGCGTGGTCCGGGCCGCCCTGGTCTACGCCCTCCAGGCACCGCCGCACGCGTACTGGCGCATCGACGTCCGGCCGCTGTCGGTGGTGACCCTCGCCGGCCGCTCCGGCAAATGGGACCTCCGGCTGGAGGCGTGACGGGCCTCGGCAGCCGGTTCCGGCCCTCGCTGTCCGTCACGAATCGTCACCACCCGTAAGGCCCAGTCCGCGCGTTCCGCTGTCCGGGGCATGCGCACCCCGTGTGACCTGCGCAAACGGTGTCGGCCGCGGCGTTGTGCCGGGCTGCGGGCGGCGGCCGCGGTCCCCATCGAGGTGCGGGCCGCCGGGCGGGGCGCTTCTCTGTGGGGTATGCACATAAGCCACATTCCTCTCTATGCGCTGGCGGCCGGTGGTCTGGCGGTGTCCGTCCTGCTCTTCGGTGACGGGGACGGTGCGGACGCCGCCACCGACGCGGTGAGCGAGGCGGTGGGCGGCGCCGCGTCCAAGGCCGCCTCCGGGCTCGCGCCGGACGCCTCCGGCGCGGTGACCGTCCAGCCCGAGCGGGTGGCGCCCGGCGGGGCCTTCTCGGTGTACGACGGCGGCGTCTGCGCGGGCGGGACCGCCGAGGCCCGTTTCGACAGCCCGGACATCCCGGCCCTGCGGCTGTCCGCGACGGCCGGCCAGGCGGGCGGCACCGCGGTGCTGCCGCGGGGCGTCGCCGCGGGCACGTACCGGGTCACCGTCGTCTGCGGCGGCGCTACGGGCGCCGGGCCGCACCATGCGGTGTACCAGGCGGCCCGCGCCGGGCAGGAGGACGGCGGCGGCCGGAAGGCGGCGAAAACCGCCACCGGCACCCTGACCGTCACGGACGGCGCGCTCCTGGCCACGCCGGTCTCCGACGGCGCCGGGACCTTCTCCGGCGGCTCGGCCCCCGAGGCCCCCGAGGACGCAGCCCAGGCGGACGAGGTGCTCTCCGACCGCTCCGGGCTCGACGATTCCGGGCTCTCCGACGACTCCGGCCGGTATGTCCCGCAGGGTGGTTCGCGCACCGGTCTCGGCGGCGCGGCCGGCCACGACGGTGACCGGACGGCGGCGGTGCTCGGCGGCCTGGCGCTGCTCGGCGCGGCCGGCTGGGGAGCCTCGGCCCAGCGCCGGCGCGCCCGCCGGGCCCAGGGCTGACGGCGGTGACCGGCCAGCCACCGCCCCGCCGCGGGCTGCTCCTCGGCCTGCTCACCGCCCTCCTCGCGGCCGGCGCCGTCCTCCTCGTGCTCGTCGTGCCCGCGCTCCACGGCCGGGACGCGACCAGCGAGGTCGACGACGGCACCCACACCGTGCCGCGCAGCGAGATCGCCCGCACCCTCAGCGGCCAGCTCACCCTCCCGTTCCGCAGCGGCCCGGACGCGGTGCACTGCTCGGGCGACCTGCGGCCGGTGCGGTCAGCCGCGGTGCGCTGTACGGCGCACTTCCCGATCGGCCGGTACCGCCACCTGACCGTCGAGGTCACCCGGGTCCACGACAACAAGGTGACCTACCGCCGCCGCTCCGTTCCGCACTGAATGCCCGCCGAGTCCCCAACGTGCTGACAACCGGCGGCCGTTGGGGACCACGGCCCGTCAGTTGAGGGCGGTGCGCAGCGCGGCCAGCCAGTGGTCGGTGGTGCGGCGGGCCAGGCCGGATTCCGGGGCGTACGCCTCGAAGAAGTGCCAGGCGCCGGGGACGTCCCTGACCTCGACCGGGACGTCCGCCTCCATGAGGCGCCGGGCGTACTCCAGTCCCTCGTCGCGGAGCGGGTCGAGGCCGCAGGTCAGGACGTACGCGGGCGGCAGTCCGGTGAGGTCGGTGGCCCGGGCGGGGGCCGCGTAGGCGGGGGTGTCGGGGCCGCGGCCGGGGCCGAGGTAGGTGTCCCAGGTGCGGGCGATGCCGGTGCCGTTGATGATCCGCGGGTCGGCGATCCGCCGCCGGGAGGCGGTCCGGTCCCGGTCGTCCAGGCAGGGGATCAGCAGGCACTGGAAGGCGATCCGCGGCCCCTGGCGGTCGCGGGCCATCAGGCAGAGCGCGGCGCTCAGATTGCCGCCGGCGGAGGCTCCGGTGACGGCGATCCGCTCGCGGTCGATGCCGAGTTCGTCCGCCGTCGCGGCCATCCATTCCAGCGTGGCGTAGCAGTCCTCGACCCCGGCCGGGTAGCGGTGCTCGGGGGCCAGCCGGTAATGGACGTTGACGACCACCGCTCCCGCGGCGACACAGGCGTGGCGGGCCATCGGGCTGGGCCCGTCCAGCTCCCCGTACGCGAAGCCGCCGCCGTGCAGGTAGAGGACGCCGGGCAGCACCCCCTCGGCGCCTGCGGGGCGCAGCACCTGTACGTCGAGGAGGTTTCCGTCCGGTCCCGGGAGGGTCGTCTCCCGCACGGTCACCCGCGGGTCGTGGGCCGGCATCAGCGGTGCCATGAGCTGCCGGAAGCCGCTGCGCACCGCCTCGATGTCGGCGTACGGGTCGGCGGGGCGCGGTGGCAACTGGCCGAGGACCGCGGCCAGTTCGGGATGCGGACGGACGGCGGGCGGGGTGGTGCGGCCGGGCATGGGATTCCCCGTTTCTGTGGCGCATGACTGGGAGGCGACACCTCAACCATCTCATTGAGATGGTCTCGGTGAGAGGGAAGGTATGGTCTCAATGAGATGGTGTCAAGGTGACTGGGAGGCGGCGGAGGATGGCGGAGTACAGCCCGGCGAGATATGTCGTGCTCGGTCTGATCGCGCGGCACGGGGCGATGACGCCGTACGAGCTCAAGTCCCGCGTCGAGGACGACATCCAGCCGTTCTGGCCGATCCTGCATGCGCAGCTGTACCGCATCCCGGCGGAGCTGGCGCAGGCCGGTCTGCTGCGGGAGGAGACCGAGACGGCGGGCCGCCGCCGGCGGATCTTCCACCTCACGGCCGAGGGCCGCGCCGCCCTGGAACGCTGGCTGGCCGACCCCGACACCCCCGAGGCGGAGACCCGCGACCCGGCCCAGCTGAAGCTGTTCTTCGCCGATCTCGGCACCGCCGCGGACATCGTCGCGCTGGCCACCCGCCAGGCCGAACGGCACCGCGGATGGCTCGCCCACTACGAGTCGCTGCGCGCGGCCCTCGATCCGGCCGAGGACTCCCGGCAGCGCTCCCGGGCCCGGTTGCTGCGCCTCGGGGTGCTGCACGAGCGCGCCCACGCGGAGTTCTGGGAGTCGGTGGCCGCCGACCCGGACCGGCTGGACGGCTGAAGCCGACGGCGGCGGCGGACGCGCAACCGCCGCTACCGGACCGGCCGGGCAACCGCCGCTACCGGGCCCAGCGCCGCTACCGGACCAACCGCCGCTACCGGACCGGCCGCGCCACCGCCGCGTCCCGCGTCAGCCAGGCGTTCGCCGCCTCGACGCGGCTGCCGACCCGCAGCTTCGCGTAGACGTGCTCCAGGTGTTTGTCGACCGTGCGCGGGCTGATCGCCAGCCGGTGCGCGATCTGCTGGTTCGTCAGACCACGGGCCAGCAGGGCGAGTACGGCGGACTCCCGGCGGGTGACCGGCGGCGGGGCGGGCAGCGCCGGGGCGAGCCGGGTGAGGACCCGGGTGAGCCGGCTGCGGAGCAGCGCGGCGGTGGCCACGTCGTCGTCGGAGAAGTCGCTGCCGTTCCGGCTGACCGCCACGCACACCTTGCGCGGCGGCTCGTCGGCGCGGCCGGCCGGGAAGGACATCGCCAGCTGGTGTTCGGCGCCGAGCGGCCGGTAGACGTCCGGGTAGGCGGCCAGTGCGTGGAACTCGCGGCGGGTCTGCAGCGTCGAGCGGCGCATCGGCGTGCCGGGGCCGACAGTGGTGTGCAGGACGAGGGAGTCGGAGGCCGCCTCGCGGTCGAAGGCGTCGCGGACGTCCTGGCTCAGCAGGCCGGCGGGGACGGTGAACGGGCGCTCCGTACTCCCGGCGTGCGGCGACCAGACGATGCTGTCGCCGGGGACCGCCCCGAGCAGCAGCGGAAGCAGCACCGGAACGAGGGTTTCCTCGTCGACGGCATCGATGACGGCATCCATCAGGAGGTCCACGACGGCGAGGATCCGTCGCAGGCCGACCTCCGCGGCCGGGGTCATGTACCCAGCGTGCCGAGGGGGCCGGGGCCCGTCAAGGCAGATCCGCCCGGCCCCGGGGTGCCACCCGGCCGGCCGGGGGAAGACCGGCCGGGCGCGTCAGGCGCGGTTAACGCCCGACGGCATAGACGCGGTTGACCGGACTCTCGGCGGCGAGCCGCCAGTGGTGGAGCCCGGCATCGTCGGCGATCTTCCGCATCGCCTCCTCACCCGCGTGGTTCCCCAGCGCCTGCGGTCCGTGCTGGGCCAGCGCGGACGGCAGGCAGACGGCGACCGAGGCGGCGGTCAGCGCCCGGCCCACCGGATTGGCGTTCTCCTGGGCGTTGGCCGACCCGTTCGGCTCGACGATCATGCAGGTGCCGCCGTCGGCCAGCGCCTGCTCGGCGTGCCGCAGCGCGCCGCCCGGGTCGCCGATGTCGTGCAGGCAGTCGAAGAACGTGATCAGGTCGAAGCCCTCGCCCGGGAAGTCCTGTGCGGTGGCGACCTCGAAGCTGACCCGGTCGGCCAGTCCCCGCTCGGCCGCGATGCCGCGGGCGGCCTCGACGGACGGGCGGTGGAAGTCGAAGCCCCGGAAGTACGACCGGGGGAAGGCCCGGGCCATCAGCGTCGTGGAGTAGCCGTAGCCGCATCCGACGTCGGCGACCCGCGCACCGCGCTCCAGCTTCTCCACCACACCGTCCAGCGAGGTCAGCCACTCCGGTACCAGCGCGGCCGTGTAGCCGGGGCGGAAGAACTTCGCGGTGCCGGCGAACAGCGCCGGTCCGTGCTCCTCCCAGCCGACCCCCTCGCCGGTGCGGAAGGCGTCCATCAGGCTGTCCTCGGTGGCGTACACGGCCTGCAGCATGGTGAAGAACCCGGCCGCGTACGTGCTCCGGTCCGGATCCGCCAGGACGGCGGCGTGCTCGTCGGGCAGCTGGTAGGTGTCGGTCCCCGGGGCGTACGTGACGTACTCGCCGGCCACCTGGGCGTCCAGCCATTCGCGGACGTAGCGCTCTACCAGGCCGGTGCGGGCGGCGAGCCGGGCGGAGGTGAGCGGACCGGCGCCGGCCATGGCCGTGTACAGGCCCAGCCGGTCGCCGAGCGAGGTGCACAGTCCGGCCACCGCGGCCCCGCCGTCGGTGATCACCTTCTCCAGGAACTGCTGCACCCGCTCCTGGTCCACGGCGCCGGAGGGGGCGCCGGCGGAGGTCGAAGTCGCCACGTCCCGCACCTCCCGTCGCCTCCAGGCGGCCACCAGGTCGCCTTCCACTCCACCAGCCCCGCCGCCCCGCGCGCCATACGGGATTCGCCGTATACGGCGGGCCCCGGGCGCCCGCCGACACTGGAAGCGAGGAGGTGCGCCATGCGCAAGAAGATCGACTGCCGTGACTACCCGAGCGAGATGAACTGCTCCCTCGTGATCTCCGGCGAGGAGGAGGAAGTGGTGCGCGCGGCCACCGAGCACGCCATCTCCGTCCACGGCCACACCGACAGCACCGAGCTGCGGGAACAGATCCGGGAATCCCTGAAGAACGAGATGCCGCAGCCCGCCTGAGCCCCGGCCCTCATCCGGCCGCCGGGGAAAGCCGAGGCCATCGGCCGCCCCGCAGCACGGGGCGGCCGTTCGTACGGCAAAAACTCAGGAAGAGAGCGAAGAGAGCGAAGAGAGCGAAGAGAGCGCAGTGTGATTCAGCGCTTCGCGGGGGCGAGGACGCAGAACTCGTGGCCTTCCGGGTCGGCCAGGCACGTCCACGGGACGTCACCCTGGCCGAGATCGAGGTCGGTGGCGCCGAGGGCCCGCAGCCGGGCCACCTCCGCCGCTTTGTCGTCACCCGGGTACGGCAGGAGGTCGAGATGGACGCGGTCCGGCACGGTCTGCCCGCCGGGCGTGCGGAGGAATTCGAGATACGGGCCGACACCCTCGGCGGAGCGCAACACCGCACGGTCGTCGGCCACCTCGTGCAGCGTCCAGTCCAGCGCCTCGTCCCAGAAGCGGGCCATGGCCCGCGGATCCGCGCAGTCGACCACCACCGCGGCGATCGGCCCGGTGTCCCGGTAGATCTCCCGGGGCTCCAGCACGCAGAACTCGTTGCCCTCGGGGTCGGCGAGGACCGTCCACGGCACGTTTTGGCCCTGGCCCACGTCGGCGGGCGTCGCGCCGAGGGCCTTCAGGCGCGCGACCAGCTCCGCCTGATGGGCCGCGGAGGTGGTGGCGAGATCGAGATGCACACGGTTCTTCGTGGTGGTCCTGGGTTCCGGGACGGCGACGACGTCGATGCAGACGGCGACCGGGTCCGGCCAGACGAAGCCGCCGCCGGGTTCCACGTTGGTCACGCCCGGCCCTTCGCTGGACAGGCCCCAACCGAGCGCCTCCGCCCAGAACCGGCCGACCGCCGAGTGATCAAGAGCCTTGATGTTCACCTGAACAGGTCGCAGTGCCATGCCGGCGATCTTAGGTGCCGGCCTGCCACGACATCCGCAGGACGGCGTTGCATAAAACTGTTGTAGTCCGTATAGTCATGCCATCGACGAGGAGGGTCCATGACGGTACGAGCGGCAGTGGCCGGTGCGAGCGGATACGCGGGCGGTGAAGTCCTGCGCCTGCTGCTCGCCCACCCGGACGTGGAGATCGGCGCGCTGACGGCCAACTCCAACGCCGGGCAGCGCCTGGGCACACTCCAGCCCCATCTGTTCCCGCTGGCCGACCGGGTCCTCGCGGAGACCACCCCCGAGGTCCTCGCCGGCCACGACGTCGTCTTCCTGGCGCTGCCGCACGGCCAGTCCGCGGCCGTCGCCGAGCAGCTCGGCCCGGACGTCCTCGTCGTCGACATGGGCGCCGACTTCCGGCTCGCGGACGCCGGCGACTGGCAGAAGTTCTACGACAGCGAGCACGCCGGGACCTGGCCCTACGGCCTCCCCGAACTCCCGGGTGCCCGCGCCGCCCTTGCGGGCTCCAAGCGCATCGCGGTGCCCGGCTGCTACCCGACGGCCGTCTCGCTGGCCCTCTTCCCGGCCTACGCCGCGGGGCTCGCCGAGAACGAGGCCGTGATCGTCGCCGCCTCCGGCACCTCCGGCGCCGGCAAGGCCCCCAAGCCGCATCTGCTGGGCTCGGAGGTCATGGGCTCCATGTCCCCGTACGGCGTCGGCGGCGGGCACCGGCACACCCCCGAGATGATCCAGAACCTCAGCGCGGTCGCGGGGGAGCGGGTCTCGGTCTCCTTCACGCCCACGCTCGCGCCCATGCCGCGCGGCATCCTCGCCACGTGCAGTGCCAAGGCCCGGGACGGGGTCACCGGGGAGTCCCTCCGCGCCGCCTACGAGAAGGCGCTCGCCGACGAGCCGTTCGTCCACCTGCTGCCCGAGGGGCAGTGGCCGTCCACGGCCGCCGTCCACGGCTCCAACGCCGTACAGATCCAGGTCGCGCACGACGAGGCCGCCGGCCGCATCATCGTGATCAGCGCCATCGACAACCTCACCAAGGGCACCGCCGGCGGTGCCGTCCAGTCCATGAACATCGCCCTCGGTCTCGACGAGACGACGGGGCTCACCACGATCGGAGTCGCGCCGTGAGTGTGACGGCAGCCAAGGGATTCCAGGCGGCGGGCATCGCCGCCGGGATCAAGGACAGCGGGAACCCGGACCTGGCCCTCGTGGTCAACAACGGGCCCCGCCACGCCGCCGCGGGCGTCTTCACCTCCAACCGCGTCAAGGCCGCCCCCGTCCTGTGGTCCGAGCAGGTCCTCAAGGGCGGCACGGTCTCCGCCGTCGTCCTCAACTCCGGCGGGGCCAACGCCTGTACGGGCCCGAAGGGCTTCCAGGACACCCACGCCACCGCCGAGAAGGTCGCCGAGGTCCTCGACCTGAACGCGGGCGAGGTGGCCGTCGCCTCCACCGGCCTGATCGGCGTCCTGCTCCCGATGGACAAGCTGCTCCCGGGCGTCGAGTCCGCCGCCGCGCAGCTCTCCGAGCACGGCGGTGAGAAGGCCGCCATCGCCATCAAGACCACCGACACCGTCCACAAGACCGCCGTCCACGAGGGCGACGGCTGGACCGTCGGCGGTATGGCCAAGGGCGCCGGCATGCTCGCGCCCGGCCTCGCCACCATGCTCGTCGTGCTCACCACGGACGCCGACCTCGACGGCGACGTCCTGGACCGGGCCCTGCGGGACGCCACCAAGGTCACCTTCGACCGGGTCGACTCCGACGGCTGCATGTCCACCAACGACACCGTGCTGCTGCTCGCCTCCGGTGCCTCCCAGGTCACGCCCGCATACGCGGAGTTCGCCGAGGCCGTACGGGCCGTCTGCGACGACCTGGGCCAGCAGCTCATCCGGGACGCCGAGGGCGCCAGCAAGGACATCAAGGTCGAGGTGATCAACGCGGCGAGCGAGGCGGACGCCGTCGAGGTCGGCCGCTCCATCGCCCGCAACAACCTCCTCAAGTGCGCCATCCACGGCGAGGACCCGAACTGGGGCCGGGTGCTCTCCGCCATCGGCACCACCGCCGCCGCCTTCGAGCCGGACCAGCTGAACGTCGCCATCAACGGCGTCTGGGTCTGCAAGAACGGCTCGGTCGGGGAGGACCGCGACCAGGTCGACATGCGCTACCGGGAGGTGCGGATCACCGCCGACCTCGCCGCCGGCACCGAGTCCGCGGTCATCTGGACCAACGACCTCACCGCCGACTACGTCCACGAGAACAGCGCGTACTCCTCATGACCCCTACCCGCAAGCACACCGCGCTGCCCAAGGCCCGCACGCTCATCGAGGCGCTGCCCTGGCTGACCCGCCACCACGGCAAGACCGTCGTCATCAAGTTCGGCGGCAACGCGATGGTCGACGAGGAGCTCAAGCGCGCCTTCGCCCAGGACGTGGTCTTCCTCCGGCACGCCGGACTGCGCCCCGTCGTCGTGCACGGCGGCGGCCCGCAGATCAGCGCCCATCTGGACCTGCTGGGCCTGCCGTCGGAGTTCAAGGGCGGCCTGCGGGTCACCACGCCCGAGGCGATGAACGTGGTCCGGATGGTGCTGGCCGGCCAGGTCCAGCGCGAGCTCGTCGGGCTGCTCAACGAGCACGGCCCGCTCGCCGTCGGCATGACCGGTGAGGACGCCCGCCTGATGACCGCCACCAAGCACTACGCCGACATCGACGGCGAGCGGGTGGACATCGGCCGGGTCGGCGAGATCACCGACATCGACCCCGGCGCGGTCCAGGCGCTGCTGGACGACGGCCGGATCCCGGTCATCTCCTCCATCGCCCGCAGCAACGACGAGGAGGACGAGCGGTCCGGCGCCTCCGGTGTCTTCAACGTCAACGCCGACACCGCGGCCGCCGCCCTGGCCGCCGCCCTCGGCGCCGAGACGCTGATGGTCCTCACCGACGTCGAGGGCCTCTACGAGGACTGGCCGCACAGCGACGAGGTGATCTCCCGGCTCACCGCCGGCCAACTGGAGAAGCTGCTGCCCGACCTGGCCAGCGGCATGGTCCCGAAGATGCAGGGCTGCCTGCACGCCGTGCGCAACGGCGTGCACACCGCCCGGGTCATCGACGGGCGGGTCCAGCACTCGATCCTGCTGGAGATCTTCACCGACGAAGGGATCGGCACGATGGTCGTGCCGGACGCGGAAACCGAGGGGGAGTCATGAGCCAGGAGGCACACGACCAGGGGCCGGCGACCAACGCGGGCCTCACCCGGCGCTGGCAGGGCGCCATGATGGACAACTTCGGCACCCCGCGCGTCCCCCTGGTCCGCGGCGAGGGCGTCAAGGTGTGGGACGCCGACGGCAAGGAATACCTCGACTTCCTCGGCGGCATCGCGGTCAACGCCCTCGGGCACGCGCACCCCGCCGTGGTCCGCGCGGTCTCCGACCAGGTCGCCACCCTCGGCCACGTCTCGAACTTCTTCGTCGCCGAGCCCACCGTGGCCCTCGCCGAGCGGCTGCTCGCGCTGGCCGGCGGGCGCCCCGGCCGGGTCTACTTCTCCAACTCCGGCGCCGAGGCCAACGAAGCCGCCTTCAAGATCGGCCGGCTGACCGGGCGCACCCACATGGTCGCCACCCAAGGCGGCTTCCACGGCCGCACCATGGGCGCCCTCGCGCTCACCGGCCAGCCCGCCAAGCAGGCCCCGTTCGCCCCGCTCCCCGGAGACGTCAGCCACGTCCCGTACGGGGACGTGGAGGCGCTCCGGGCCGCCGTCACCACCGACACCGCCCTCGTCGTCCTGGAGCCCATCCAGGGCGAGAACGGCGTGGTCGTGCCGCCGCCCGGCTACCTCCGCGCCGCCCGGGAGATCACCGCGGCCACCGGCACCCTGCTGGTCCTGGACGAGATCCAGACCGGCATCGGCCGGACCGGCCACTGGCTGGAGTCCCAGGCGCAGGGCGTCGAGGCGGACGTCATCACCCTCGCCAAGGGCCTCGGCGGCGGTCTGCCGATCGGCGCCACCCTCGCCTTCGGCCCCGCCGCCGGCCTGCTCACCCCCGGCTCGCACGGCTCGACCTTCAGCGGCAACCCGGTCGTCTGCGCCGGCGCCCTCGCCGTTCTCGACACCATCGAGGCGGACGGCGTGCTGGCGAACGTCAAGCGCGTCGGCGAGCGGCTGCGGGCCGGGATCGAGGCGCTGGGCGACCCAATGGTCGGCCAGGTCCGCGGCGCGGGCCTGCTCCTCGGTATCGTCTTGACGGAGCCGCTCGCGCCGCGCGTGCAGCAGGCGGCTCAGGACGCGGGTCTCCTGGTGAACGCGGTCGCGCCGGACGTCATCCGGCTCGCCCCGCCGCTGATCGTCTCCGACGACGAGGCGGACACGTTCCTGCGGAGGCTCCCCGCCGTCCTCAACACGGTCCGCCAAGGGGCCGACGGGGAACAACGATCCGGAGACTGACGAGACCGATGAGCGAGCCGCAGGACAACGAGGTGCACAACGGCCAGGCCGTACCGCAGACCCGCACCGCCCGCCACCGCCGGATCGTGGACATCCTCAACCGGCTGCCGGTCCGCTCCCAGAGCCAGCTCGCGAAGCTGCTCGCCGACGACGGCCTGTCCGTCACCCAGGCGACGCTCTCCCGCGACCTGGACGAACTGGGTGCGGTGAAGATCCGCAACACCGGTGGCGAGCTGATCTACGCGGTGCCCAGCGAGGGCGGCGACCGCAAGCCGCGGGCCCCGCTGGGCGAGTCCGCCAAGGAGGAGCGGATGCGCCGCCTCTCCGGCGAACTCCTGATCTCCGCCGAGGCGTCCGCCAACCTCGTCGTCCTGCGCACCCCGCCCGGCGCCGCCCAGTTCCTGGCCTCCGCCATCGACCAGGCGGAGCTGCACGACATCCTCGGCACCATCGCCGGCGACGACACCCTGATGCTCATCAGCCGCGACCCGCTCGGCGGCCAGGCCCTCGCCGACCATCTGCTCCGCCTGGCCCAGAAGGCCCGCTGAACCACCCGCCCCGCTGAACCACCCGCCCCGCCGTCCCGCCCGGCCGCGGGCGGGTCAGTGGTGCCCGCCCGCAGGAACGCCGAAGGCCCTGCCGCACCGAAGTGCGGCAGGGCCTTCTCGTGGGCCATGGGCCCTTTGCACCGTCGGGACGACAGGATTTGAACCTGCGACCCCTTGACCCCCAGTCAAGTGCGCTACCAAGCTGCGCCACGTCCCGGTGCTGCGGCCGGCCGGAGGAGTCCCGGCCGGGGCGTGCAGAAGAAAAATACCCTGTCCCGGGCCGCGAATCCAAAGCGGGGTCCCCGAGGGGCGCTTCCCGGCCTCGCGGCGGGGCGGTGGCTTCCGTGTTTCGATGGGGATATGGCTGAAATGTCGGACGGTGCGGGGATCCGGGCGCGGCGGGTGTACGAGCCGGCCGAGAAGGCGGACGGGGCGCGGGTGCTGGTGGACCGGCTGTGGCCGCGCGGGCTGTCCAAGGAGGACGCGCGGCTGACGGAGTGGTGCAAGGAGGTGGCGCCCTCCACGGAGCTGCGGCGCTGGTACGGGCACGAGGAGGCACGGTTCGAGCGGTTCGCCGAGCGGTACCGCGCGGAGCTGGCGCAGGAGGAGGCGGCCGGGGAGGCGCTGCAGCGGCTGCGGGGGCTCGCCGACCAGGGGCCGCTGACGCTGCTGACGGCGACGAAGGAGGTGCCGCTCAGCCATGTCGCCGTGCTGGTCGAGGTGCTGGAGAAGGGGCTCTGACGGGGTTCTGAGGGGTTCGACGGGTGGTCGATGCGTCCGGCCCGTCGCCGAGCTGACGTCGCTGACCTGGGCCTTTTCCCGGTTCATTGACGAAGCATACGGTGGAGTGCATACTTATGCCGATCGAGGAATGCACGTAAGGAGAGACCCGTGACCGAGCGCGTCGTACTCGCCTACTCGGGCGGCCTGGACACCTCCGTCTGCATCGGCTGGATCGCCGAGGAGACGGGCGCCGAGGTCATCGCCGTCGCCGTGGACGTCGGTCAGGGCGGCGAGGACCTGGACGTCATCCGCAAGCGGGCGCTCTCCTGCGGCGCGGTCGAGGCCGAGATCGCGGACGCCAGGGACGAGTTCGCCGACGAGTACTGCCTCCCGGCGATCAAGGCCAACGCGCTGTACATGGACCGGTACCCGCTGGTCTCGGCGCTCTCCCGGCCGGTGATCGTCAAGCACCTGGTGGCCGCCGCCAAGAAGCACGGCGCCACCACGGTCGCCCACGGCTGCACCGGCAAGGGCAACGACCAGGTCCGCTTCGAGACCGGCATCTCCTCCCTCGCCCCCGACCTGAAGTGCATCGCCCCGGTCCGTGACTACGCCATGACCCGGGACAAGGCGATCGCCTTCTGCGAGGCGAAGAACCTCCCGATCGCCACCACCAAGAAGTCGCCGTACTCCATCGACCAGAACGTCTTCGGGCGGGCCGTGGAGACCGGCTTCCTGGAGGACATCTGGAACGCGCCCATCGAGGACGTCTACGAGTACACCCAGAACCCGGCCACCCCGCGCGAGGCGGACGAGGTCGTCATCACCTTCCACGAGGGCGTGCCGGTCGCCCTCGACGGCAGGCCCGTCACGGTCCTGCAGGCCGTCAAGGAGCTCAACCAGCGGGCCGGCGCCCAGGGCGTCGGCCGGATCGACCTGGTCGAGGACCGCCTGGTCGGCATCAAGTCCCGCGAGGTGTACGAGGCGCCCGGCGCGATCGCGCTGATCACCGCCCACCAGGAGCTGGAGAACGTCACCGTCGAGCGCGAACTCGCCCGCTACAAGCGCCAGGTCGAGCAGCGCTGGGGCGAGCTGGTCTACGACGGCCTGTGGTTCTCCCCGCTCAAGCGGGCGCTGGACGGCTTCATCGAGGAGGCCAACCAGCAGGTGTCCGGTGAGATCCGGATGACCCTGCACGGCGGCCGCGCCGTGGTCACCGGCCGGAAGTCCGACCGGTCGCTGTACGACTTCAACCTGGCGACGTACGACACCGGCGACACCTTCGACCAGTCGCTCTCGAAGGGCTTCATCGAGCTCTTCGGCATGTCGAGCAAGATCGCGGCACAACGTCAACTGCGGGCCTAGGCCCTGTCGTCAAACTCCCGCCTGCCTCGCGACGCCTGGCACGCACGCTCGCTGCGTTGTCGGGCTCATCCCGGTACACCCAGTACCGGGATGACCCTCCGCCTTGCGATCGCACGCACCAGACGCCGCGAGGCCGCCCTCCGGGCGAACGACGGGAGTTTGACGACAGGGCCTAGCCCGACGCGACCCGGCCCGGGCCCGGCTCGTTGGCCCGACGGCAGTTCGTACCACGGCCGCCTCCCCGCCCAGCGGTGGGGAGGCGGCCGCACATCCCATCCCTTGCGAGGAGCAGAGTTGAGCAGCAACAGCGGTGACGTCCGGCTCTGGGGCGGCCGGTTCGCCGACGGTCCCGCCGAGGCCCTGGCCCAGCTGTCGGCGTCCGTCCACTTCGACTGGCGCCTCGCGCCGTACGACATCGCCGGGTCGAGGGCGCACGCCCGGGTCCTGCACCAGGCCGGGCTGCTCAGCGAGGACGAGCTGGCGCGCATGCTCGCCGGGCTCGACCAATTGGAGGCGGACGTCGCCGACGGCTCGTTCACCGGCACCGTCGCCGACGAGGACGTGCACAGCGCCCTGGAGCGCGGGCTGCTGGAGCGGCTCGGCCCGGATCTGGGCGGCAAGCTGCGGGCCGGCCGGTCCCGCAACGACCAGGTCGCCACCCTCTTCCGGATGTACCTGCGCGATCACGCCCGGATCATCGGCGGACTGATCGCCGACCTCCAGGAGGCGCTGATCGGCCTGGCCGAGGCCCACCCGGACGTGGCGATGCCGGGCCGTACGCATCTGCAGCACGCCCAGCCGGTGCTGTTCGCGCACCACGTCCTGGCGCATGTGCAGCCGCTGTCCCGGGACGCCGAGCGGCTGCGGCAGTGGGACGAGCGGACCGCCGTCTCGCCGTACGGCTCGGGCGCGCTGGCCGGTTCGTCCCTCGGTCTCGACCCGGAGGCGGTGGCCCGCGACCTCGGCTTCGAGCACGGCAGCGCCGGCAACTCCATCGACGGCACCGCCTCCCGCGACTTCGTCGCCGAATTCGCCTTCATCACCGCGATGATCGGGGTGAACCTCTCGCGGATCGCGGAAGAGATCATCATCTGGAACACGAAGGAGTTCTCCTTCGTCACCCTCCACGACGCCTTCTCCACCGGCTCGTCGATCATGCCGCAGAAGAAGAACCCGGACATCGCGGAGCTGGCGCGCGGCAAGTCGGGCCGCCTCATCGGCAACCTGACCGGCCTGATGGCCACGCTCAAGGCGCTGCCGCTGGCGTACAACCGCGACCTCCAGGAGGACAAGGAGCCGGTCTTCGACTCCTGCGACCAACTGGAGGTGCTGCTCCCGGCGTTCACCGGCATGATGGCCACCCTGACCGTCCACCGCGAGCGGATGGAAGAGCTCGCCCCGGCCGGCTTCTCGCTCGCCACCGACATCGCCGAGTGGCTGGTCAAGCAGGGCGTGCCGTTCCGGGTGGCGCACGAGGTCGCCGGCGGTTGCGTCAAGGAGTGCGAGGCGCACGGCATCGAGCTGGACGAGCTCACCGACGAGCAGTTCGCCAAGATCTCGCCGCATCTGACCCCCGAGGTCCGCGAGGTGCTCAACGTCCCCGGCGCGCTCGCCGCGCGCAACGGCCGCGGCGGCACCGCGCCCTCGGCGGTGGCGGTCCAGCTCGCGGAGCTGCGCGCCGACCTGGTGCGGCAGCAGGAGTGGGCGGCGGCCAAGCAGCCGCGGTAGACGACGACGGACCCGTACCGCCGGCCCGTATCCGGAACAGACCCCGGATGCGGGCCGTCGGCATGAGGGCGTACGTGTCTCGCATGAGACATTGATGTCTCATTCGGATATCCTGTGTCTCATGGCCCTGGATCGTGAACGGGTACTCAAGGAAGCCGCCGCGCTGCTGACGCGCCGGGCGTCGACGTCGATGGACGAGATCGCCCGCGCCGCCGGCATCAGCCGCGCCACCCTGCACCGGCACTTCGCCGGCCGGGACGCCCTGATCAGAGCGCTGGAGGAGCACGGGATCACCCAATTCGCGCAGGCGATGGACACCGCCCGGCTCGACGAGGGCGACGCCCCGGCCGCACTGCGCCGGCTGATCCGGGAGGCCGAACCGGTCGCCGCCGTCCTCGCGTTCCTCTTCACCGAGAACCAGCTCTTCGAGGACGGTGAGATCAACGCCGGCTGGGCGGAACTCGACGCCCGCATCACCGCCCTCTTCCGCCGCGGCCAGGAGGACGGCGACTTCCGCCTCGACCTGAGCGCCGCCTGGTTCACCGAGGCGTTCTACGGCCTGCTCGGCGCCGGCGCCTGGTCCGTCCACGAAGGACGGGTCGCCCGCAACGACCTCACCCACTCGATCGCCGAGCTGCTGCTCGGTGGCATCCGACGGAGCATGGAGAAATGACCGAGACCATAGCGTCAGGCCGGGCCGGTTCGGCCCATGTGGACGACCAGCCCCGCCCGGGACGCTGGCTCGCGCTGGCCGTCCTGGTGCTGGCCGTCCTGCTGGTCGGCGTCGACGCCACGGTCCTCGGCCTCGCCACCCCCTTCCTCAGCGAGGACCTCCGCCCCTCCGGCACCCAACTGCTGTGGATCGGCGACATCTACTCCTTCGTCATCGCCGGCCTGCTGGTCTCCATGGGCAGCCTCGGCGACCGCATCGGCCGCAAGAAGCTGCTGCTGATGGGCTCGGTCGCGTTCGGCGCGATGTCGGTGCTCGCCGCCTACGCCACCAGCCCGGAGATGATGATCGCCGCCCGGGCGCTGCAGGGCGTCGCCGGCGCCACCCTGATGCCGGCCACCCTCGCGCTGATCCGCAACCTCTTCCACGACCCCCGGGAACGCAGCCTGGCCATCGGCATCTGGGGCGCCATGGCGTCGGCCGGCATGGCCGTCGGCCCGGTCCTCGGCGGCTTCCTCCTGGGGCACTTCTGGTGGGGCTCGGTCTTCCTCATCAACCTGCCGGTGATGCTGCTCCTGGTCGCCGTCGGCGCCAAGGTGATCCCCGAGTCCCGCAACCCCGACCCCGGCCCCTGGGACATCCCCAGCGTGCTGCTGGCCCTGGTGGGCATCGTCGGTGTCGTCTACGCCGTCAAGGAAGCCGCGGTGGACGGCTACCGCTGGGATGTCGCGCTGACCGCCGTCCTCGGCGTCCTCGCCCTGTTCGTCTTCGTCCGCCGGCAGCTCACCCTGGAATCCCCGCTGCTCAACATGAAGCTCTTCCACCACCGGGGCTTCTCGGGGGCCGTCCTCGCCGACCTGCTGACCATCCTCGGACTGTCCGGCCTGGTCTTCTTCCTCTCCCAGTTCCTCCAGATGGTGCAGCTGCGCTCGCCCCTCAACGCCGGCCTGGTCGAACTGCCGGCCGCCATCGGCGCGGTGGGCGCCGGGCTCGCCGCCGGCTGGGTCGCCCGCAAGCTGTCCGTACGGATCGTGGTGGCCGGCGGCCTGGCCGTGGTCGGGATCGCGCTGGCCGGCTGCACCACCCTGCACGCCGACACCGGCACCGCCGCGATGTGCGTCATCCTCTTCGTCGTCGGCGTCGGTGCCGGCTTCTCCTTCACCGTCACCGCGGACGTGATCCTCTCCAGCGTGCCCAAGGAGGAGGCCGGCGCCGCCTCCGCGGTCTCCGAGACCGCCTACGAACTGGGCGCCGCGCTCGGCATCGCCCTGCTCGGCTCCATCGTCACCAGCATCTACCGGGGCTTCCCCGCCCCGGAGGGCGTTCCCGAGCACGCCGTCGGCGCGGCCCGCGAATCGCTCGGCGGCGCCGTCGAGACCGCCGTCCAGCTCCCCTCCCACCAGGGCGCGGTCCTGATGAGGGCGGCTCAGCACTCCTTCGTTGACGGCGTGGACTCCGCCGCCGCGGTCGGCTCCGCCGTGCTGCTCGCCGCGGCGGGCGCCGCCTGGTTCCTGCTCCGCGGCCAGGAACTCGCCGACAGCAGGTAACCCCGCCGCACGCCCGCCGCTCCGCCGGACGGCGGGCGCACCCCCGCCTCAGGGCGTGTCCGGTGGATCACCCCGCCCCGCACCCGCGATGATCCATAGGACACGCCCTGGGGGCGACTGTCCCCGCCCGTTCACGCCCGGTACGCGCGCTGGTGACCGGCCGTCAGGCGCGGCTCGTTCGACTCTCCGGTCGTCCCCCTACGGACGGCCCGCTCAGGAGAGTGACGCAGTGCGCGACATCGGACGACGGTCCTTCTTCACCGCCGCAGGGGCTCTGGCCACCGCGAGCGCCATCGGAAGCAACGCCTACGCCACCGGCCACGCCCGCGACGCGGCCACCGCCGACGAATACGTCGACGTCCAGCTCCTCAACATCACCGACCTGCACGGCTATCTGCAGGGCGCCCCGGGTGCCCACTCCGTCATCACCGGAGCCGGCGGGAAGACCTACACCGTGGGCGGCGTCGCCTATATGGCCGCCCACCTGGAGCGGCTGCGCGACGGCCGCTCCAACTCCCTGTTCTTCGCCCCCGGCGACCTCTTCTCCGGCTGGGAGTTCGACGCGGCCGCCTTCGCCGACGAGCCCACCATCGAGGCGCTCAACGCCATGGGCCTGGACTTCGCCTCCGCCGGCAACCACGAATTCGACAAGTCCGCCCGCTTCCTGACCTCGCACATGGAGGACGGCGACGCCTTCCCCACCGCCGGCCGCGACGACGACTTCAAGGACTCCACCGGCCGCCGCTTCCGCGGTGCGGACTTCCCGTACTACAGCGCCAACATGGTGTGGAACGCCACCGGCGAACGCGTCCTTCCGCCGTACAACATCGTGCACGTGGACGCCGGCGGCGGCCGCCGGCTGCCGATCGGCTTCATCCACCTCACCGCCATCGGCACCGAGTCCTTCCCCGGCTCCTACCAGCCCGGCCTGCGCACCCTGGACGAACTGGAGACCGCCAACCGCTGCGCCGCCGAGCTCAAGTCACGCGGCGTCAACGCGATCGTGCTGAGCATGCACGACGGCGCGGTCGCCGGCAGCGACTTCTCCAGCGGCAAGAACCCCTCCGGACCCGCCTACGAACTGGCGCTGCGCGCCTCGCCGGACATCGACGCCATCGTCACCGGCCACTGGCACTGCGCCTTCACCATGATGCTGCCCGACCCCGACGGCGAGCCCCGCCCCTTCGTCGAGGCCGGCTGCTACGGCCAGATCATCAACGAGATCAATCTGCGCCTCGACCCCGACACCGGGTCGGTGGTCCGGGAGCTGACCACCTCCGTCAACCACCCCAACACCCGCGATGTGGCGCCCGATCCGGAACTCAAGTCGATCGCCGCCTACTGGGCCGGCTACGGCAGCCGGCGGGCCCGCACCAAGATCGGCACCCAGACCGCCTCCTTCACCCGGCGCCGCAACGAACTGGGGGAGTCCACCATGGGCAACCTCGTCGCCGACTGGGCCCTGTGGGCGGGCCGGCAGCCGCCCGGCCCGACGGCCGACCCCGCCGAGCACCCCGACACCCCCGCCGACCTCGCCGTCATCGCGGTCGCCCCGCGCGTCGGCCAGGCGGTCATCGCCGGGGACCTGATCCTCGACGAGGAGTCGGACGGCACCGTCACCTTCGCCCAGGCCTGGAACGCGGTCGGCTTCGGCGACCCGATCGTCACCGTCACCGTCACCGGCCGGCAGATCCACGACGCCCTGGAGGAACAGTGGGCGCCGACCCCCGGCGGCGGCCTCGGCTTCTCCCCCCTCGCCGTCTCCGCCAACGTCCGCTACACCTTCGACGCCGCCGGCAAGGTCGGCCGCCGGGTGGACCCCGCCGAGGTCCTCATCGACGGCAGGCCCCTCGACCTCAGGCGCAGCTACCGCCTCGCCGCGCCCTCCTACACCCTCATCAACCAGGACGGCTTCAGCGCCTTCACCGGCTTCACCGCACCCGTGCGGCACACCCGCGACTTCGAGAGCTTCATCGCCTTCGTACGGACCCGGAAGCGGCTGGTGCCCGCCCCTCTCAACCGGGTCGCGGTCAAGAACGCCGCGGTGCGCGGCGCGCGCACCGGCACCGTCACCCAGCGCCAGCAACTGCTCCAGGACGGCAGCGTGGTGCCGCGCCCCGAGGCGGCCCTGCGCTCCGCGCTGACCGGCGGCGCCGAGGGCCAGCGCGCCCCCGGCGGCTTCCGGGTGCCCTGCTGACACCCGAAGGGCCCCGTCCGCTGCTGCGGACGGGGCCCGGTGACGCCGGATCGGACCGCCGGCTCAGGCGGCGGCCCTGGCCTTGGTGGCGTAGATGTCGACGTACTCCTGGCCGGACAGCTCCATGACCTCGCTCATCACCTCGTCGGTGACGGCCCGCAGTACGTAGCGGTCGCGGTCCATCCCGTCGTACCGGGAGAAGTCCAGCGCCTCACCGAAGCGGATGGTGACCGGGGCGATCCGCGGCACGCCCTTGCCGCCGGGCTGCACCTTGTCCGTGCCGATCATGGCGAACGGGACGACGGGCGCGCCGGTCATCAGGGCGAGCCGGGCGATGCCGGTACGGCCGCGGTAGAGCCGGCCGTCGGGGGAGCGGGTGCCCTCGGGGTAGATGCCGAACGCCTTGCCCTGCTCCAGGATCCGGCGGCCGGTCATCAGGGCCGCCACCCCGCCGTGGCCGCCGTCCCGGTCCACCGGGATCATGCCGGCGCTGGTGAAGAACCAGGCCATCAGGCGGCCCTTGATGCCGGTGCCGGTGACGTACTCGTCCTTGCCGATGAAGTACACCGGCCGCTTGACCACCAGGCTCAGGAACAGCGAGTCGATGAAGGTCACGTGGTTACCGGCCAGGATCACCGGTCCGGTCGCCGGAATGCGCTCCATACCCTCGACCTTCGGGCGGTAAAGGACACGCATGACGAATCCGAGAATCGCCTTGAGCACAATGCGGGACAACGGGTCCTCCGGGTCGTGGCTGTCTGGTCAGCGTCAAGCGGGCGCAGAACTCTGCAGCCCAGGACGATACTCGCGGGTTACTCCCGCGCGCACATCGGGTTCATGAGGTCGATACGCACAGTTGACTCACGGTTGACGTGTGTTACCACCATGTTCCCCCCGGAGTCGTCGTGCGTCTCCCCGGCGTGACCCGTCCGTGCCTACGATCGGCCCGGTTCCCCGGGTACCCGGGCAACACGCCTTGACGCGGGCCGGAAAACACCCGGAAGCACTCGGCGGCACCGGAAAGCACCGAAGCACCCGGGCGCACCCGGAAACGCACGAAACGACGCAGAACAAGGAGCGTGGGCATGCAGAAGCGGCAGCAGCCGGGACGGCGGACGGTGCTGGGGGCGGCGGCCCTCGGTGCGGGCGCGGCGGTGCTCGGCGGGGCCGGGCAGGCAAGCGCCGCCGGGCGCGGCACGGCGGGCCGGGAACTGCCCGTGCCGCTGATCGTCGGCCACCGCGGCGCCAGCGGCTACCGCCCCGAGCACACCTTCGGCTCCTACCAACTCGCCCTCGACATGGGCGCGGACGTCATCGAGCAGGACCTCGTCCCCACCAAGGACGGCCATCTGGTCTGCCGGCACGAGAACGACATCACCGCCACCACCGATGTCTCCGCACACCCGGAGTTCGCCGACCGCAGGACCACCAAGACCGTCGACGGCCAGCAGCTGACCGGCTGGTTCACCGAGGACTTCACGCTCGCCGAACTCAAGACCCTGCGCGCCAAGGAGCGCATACCGGGCACCCGGCAGCACAACACCCTCTACGACGGCCGGTGGCAGGTGCCCACCTTCGAGGAGGTCCTCCAGTGGGCCGAACGGGAGGGCCGCAAGCGGGGCCGCCGGGTCTGGCTGCACATCGAGACCAAGCACCCCACCTACTTCCGGGGGCTCGGCCTCGGCCTGGAGGAGCGCCTCGCCAAGGCCCTGCGCGCACACGGGCGGCACCGCCGCAACTCCCCGAACTTCCTGCAGTCCTTCGAGCCCAGCAGCATCCGGCGCCTCGGCGAGCTCGTCGACTGCCCCAAGGTCGTCCTGCTGGGCACGCTCAAGGACCGTCCCTGGGACTTCACCGCGGCGGGCGACCCGCGCACCGTCGCCGACCTGGTCACGCCCGAGGGCCTCGGCTGGATCGCCGGCTTCGCCGAGGGCATCGGCCCGGACCTGACCGTGATCATCCCGCGGGACAAGGACGGCAAGCTCGGCACGCCCAGCTCCGTCGTCAAGGACGCGCACGCGGCCGGCCTGGTCCTGCACCCGTACACCGTCCGTAACGAGAACACGTTCCTGCCGGCCGACTTCCGCCGCGGCACCGACCCCACCGCCTACGGCGACTCCCTCGGCGTCTTCAAGGCGTACCTCGGCACCGGCATCGACGGGCTGTTCTCCGACAACCCCGACACCGCACTGCTGGCCGCCGAGGAGTTCCGTACGCGCTGACCGGCCGCCGGCCACGCACCGGCACCGGGCCCGAGTGACCTCCCCGTGCTCTCATCTGAGTTGGGAATGTCACAGAGGAGCTCGGTGCCGGTCCGTTCCGCTTGCCCCAATTGCCTGCGCAGAATGCTCCCGGCGGCGATTGCCGCCGCCACATTCCGGGGAGTCCGGAAGTCAGGGCACCACGTCCGGGCGCACACCCCTCACACCCTCGCGCGCCCGGGCCAACCGAATAAGGGGAGGCATACGCGCATGGGCACGAGCGTGACCATCTCTGCGGCGACCGACGAGGACGCCGAGCAGATCCTCAAACTGCAGTACCTCTGTTACCAGCCGGAGGCCGCGCTGTACGACGACTACGGCATCGAGCCGCTCACCCAGACGCTGGCCGCGCTGCGCGCCGAACTCGGCGAGGGCTGCGTGCTGGTGGCCCGGCTCGGCGACGAGGTGGTCGGATCCGTGCGCGGCACCGTCGACGCGTCGGGCACCGCGGCGATAGCCAAGCTCATCGTGCACCCCCGGCTCCAGCGGCACGGCCTCGGCGGCCGGCTGCTGGCCGCGGTCGAGCAGCGGCTCGCCGAGGAGCGCTCGGCCACCCGGTTCCGCCTCTTCACCGGCCACCGCAGCGAGGGCAATCTGCGGCTGTACCGCAGCCACGGCTACGCGCCCGTGGGCACCGAGGAGCTCAGCCGGCGGCTGAGCCTGGTCACGCTGGAGAAGGAGGCCGCGGCCGAGGAGTTCGTGGCCCAGGCGTAGCGGCTCGCGCGTCGCTGGACGTCACGGAAGGGAGCGGGCCCGCAGTGCGGCGGGCCCGTCCACCGGAGACGTGCCGCAGGTGCCCGTGGGGGCGACCGTTACGCCGTGCGCGCCCGGCGCAGCCACAGCATCCCGGTGACCGGCAGCAGGACCGGGATGAAGAGGTAGCCCCTGCCGTAGTCGGACCAGACCGTGGCGTCGGGGAACGCCGACGGCTCGATCAGCGTCCAGGTGCCCACGGTCAGCACGCCCACCAGCTCCGCCGCACAGCACACCAGCGCCGCCCGGCGGGCCCGGTCGCCGCCGCGGACCAGTGAGTAGGTGATGAAGCCGTAGACCACGCCGGCGAGCGCGGAGAGCGCGTACGCCAGCGGGGCCCGGTCGAAGTCCGTGGCGATCTGGAAGACCGAGCGCGACACGGCGCCGACCACCATCACGCCGTACAGCCAGACCAGCAGGATCCCCGGGCCGGTGATCAGCTTCCGGCGGGTGCCCGGCGCACCCTCCTCGGCGGTGCGGTCGGTCGCCGTCACGTCAGCCTCCCCAGATGTCGAACAGCCGCACTTCGAGCACGGCCAGCACCACGCCGCCGGCGGAGACCGTCAGCGAGCCCCAACGGGTGCGCTCCGCAAGGGACATGAAGCCCGCGGCGGGCACACAGGCGAACGCGCCGAGCAGATACGCCACGAAGATCGCCGTGCCCTGCGCGGGCTTCTCGCCGCGCGCCAGCTGGACGATGCCGACGACCAGCTGCACCACGGCGAGCAGCGTCACCACGGCCATGCCGAGGAAGTGCCAGTCCATGGTCCGCTGGTCCCGGTAGGCGGCGAAACCGCACCAGGCGGCGAGCGCGAGCGCGGCCACACCGGTCGCGATCGTCAGGGCATCAAGCATGCCGAGACCCTATTACGGGCCAAAAGACCCGATGCGCCCGCCCCCGGACCGCACATACGCTCGGTCCCCATGAAGATCCACGCGGACGCACTCCTCTTCGACAACGACGGCACCCTGGTCTCCTCCCTCGACTCCGTCCACCGCTGCTGGACCCGGTGGGCAAAGGAGTACGGCATCGCCCCCGAGGACTTCGCCCGGGTCGAGCTGCACGGCCGTCCGGCCGCCGAGATCGCCGCCGATCTGCTCCCGGCCGGGCAGGTGCCCGGCGCGCTGGCACGGATCGAACAGCTGGAGGTCGAGGACGTCGCCGGGGGAGTGACCCTGCTGCCCGGCACCCGCGCCCTCCTCGCGGGCCTGCCTCCCGAGCGGTGGGCGGTGGTCACCTCCGCCACCCGGCGGCTGGCCGAGGCCCGCCTCGGTGAGGCCGGGATCCGGCCGAAGAAGCTGATAGCCGCCGACGACATCACCCGCGGCAAGCCCGACCCGGAGCCGTTCCTGCTGGCCGCCCGCCGGCTCGGCGTGGACCCGGCCCGCTGCGTCGTCTTCGAGGACGCCCCGGCCGGGCTGGCGGCCGGCCGCGCGGCCGGCATGACGACCGTGGCGTTGACCACAACCCACCCGGCCGCCGAGCTCCGTGCCGACGTCGTCGTCCCCGACCTGTCGGCGGTATCCGCGCAGGCCACGGACGGGACGGTGGAGATCACCCTGGCCGGATGAGGCGCTGTCCACGGGCCGGTCGGTCAGGTCCGCCATTCGGACACGGTTGATCGGCCCGCACAGCCGTCTGGTTTACTTGCCGCCATGACCACGACGAGCAACCGCACCCCTGCGACCGAGGCGAACCTGACGCCCGGTGCTCGTTGCATGTGTCGAATGTGTGACCGCTGAGGGCCCCCGCCTGAGCCTCGCGCCCCGAAGCGAGACCCCATGCCGTGCACCGGTCCCCGACCGCGACGGCCGCCCCGCGTCACCGGAACCAGGAGCCGGGCCCCGCGCCCGCCACCGCTCCCGTTCCCCCCTGCCGCACTCGCAAGAATGCCCCGTGCCGGCGGCGACCCCGCCGTGCACTCGACAGTGACGGAATTCCCTGTGATCACCACAACGGGCCTGACCAAGGTCTACCGTTCAGGAGACCGCGACGTCACCGCCCTGGACGGCGTCGACCTGCACGTCCGCGAGGGCGAGGTGTACGGCGTCATCGGCCAGAGCGGCGCCGGCAAGTCCACCCTCATCCGCTGCCTCAACCTCCTGGAGCGCCCCACCTCCGGCACGGTCACCGTCGCCGGCCAGGAGCTGACCTCCATCGCCGGGCGCGGCAAGCGCGCCGGCGCCCAGCTCCGGGCCGCCCGCAGCCACATCGGCATGGTCTTCCAGCACTTCAACCTGCTGTCCTCGCGCACCGTCCAGGACAACGTCGAACTGCCGCTGGAGATCCTCAAGGTCGACCGCCGCGAACGCTCCCGCAAGGCCCTGGAACTGCTGGACCTGGTCGGCCTCGCCGACAAGGCCTCGGCGTACCCCGCCCAGCTCTCCGGCGGCCAGAAGCAGCGCGTCGGCATCGCCCGCGCCCTGGCCGGCGACCCCAAGGTGCTGCTCTCCGACGAGGCCACCAGCGCCCTCGACCCGGAGACCACCCGCTCCATCCTGACCCTGCTGCGCGACCTCAACCGCCAGCTCGGCCTGACCATCGTCCTCATCACGCACGAGATGGACGTCGTCAAGACCATCTGCGACTCGGCCGCGCTGATGAAGAACGGCCGCGTCGTCGAGCAGGGCACCGTCGCCGAACTGCTCGCCACCCCCGGCTCCGAGCTCGCCCGCGAGCTCTTCCCGGTCGGCGGCGAGCCCTCGGCCGACGACCGCACCGTCGTCGACATCACCTTCCACGGCTCGGCCGCCACCCGCCCGGTGATCTCCGAGCTGGCGCGCACCTACAACGTCGACATCTCGATCCTCGGCGCCGCCATGGACACCGTCGGCGGCAAGCAGATCGGCCGGATGCGGATCGAGCTGCCCGGCCGCTTCGAGGAGAACGTCGTCCCCATCGGCTTCCTGCGCGAGCAGGGCCTCCAGGTCGATGTGGCCGACGTGGCCGACGCCGCCCCCGCCGCGGCCGTCCCGGCGCCCGCCGCCGCCCCGCTCCTGAAGGAAGGTGCCAAGTGAGCTGGACCGAGATGCAGCCGCTGCTCTACGACAACACGCTCGACACCCTCTTCATGGTGTGGTGGTCGACGTTCTACGCGGTGCTCTTCGGCATCCCGGTCGGCGTGCTGCTGCACCTGACCGACCGCGGCGCCCTGCTGCAGAACGTCGTGGTGAACAAGGTCCTCGGCGCGATCGTGAACATCGGGCGGTCCTTCCCGTTCCTGATCCTCATCGTCGTGCTGATCCCCTTCACCCGGCTCGTTGTCGGCGTCTCCATCGGCCCGACCGGCGCGGTCGTCCCGCTCGCCATGGCCGCGATCCCGTTCTTCGCCCGCCTCGTCGAGGCCGCGCTGCGCGAGGTGGACCACGGCCTGGTGGAAGCCGCCCAGGCCATGGGCGGCGGCACCTGGACCATCATCTTCAAGGTGCTGCTGCCGCAGGCCCTGCCCGCGCTGGTCGCGGCCGTCACCACCACCGTCATCACGCTGATCGGCTACTCCGCGATCGCCGGTGCGGTCGGCGGCGGCGGCCTGGGCAACCTCGCCTACACCTACGGCTATCAGCAGTACGAGACCTCCCTGATGATCACCACCGTCGTCGAGCTGATCGTCCTGGTCACCCTCGTCCAGCTGCTCGGCGACCTGATCGTCCGCCGGCTCGCCGGCCGCGGCACCCGACCCTCCTCGCCCGTACGCGTCGGCCTGCGCCGCGCCCGCGCCGAGGAGCCGGCAGCCGTCACCGAGGCCGCCTGACCCCATAAGCCACCCGCGTCACCCGCACCACCCAAGAGCCCGGACCCTTTGCCGGGCGGACAGCACACGGACACCCCGTGTGGCAACAAGAAAGAGGCACTCTTCGTGCGCAACACCGTCAAGATCACCGTGGCCGTCGCCGCCGCCTCCGCCGTCGCCCTGGGCGCGAGCGCCTGCTCCGCGCCCTCCGACACCACGGCCAGCAGCGACAAGAGCGACAAGAACGCCCCCCTCGTCGTCGCCGCGAGCCCCACCCCGCACGCCACCATCCTCGACTTCGTCAAGAACGAGCTGGCGGCCAAGGCGGGCCTCAAGCTCGTCGTCAAGCCGTTCAACGACTACAAGATCCCCAACAAGGTCACCGACGACGGCCAGGTCGACGCCAACTTCTTCCAGCACAAGCCCTTCCTGGACACCTTCAACAAGGAGAACGGCACCCACATCGTGCCGGTCCAGAACGTGCTCATCGAGCCCCTCGGCCTGTACTCCAAGAAGATCCACAAGCTCTCGGACCTCAAGTCCGGCTCGACCGTCTCGGTCCCCAACGACCCGTCCAACGAGGGCCGTGCGCTCAAGCTGCTCGCCGACAACGGCGTGATCACCCTCAAGCCCGGCGTCGGCGCCGACGCCAAGCTCACCGACGTCAAGGACGACAAGGGCATCAAGATCACCGAGCTGGAGGCCGCACAGACCGCGCCGCGCATCGACGACGTCGACGCCGCCGTCATCAACGGCAACTTCGCCATCGGCGCCCACCTCAAGCCCTCCAAGGACGCCCTCGCGCTGGAGAAGGCCAAGGACAACCCCTACGCCAACTTCCTCGCCGTCAAGAAGGGCAACGAGAACGACCCGCGGATCAAGAAGCTGGCCAAGCTCCTGAACTCCCCCGAGGTCAAGAAGTTCATCGAGGACAAGTACAAGGACGGCTCGGTCATCCCCGCCTTCGGTCCCGCCAAGGCCTGACCCCCCCCGAGCCACCACCGGGCCCCGGCAGCGCACTCCGCGCGGCCGGGGCCCGGGCGCGTGGCACACCCACCCACCGATGCTGCATGCTGGTGCATTCAAGACGGTCAGACGGCCCGTGACCTCGCGCTGAACCATCCCGCGACGTCCCGGAGCACCCACGGTCAACGGCGTTGGAGCAGCGGCATGACATCCACCTTTCCGGACATCTCCCTCAGCACGGACCGGCTGGTGCTGCGCCCCTTCGAAGAGGCCGACGTCCCCGCCCTCGCCGAGATGATGTCCGACGAGCTGGTCACCGCCTGGACCGCGCTGCCGCACCCGTACACCACCGCCGAGGCCCGCGCCTGGGCCACCGGCAAGGCCGCCGCGCTCCGCACCACCGGCCGCGGCCTCGCCCTCGCCGTCACCGAATTCCTCACCCAGCGCCTGGTCGGCACCGTCCACCTCGAAAACACCGACTGGCGCATCCGCTCCACCGAGATCGGCTACGTCACCGCCCCCTGGGCCCGCGGCGAGGGCTACGCCTCGGAATCCGTCCTCGCCATCGCGCAGTGGCTCTTCCACCACGAGAAGTTCGAACGCCTCGAACTGCGCACCGCCGCCGACAACACCGCCTCCCAGCAGGTCGCCCAGAAGATCGGCTGCATCAGCGAGGGCGTCCTGCGCAACGCCTGGATAGCCCGCAGCCGCACGGAGGACGGCGGCTGGACGGACATCCGCACCGATCTGATCGTCTGGAGCCTGCTGCCCGAGGACCTCGACGGGATCCCCGGCCGGATGGCCGACGCGAACGGATTCACCTACCCCGAGTGGAACTGACCCACGCCCGCGCCCAGGTCCGTACCTCTCGGGGTACCCTCGGCCTGCCGCGCACCCGCGCGACCAGCACGGACCTGCGTCCGGCGCACCACAGCGGCGCGCCACCGGCCCGCGGCCACCCCGCGGCCGCCACCGCCCGCGTAACCACAGCAGCCCCAGGAGACTGACGAGCATGGCCGACCGGGTCACGGTGATCGGATGGGACGGCTCTCCGCTGACCGCCGCCGCCCGCTCCGCCCTCGGCGCCGCCACACTCGTGGCCGGCGCCGCCCACCACCTCGCACTGCCCGAAGTCCCGCCGCACGCCGAGCGGATCCGGCTCGGCAGCGTCACCCTGGCCGCCCGCCGGATCGCCCAGCACCGCGGCACCGCCGTCGTCCTCGCCGACGGCGACCCCGGCTTCTTCGGCGTTGTCCGCACCCTGCGGGCCCCCGAGCACGGCCTGGAGGTCGAGGTCGTCCCGGCCGTCTCCTCCGTCGCGGCCGCCTTCGCCCGCGCCGGCATGCCCTGGGACGACGCCCAGATCGTGGTGGCCCACAGCCGCGACCTGCGCCGCGCGGTCAACGTCTGCCGCGCCCACACCAAGGTCGCGGTGCTCACCTCGCCCGGCGCCGGCCCCGCCGAACTCGCCCTGCTGCTCGGCGGCGTCCACCGCACCTTCGTCATCTGCGAGGAACTGGGCACCGAACGCGAGCAGGTGACGGTCCTCACATCCGACAAGGCCGCCGACCACGTCTGGCGCGACCCCAACGTCGTCATCGTCGTCGGCGGTTCACCCGGCGGCGCCGCGGCCCAGGGCACCGGCTGGATCGCCGGCCACGAGGTCGGCCACCCGACCGGACCGCGCGGCTGGGGACTGCCTGGCCGCGCGTTCGGCGGAGCCCTCGCCGAGGGGGAAACCGTCCAGCTGCGCACCGCCCAACTCGCCCGCCTCGGGCCCCGGGTGGGCGACCTGGTCTGGGACATCGGCACCGGCAGCGGGGCCGCGGCCGTGGAGGCCGCGCGGTTCGGCGCCGCGGTCATCGCGGTGGACGCCGACCCCGACGCCTGCGGACGCACCGCCGCCGTCGCCCGCCGGCACGGCGTCCAACTCCAGGTCGTCCACGGGCGGGCGCCGCAGATCCTGGAGGACCTGCCCGAGCCCGACGTCGTACGGATCGGCGGCGGGGGAGTGGAGGTCGTCACCGCCTGCGCCGCCCGCCGTCCCGAACGGATCGTCACCCACGCCGCCACCCGCGACGAGGCCGAGCTGCTGGGCCGGGCACTGGCCGACGGCGGGTACGACGTCGAGTGCGCCCTGCTGCAGTCCGTGGACCTGGACACCTCCGTCTGGGTCGAACGCGAGCGGTCCGTGGTGTTTTTGCTCAGCGGGTATCGCGTTCCTCACCCGTGACCAGGAAGGCAACCCGCGCGAGGTAGGCTGGCGGATCGTTGCGCCGCCGTTCCACGTTCGGCTTCGTACGCCAATATCCGGAAAATGCCGTGGTTTTGGACGAATATGAAGCTGTGAGCGTGGACGTGCCGCGAGGCGTGCTCGCTCGTTCTAGCTATCGGGGCGTCGGGGCGCCCCGGTCGAGCGTGTCGCACGAGCGGTTGGAAGGAGCACTACCAATGGGCGAGGGGTACGCATGACCGACACCGGCCAGGTCCCGGGCGAGGGACAGCCGGAGAACGCAGGCGGACATCCCGGGCAGCCGCAGCCGGCGGCCGCTCCCTCCCCTGCCGACGCCGGACCCACGGAGCTGCCGGGCATGGTGACCCCTCAGGGCGACTACCCCTACCTCGACCAGACCGATCCCGCCGTCGAGGACGACGACCTGCTGCTCATGCCGGGCGCCCAGGGCGCCTGGAGCGAGCAGCCCGCGGACCGGCCGCTGCCGCACGAGACCCACCAGGGCCCGGCCCAGCAGCCGCAGCAGGGCGTGCCGTTCGACGCCACCGCCCAGGGCGCCACCGGCTACGAGGCGATGCCCGCCCAGGCCGGCGACCACGAGAGCGGCGGCCGGGACTCCGGTTCCGTCGACCTGAGCGCGGTCCGCATCCCACAGCCCGCGGCGCCCCAGCAGCCGGACCGGGCCCGCGCGGCCGCCCCCAACCGCCGCCCGCTGCACATGGGCCCGCCGGTGCCCGACGCGACCGGCGGCGTGGTCCGCTCGCTCGCCGACCGCGGCCCCGCAGACCCCCCCGCCCGGCACGCCGCCCCGCCCGCCGGCGCCCCTGAATACTTCGACGCCGCCGCCCAGGCCCCCGTGGCCCCGGAGGCCGCCGCGGCCGCCCAGCAGGTCCCCGCCGCCCCCCAGGACGCCCAGCCGGCCCCGGCCCAGGCGTACGCCGCACCGCAGCCGCAGGCCGGGGCGGCGCCGTACGCCGAGCAGACGTACGGCGGCCAGTCCTACGGCGGCCATTCCTACGGTGGGCAGTTGTCCCCCGAGCAGACCTACGGTGCTGCCGGCCAGGGCCCGTTGCCGGGCCCGCAGCTCGGCGAGATCCCGGCCCAGATGCCGGCCTGGAACGACGCCCCGGCCCAGGCCGCACCGGTCCCCGCCCCCGAGCCGGCACCGGCTCCCGAGCCGGCCGTGGTGGCCGCACCGGCGCCGGTGGCCGATCAGCTGCCGCCGGTCGAGGAGACCGCAACGGCCGCGGAAGCAGCCCCGGTTGCCGACGCGGCACCGGCGGTGGAGGAGGCGGCCGCGCCCGCGGAGGCCCTCGCCGCGCCGACGGTGGCGACCGCGCAGCCGGTCGCACAGCCCGTCACCCAGGACCCCGAGCTGCCCGCCGAACAGCCGCAGGCCGCCGAACAGCCGCCCGTGGCGCAGCCTGAGCCGCAGGCACAGCCCGAGCCGGTGGCGCAGCCCGCGGAGGGCGCCGCGGACGGGACCGCACCGGGCGAGCCCGCCGAGGCCCCGACGGCAGAGCAGCCGACCGCCCAGGCCCCGGAGGCACAGACTCCGGACGCACAGATTCCGGACGTTCAGGCACAGGAGGCTCCGGTCCAGGACGCGCCTGCCCAGGACGCGCCTGCCCAAGAAGTGTCTGCCCAGGAAGTGCCCGTACAGGACGTTCCTGAGCAGGGCGCGGCCGAGGGCACGGAAGACGAAGACAACGTCACGGTCGACGCCGCCGCCCAGCCGCAGCCCGAGGCCGCCGCGCCGGAAGCCGTGGCCCCCGAGGCCGTGGCATCCGAGGCCGCCGCGGCGCCGCAGGGCCCCGTCGCCCTGCCCGCTACCGAGGACGGTGGCCCCGTCGAGCAGGCGGTCGCCCCCGTCGAGCAGGAGCAGACCGTCATAGAGCCGCCGGAGGCCATCACCCCTGACCCCTCGGCCGCCGCTGCCGTCACGGCCGCCCCCGAGGGAGAGGCGACCCCGGCCGCCGGGTCCGCAGCACCCGCCGCGGACGCCACGCCGGACGCGGCACCGGACACCCCCGCCGACGCGTCCCCCGAGGCCGCAGTGACGCCTGAGGCCGCAGCGACTCCCGAGGCCGCCCCGGCTCCGGAGCCCGCCGCGGCCACCCCGGAGACCTCCGCAGCCCCCGCGAGCCCAGAACAAGCAGCAACGGCAGAGGCGGCGGAACCGGACGTCACCGAAGAAGCGGCAGCAGTGGCAGCAGAAGCAGAAGAGGCAACGGAGCCGGTGCAGGCAGCAGACACGGCCCCCGCGCCCGAGCAGCCGCAGGCGGCCGACGAGCAGCCCGCCACCCCGGCCGACGCCCCCGCAGAGGCCGCCCCCGCGGCCCGGCCCGGCACCGTCCACATCCCGGCCCAGCAGGTTGCCGAGCAGCCGGCCGGCGAACAGCCGTCGGCCGCCGGACAGCAGCCGCAGGCCGCCGCGGACGACACCGTTCCGCAGGCCCAGGACCCCGCCGACACCCCGGCCGCCGTAGCGGCGCCCGAGGAGGCCCCCGCCGACGAGGCCCCCCACCAGCAGGACGCCGAGGCGCTCCTCCAGCGCGGTGAGGGCGCGGACGAGGACCAGCCGCAGGAGCCCGACGCGGTTCCCGCGGCCGACCAGCCGCAGGCCGTTGACCAGCAGGCCGCCGACGAGCAGCCCGCCGCCGAGGAGACCGACGCCGCCGACGGAGCCCCCGAGGCGGAAGAGGTCCCGGCCGGGCCCCCGGCCGCCGGCTACGACGACTCCGAGCGCGCCGCCGTCCACCGCGTGATGCGCGAGCGCCGCGACATCCGCAACGGCTTCCGCAGCGACCCGATCCCCAACGAGGTCCTGCTGCGCGTCCTGGAGGCGGCCCACACCGCCCCCAGCGTCGGCCACTCCCAGCCCTGGGACTTCGTCGTCATCCGGTCCGCCGACACCCGCGAGAAGATGCACCAGCTCGCGATGCAGCAGCGCGACGCGTACGCCAAGTCGCTGCCCAAGGCGCGGGCCAAGCAGTTCCGCGAGCTGAAGATCGAGGCGATCCTCGAAACACCGGTCAACATCGTCGTCACCGCGGACCCCACCCGCGGCGGCCGGCACACCCTCGGCCGGCACACCCAGCCGCAGATGGCCCCGTACTCCTCCGCGCTCGCCGTCGAGAACCTCTGGCTCGCGGCCCGCGCCGAGGGCCTCGGCGTCGGCTGGGTCAGCTTCTTCGACGAGCGCGAGATGGTCCGCGAACTGGGCCTGCCCGAGCACCTCGAAGTCGTCGCCTACCTGTGCGTCGGCTACGTCGACGAGTTCCCCGAGGAGCCCGAGCTGCTGCAGGCCGGCTGGTCCAAGCGCCGCCCGCTGTCCTGGGTCGTCCACGAGGAGACCTACGGCCGCCGCGCGCTGCCCGGCGAGAACCCGCACGACCTCCTCCAGGAGACCCTCCAGGGCATCCGCCCGCTGGACGCCAAGGCGCTCGGCGAGGCGTGGGAGCGCCAGAAGCGGATGACCAAGCCCGCCGGCGCGCTCGGCATGCTGGAGATCATCTCCGCGCAGCTGAGCGGTCTGTCCCGCAAGTGCCCGCCGCCGATCCCGGAGCCGGCCGCCGTGGCGATCTTCGCCGGCGACCACGGCGTGCACGCCCAGGGCGTCACCCCCTGGCCCCAGGAGGTCACCGGCCAGATGGTCGCCAACTTCCTGGGCGGCGGCGCGGTCTGCAACGCCTTCGCCAACCAGGTCGGCGCCGAGGTGTGCGTCGTGGACGTCGGCGTGGCGAGCGAACTCCCCGCCACCCCCGGCCTGCTGCCCCGCAAGGTCCGGCCCGGCACCGCCGACTTCACCCAGGGCCCCGCGCTCACCCAGGAGGAGGTTCTCAAGGCCGTCGAGGTGGGCATCGAGACCGCCCGCGACCTCGTCGCGGCCGGCAACAAGGCCCTGCTCACGGGCGAGATGGGGATCGCCAACACCACCACCTCCGCCGCGCTGATCGCCGTCTACACCGGCGTCGACCCGGCCGAGGTCACCGGCCGCGGCACCGGCATCAACGACGAGACGCACGCCCGCAAGGTCGACGTGGTCCGCCGCGCCCTGGAACTCCACCAGCCCGATCCGGCCGACCCGATCGGCGTGCTCGCCGCGGTCGGCGGCCTGGAGCACGCGGCCCTGGTCGGCCTGATCCTCGGCGGCGCCTCGCTGCGCACGCCGGTGATCCTCGACGGCGTCAGCGCCGGCGCCGCCGCCCTGGTGGCCCGCGCCATCGCCCCCGAGGCGCTGGCCGCCTGCATCGCCGGCCACCGCAGCGCCGAGCCCGGGCACGTCGCGGCCCTCAACAAGCTCGGCCTGCGCCCGCTCGTCGACCTCGACCTGCGCCTCGGCGAGGGCACCGGCGCCCTGCTGGCCCTCCCCGTCGTACAGAGCGCGGCCCGCGCCATGCACGAGGTCGCCACCTTCGACTCCGCCGGAGTGACGGAGAAGAGCTGATGCGGTGCGGCCGGAACGCGGCCGCCCCGCATGACCCCCGGCCCGCAGCCCTCTAGGCTGTGGGCCGGGGCCGTACGCCCTCAAGCGTCGTATCATCCCTGATCAGCCGCTCCAGAGCCGCAGCGACCGATCCGGTCTCGAACTCGCACCATCCGCACAAGGAGCCGCCCCGCCATGGCTGAGCACGTCGCCGAACACGCTGCCTACCCCGTCGGACTGCGGCTGTCCGGCCGCCGGGTGGTCGTCCTGGGAGCCGGTCAGGTCGCCCAGCGCCGCCTCCCCTCGCTCGTCGCCGCGGGCGCGGACGTCGTGCTCGTCTCCCCGTCCGCCACCCCCTCCGTCGAGGCGATGGCCGACGCCGGCGAGATCCGCTGGGAGCGCCGCCGCTACCGGGCCGGTGACCTCGCCGAGGCCTGGTACGCGCTGATCTCCACCGACGACCCCGAGGCCAACGCCGCCGCCTCCCAGGAGGCCGAGGAGCGGCGCGTGTGGTGCGTACGCGCCGACGACGCCGAGGCGGCCACCGCCTGGACCCCGGCCACCGGGCGCAGCGAGGGCGTCACCGTCGCCGTCCTGACCGGCCGCGACCCGCGCCGCTCGGCCGCCGTACGCGACGCCATCGTGGAGGGCCTGCGCGACGGCAGCATCGCCGCCCCGCACCACCGCCGCCCGCACACCCCCGGCGTGGCGCTGGTCGGCGGCGGCCCCGGTGACCCCGACCTGATCACCGTCCGCGGCCGCCGTCTCCTCGCCGAGGCCGACGTCGTCATCGCCGACCGCCTCGGCCCCCGCGACCTGCTGGCCGAGCTGCCCCCGCACGTCGAGGTCATCGACGCCGCGAAGATCCCCTACGGCCGGTTCATGGCCCAGGAGGCCATCAACAACGCGCTGATTGAGCACGCCAAGGCCGGCAAGGCCGTGGTCCGCCTCAAGGGCGGCGACCCGTTCGTCTTCGGCCGCGGCATGGAGGAGGCCCAGGCGCTCGCCGAGGCCGGCATCCCCTGCACTGTCGTGCCCGGCATCTCCAGCACCATCTCGGTACCCGGCGCCGCCGGCATCCCCGTCACCCACCGCGGCGTCGCCCACGAATTCACCGTCGTCAGCGGCCACGTGGCCCCCGACGACGAGCGCTCCCTGGTAGACTGGCCCGCCCTCGCCAAGCTGCGCGGCACCCTGGTCGTCCTCATGGGAGTGGAGAACAGCGGCGCCATCGCGGCCAAGCTCATCGAGCACGGCCGCCCCGCCGACACCCCGGCCGCCGTCATCCAGGAGGGCACCACCGCCACCCAGCGCCGGGTCGACGCCACCCTCGCCACCCTCGGCGAGACGGTCCGCTCCGAGGGCGTCCGGCCGCCGGCGGTCATCGTCATCGGCGACGTCGTCAGCGTCGGCGCGACGACCACGGCCGGCTAGCTGATTCGTTTCCCCGGGCGTCCCCCGGCATTGGAACCCCGACACCGACAAGGCACTATCTCCCCGTGGCAGAAATCATCACCGTCGACGACCCGGACGACCCGCGGCTGGCCGACTACACCGGCCTGACCGACGTCGAACTGCGGCGCCGGCGCGAGCCCGCGGAGGGACTCTTCATCGCCGAGGGCGAGAAGGTCATCCGGCGCGCCCGGCACGCCGGCTACGAGATGCGCTCGATGCTGCTCTCCTCGAAGTGGGTCGACGTCATGCGCGACGTCATCGACGAGGTCCCGGCCCCGGTCTACGCCGTCAGCCCGGCCCTCGCCGAACAGGTGACGGGCTATCACGTGCACCGCGGCGCGCTCGCCTCCATGCAGCGCACCCCGCTGCCCGCTGCCACCGAACTCCTCGCCCAGGCGCGCCGCATCGTGGTCATGGAGGCCGTCAACGACCACACCAACATCGGCGCGATCTTCCGCAGCGCGGCGGCCCTCGGCATGGACGCGGTGCTGCTCTCCCCGGACTGCGCCGACCCCCTCTACCGCCGCTCGGTCAAGGTCTCCATGGGCGCGGTCTTCTCCGTCCCGTACGCCCGCCTGGAGAGCTGGCCCCGCGACCTGTCCGTCGTACGGGAAGCGGGCTTCAAACTGCTCGCCCTCACCCCCGCCGAGAAGGCCTCCACCATCGACGAGGCCGCCCCGCACACGCTGGACCGCGTCGCCCTGATGCTGGGCGCGGAGGGCGGCGGCCTCACCACCGGCGCCCTGCGCGCCGCCGACGAATGGGTCCGCATCCCGATGGCCCACGGCGTCGACTCCCTCAACGTCGGTGCCGCCGCAGCGGTGGCCTTCTACGCGGTGACGTCGGGACGACCGACTTAGGGGGCGGGGCCTACGGGGGCCACGCGGGCCGTATGACCCGTGGGTCCGTACCGCCTGTACGCGCCCGTACTGCCCGTAACGCCCGTACGTTCGCGCCCGTACTGCCCGTACTGCCCGTAACGCCCGTAACGCCCGTACGTTCGCGCCCGTACTGCCCGTACTGCCCGTACCGCCCGTAACGCCCGTACGTACGCGCCCGTACTGCCCGTACCGAACTCGGAATACCGCCACGCCCCGCCACGTTGTCGGCCCCGAGGGGGCCCTCGCGCCCCTTAGGGGATCTGTTCCCCTAACCCCTAAGGGCCCGCCCACCACCCCTCCGCACGCCTACCGCGCGTCCAAGCCCCCGCCCCGCGCCGGCTGACCTCCACCCGGAGCGGCCGGGCTCCCGGCCGGAGCGAGCGGAGCCAGCCGTTCCATCCCCTCGGTCCCCATTCCGCGGGCCGGTCCCTGGCAGCCCTGGGCCGCCGCGATCCCCAGTGCGACCAGCAGCGTCACCACGACGAACACGATGACCCGCTGACGCAGCAGCCGGCGGTCGGGGCCGGGCCGGCGCCCGCCCGAAGTCGTACGGACCGGGGTGCGCGAACCGTTGCGCCCCGTCGGCCGGGCCGCCGGACCGCGCCGGGCATTCCGCCCCGCGGTACGCGGATTCTTCCTCGCACCGGTGCCCGCACCGGCACCCGCACCCGTACCCGCACCGGAAGCCGGTCCGCCCGGCCGGCCACCGGCCCCGTCCCGCGGTGCCGGCGGACGCACCGCATGCGGGCGCGGCGCGGAACCGCCCGCCGTCCGCCGCTCGGTGCGCTGGCGCGCGTACTCCTCGGCCCGCTGCCCGGTCGGCCGGTCCGACGGACGGCGCTCCGCCCGGCTCCATCCGGCCCCGCTGCCGGGCCCGTTGTGCAGCAGGCCGCCCGGCAGACCGCCCGAGGGTCCGCCCGACAGACCGTGCGCCTCACGGGCCGCGATCTCCTTGAGCCGCAACGACAGCGACAAGGTGCTGGGCCGGTCCGCCGGATCCTTGGCCAGGCACGACGCGAGCAGTGGCGCCAGCGCGTCCGGCACCCCGGCGAGCTGCGCCTCCTCGTGCACCACCCGGTAGAGCATGACCTCCGAACTGCCCTGCCCGAACGGGGAGTCCGCGGTGCAGGCGTACGCCAGCGTGGCGCCCAGCGCGAAGATGTCGGTGGCGGGGGTCACCGCGGCGCCGCGTACCTGTTCCGGTGCCAGGAAGCCCGGCGACCCGACGGCCGTACCGACATGCGTGAGGGTGCTGGCACCGGTCGCCCAGGCGATGCCGAAGTCGATGATGCGCGGGCCCTTGGGCGACAGCAGGATGTTGGACGGCTTCAGGTCGCGGTGCACCACGCCCGCGTCATGGACGGCCAGCAGCCCCTCGGACAGTGCCGCGCCGACGGAAGCGACCTGCGCGGGGGAGAGCGGCCCCTCCTCGTTGACCTTGTCGTGCAGCGACGGGCCGGGGACGTACTGGGTGGCGAACCACGGGCGGTCCGCGTCCAGATCGGCCGCGACCAGCCGCGCCGTGCAGCCACCGCGGATCCGGCGGGCGGCGGACACCTCGCGGGCGAACCGCGAGCGAAATTCCTGATCCTCCGCCAGGTCCGGCCGGATCACCTTCAGCGCCACCCGCTGACCGCGCTTGTCCGAGCCGAGGTAGACCACGCCCATCCCGCCCGCGCCGAGCCGGCGGTGCAACCGGAACGTCCCGACGACACGCGGGTCCTCGCGCCGGAGCCGCATCATCGCCATGTCCGTCCCCTACCTGCGGTGGGAGGCCCCTCCGCTGCCAACCGTCTGACGTGGCACAGCTTACGGATTGACGGCTCGCTGTGCTGAGAGGCCGCGCATGCGTCGGCAACCGGATTGTCGGTGGCGGGTGCGATCCTCGGAGTGCGGGAGGGGAAAGGGGCGCGGGGCGGCCCGGTTTTCCGCCCGCGCGCTCAATGATCGTTCACATAAGGGGGATTGAGCGGACGAAAGGTGATCGAGGCCGAATGCCGGAGATGCGGGGCACGGCTCCCGGCGGCGGACGGCGCCGGCGTGCGCAGCGGCCGGCGGCTGCCGGACGGCGGGGCGCGGGGGAGCCGCCGACGTGAGCGAGGTCACGCACGACCGGCCGCCCGGACCTGCGGCCCGGCGGGCTCCCCCGGGGGATGTCCCGGGTTCCTCAGGGGTGTTCTCCACCCAGGGGAGTACGTGACGCCCGGTCCCGTCATCCTCCTGGAGGCCGCCCAATAGGTACGACGGCATGACGCCTGCCCCGCGCCGCGTGCCTAGTGTTGTCATCAAGCGGCGGGCGCAGCGCTCGTCCCCCGAGGTCAGACGCCCGCCGCTCCAGAGACGACGGGAGCGGACGATGGATCGGACCTCAGGACGGACGGCCCTACGGGCGCAGGGGCGCAAGGCCGCCGCGGCGCTCGGCGGCCACCAGTCCTCGGGCACCCGCCATCCCCTCGTCGCGGTGGTCATGGTGCTGCCGTTGGCGATCCTGCTCGCCGTGGTCTTCGGCGGCTGGGAAGCCGTCATCACACAGGCGTCGTCCGTGGCCGGAATGCTGGGGCGCTGAGCGGCGCCCCGGTCCCGGGAGAGCGGCCCGGGACGGGGACCTCCGGCTGAATACCCCGTGGGGACGGGGGTGCGGCGGACGGCACGAACGGCCGGGCATCTGGGGAGATGCCCGGCCGTCGAGCTTCCGCCCCCACCACCCACCGAACCGAGACTCTGCCGAGCGGCCCTGGCCGCGTAGGCACGCGCCCCGCCACTGCGCGGGTCCCGTCCGCCCCTCCCCGCCTCCACACGCCGGCCTGACGCCCCGCCCGCCTGCCCCGCCGCGTACGATCCCCGTCGGGTCCGACCGGCGACCGGGCAAGGCCCCACACCGACGCAGGCCCGGGGGAGGGGAGTCATGACCACACCGCTGGCCGTCCGCCTGGCCGCCCTCGCGGCATCCTCCGGCCCCGATGGCCCCGATGGCCCCGACGGTCCGGACGGCCCCCCACCCGCACCACCGGCCCCCGAGACACCTGCCGATCGCCCCCGCACGCCCACGGACCACACCCACACCCACACCCACACTCCCACCCATCCGCCCGCCGACCACCCCCAGGCTCTCGCCCAGGTCCTCGCCGACCGCCCCGACGGCACGGTCGTCCGCAGTGGCCGTACGGTCGCCAAGGCGCACGCTCCCGACGCCGACCCGCAGGACCTCGCCGCTCGTCTCCGGATCGCCGCGCACCCCCTCCTGCACGGGATCCTGCTGCCCCCGCTCCCGCTCACCGCCCCCGGCGGTTTCCTCCTCCTCGCCGACGACGGCCGGGCGCTGACCCGCTGGCCGTACGGCAGCCCGGTCGCGCCCGACGACCCGGACGCGGCGCCCTGGGAGGACGCTGCCCGCCTGCTGGCCCGGCTGCACCGTGTCGATCCGCGCCAACTCCCCGGCCCGGTCCCGCCGATGCGCGGCCCCACCAAGGCCGCCCGCGCCCTGACCCGGCTGCGCGGAGCGTTGGCCAACGGCCCTGCGGACGCCGTTCCGCGGCCCCTGCGCGCGGCCGCCGCGGCCGTCGAACAGGCCTGGTACGGGCTCCCGCCCTGGGCCCGGGACGAGGCCCCACCGCCGCGTGCGGCGTCCCTCTGCCACGGCGACCTCCACCTCGGCCAGCTGGTCCGCCACCCGGCCAGCGGTGGCCGCTGGCTGCTGATCGATGTCGACGACCTCGGCCTCGGCGACGCGGCCTGGGACCTGGCCCGTCCCGCCGCCTGGTTCGCCACCGGCCTGCTCGCCCCGGACATCTGGACGCGCTTCCTGACCGCCTACCGCGCGGCGGGTGGCCCGGCCCTGCCCCCGCACGGGGACCCCTGGGCCGAACTGGAGGTCCCCGCCCGCGCCCTGACCGTGCAGACCGCCGCGCTCGCCGTCACCAAGGCCGTCACCGGGGAACGGGCGCTGGACGAGGCCGCGACCGCCGTCATCGACGCCTGCGCCCGGATGGCGTCCCTGCCGCAGCAGTTGGCACCCGGCGGGCCCGTCGTACGCTGAACCCCACGCCACCGGAAGGCCGTTCCGGTGGCGCCGCGCCGAGCGGCAGCGAACGACAGGAGTTGAGCCGACGATGCAGTGCCCCAAGTGCCATGCACCGATGCACACGTACAACCGCAATGGCGTCCAGATCGAGCAGTGCGCCGGCTGCCGAGGGATCTTCCTCGACTTCGGGGAGCTGGAGGCGCTGACCCGCCTGGAGTCGCAGTGGGTCCAGCAGGCCCCGCCGCCGCCCGCCCCGCAGGCGTACCCCGCCGCGCCCGCCTGGGGCGCACCGCACCACGGTCACCACGGCCACCATGGGCATCACGGTCATCACCGGGGCCTCGGCCACATGCTGTTCTCGTCCTGAACCGTCGCACCCGGCCCGGCCGGCACGGCCACAGCCGGCCGGCCGGCGACCGGAGCCCGTGACCGGCACGGCACGGCACAAAAGCCGAGGGCCGGAGCGAAACGCTTCCGGCCCTCGGCTGCGTGTGGACGATACTGGGATTGAACCAGTGACCTCTTCCGTGTCAGGGAAGCGCTCTCCCGCTGAGCTAATCGTCCTCGGGACCATGGATCGCGAAGACCCACAGCTGCGTGCGCGATACTGGGATTGAACCAGTGACCTCTTCCGTGTCAGGGAAGCGCTCTCCCGCTGAGCTAATCGCGCGGGGCCCGGTGGAGCCGGGCAGTGGACGATACTGGGATTGAACCAGTGACCTCTTCCGTGTCAGGGAAGCGCTCTCCCGCTGAGCTAATCGTCCTTGGAGGTGGAGACGGGATTTGAACCCGTGTAGACGGCTTTGCAGGCCGTTGCCTCGCCTCTCGGCCACTCCACCAGGAGTGAGGGGGTTCGGGAAGATCCCCCACATCGAGCGGACGACGAGACTCGAACTCGCGACATCCACCTTGGCAAGGTGGTGCTCTACCAACTGAGCTACGTCCGCAGGTGACTCTCCCAGACTACGTCCGGGAAGCTACCGGGCCCCCGGGGCGCTTCCGCGTCCCGGCGACGTGTTGAACTCTAGCGGATTCCGGGGCCAGTACAAAAACGCGTTTGTGCAGCGTGCTGCGCTGCTCGCCCGGCACAGGCGCGCCCGGGGCCCCCGCCATAGACTCGCTGACGTGCACGACTTCGCTCCCATGGCCCGCTTCGGCGGCCTGATAGCCACCGATCTACGGGACGTGACCAGCGATCCCGCGGCCCTCGACTCGACGGGCTGGTGGGCGGTGGCCGCCGACTTCGAGGGCCAGGTGGTCTGCGCCCGCTTCGCCGACGTACGCCCCGCCACCCCGGCCGACGCCCCCGCCCCCGGCGCCTGGCACGGCCCCGCACGGAGCGCCTGGGGCAGCTCCCTGGACCGCGACGCCTACGTCCGCGGCGTACGGCGGGTCCGGGAACACATCGCGGCCGGCGACGTCTACCAGGTGAACCTCTGCCGGGTGCTGAGCGCCCCGCTGCCCGACCCGGACGGGGCCGATGTCGACGCGCTGTCCGCGGTGCTGGCCCGCGGCAACCCCGCCCCGCACGCCGGCACGATCCGGCTGCCCGGCCACGGCGTGGAGATCGCCAGCGCCTCCCCCGAGCTCTATCTGCGGCGGGACGACCGCGCCGTGTGGTCCGGGCCCATCAAGGGCACCGGACGGACCGCCGCGGACCTTTCGGACAAGGACCGGGCGGAGAACGTGATGATCGTGGACCTGGTCCGCAACGACCTCGGCCGGGTCTGCGCCACCGGAACCGTCACCGTCCCGGCACTCTGCGCGGTCGAGGAGCACCCCGGCCTGGTGCACCTCGTCTCCACGGTGCGCGGCGAACTGGACCTCGCCAACGAGAAGAGCACCTGGGCCGACCTGCTGGACGCCACCTTCCCGCCCGGTTCGGTCACCGGCGCCCCCAAGTCCAGCGCCCTGCGGATCATCGACGAACTGGAGACCGCACCCCGCGGACCGTACTGCGGCGGCATCGGCTGGGTCGACGCCGACCGCCGCACCGGCGAGCTCGCGGTCGGCATCCGGACCTTCTGGATCGACCGCACCGCCGCCGGCGGACCCCTCCTCCGCTTCGGCGCCGGGGCCGGGATCATCTGGGACTCCGACCCCGAGCGGGAATGGGCGGAGACCGAACTGAAGGCGAGCCGGCTGCTCGCGGTAGCGTCGGGACGCAACGAGCCGAGCGGAGGAGAGCGATGAGGATCTGGCTGGACGGGGCACTGCGGAACGCCGAGGACGCCCGGGTCTCGGTCTTCGACCACGGGCTGACCGTCGGCGACGGCGTCTTCGAGACCGTCAAGGCGGACCACGGACGCGCCTTCGCCCTCACCCGCCACCTGGAACGCCTCGCCACCTCCGCCCGCGGCCTCGGCCTGCCCGAGCCCGACCTCGACGAGGTGCGGCGCGGCTGCGAGGCCGTCCTCGACGCCAACCCCATGCCGCTGGGCCGGCTGCGGATCACCTACACCGGCGGCGAGTCCCCGCTCGGCTCGGACCGCGGCGACGCCGGCCCCACGCTGGTCGTCGCGCTCTCCGCGACCACCCGCCGCCCCGACACCACCGCCGCCGTCACCGTCCCCTGGACCCGTAACGAACGCGGCGCGCTGGCCGGCCTGAAGACCACCTCCTACGGCGAGAACGTGGTCGCCCTGGCGCGCGCCCACGAACAGGGCGCCACCGAGGCGCTGTTCGCCAACACCGTCGGCGCGCTCTGCGAGGGCACCGGCTCCAACGTCTTCGTCGTCCTGGACGGCGAACTCCACACCCCGCCGCTCTCCTCCGGCTGCCTGGCGGGCATCACCCGCGCCCTGACCGTCGCCTGGGCCGGCGCCAAGGAGACCGATCTTCCGCTGGACGTCCTGGAGCGGGCCGACGAGATCTTCCTGACCTCCACCCTCCGCGACGTGCAGGCCGTGACCCGGATCGACGGCCGCCAACTGGCCGACGGGCCGGGCCCGGTGACCGCCGAGGCCATGCGGATCTTCGACGAGCAGTCCGCCGCCGACATCGACCCGCGCTGAGCACCGGCCCCCGTACAGGGTGATGACGGGCCCGCACACGGGCGAGTAGAAAGTCCCCGTGACCACTACGCTGCGCCCCGCGGGACCCGAGGAACACCACGACGACGGCACCCGGGCCCGCCCGTACGACGTCTGCGTCAACAGCCGGCGGGTCGGCACGGTCCGGCTGTCGACCGACGCCCGTTTCGGCCCGACGGCCGGCCGGATCACCTACCTGGCCATCGACCCGCCGGACCGGCACCGCGGCCGGGCCACCGTCGCGGCGCTCGCCGCCGAGGAGGTGCTGCGCGGCTGGGGATGCCGCCAGATCGAGGTGACCGTCCCGGCCGAGGCGGAGGCCGCGCTGCGGCTCGCGGCGGCCCTGGGCTACACCGAGCGCAGCCGCACCCTGTGCAAACCCCTCGACGCGCCGCCGCGGCTGCCCGGGGACGTCGCCGACCGGCCGCTGGACGAGGCGGAATACCCGGCCTGGCGGGACGCCGCGCTCGCCGAGCACATCCGCACGCAGACCGGCCAGGGGATGTCCCGGGCCCGCGCCGAGGACATCGCGGTGAAGGGCCACCACGCCCTGCTGCCGGACGGGGCGGAGACCCCCGGCCAGGTCCTGCGGATCCTGTCCCACGACGGCGCCGACGTCGGCAGTCTCTGGCTCGCCCTGCGGATGCCGGAGCAGCCGGGCGGCTACGTCGTCGACGTGCGGGTGGACCCCGGCCACCGGGGGCGGGGGCACGGCCGCACCCTGATGCTGATCGCCGAGCGCGAGAGCCTCGCGGCCGGCCGCACCACCCTCGGCCTCAACGTCTACGCGGGCAACGCACCGGCCCTCGGCCTCTACGAGTCGCTGGGCTACCGGCCGACCGGGTACCTGCTGTGGAAGCCGATCCTGTAGGGCGGCCGCGGCGCGCTCCGGCGACCCTGGCGGCCCGGCCCCGGCCGGCTCGTTCCTGCCCCGGCTCAGTCCTGGCCGGCCAGCAGGCGGTCGGCGATCTCCTCGATCCGGGCGCGCAGCCCCTCCTGGCTCCTGCCGCCGTCCAGCCGCTCCCCGCCGATCACGTACGTCGGGGTTCCGGTCACGCCGATCGCCTTCCCCTCGGCCTCGTCGGCGTCCACGATCAGCAGGTGCCGCCCGTCGATCAGCGCGGTCTCCAGCTCCTCGCCGTCCAGCCCCAGCTCACCGGCGACCTCCAGCAGCAGCTTCTCGCCGCGCGCCGCGAGCTCCTCGGTGCGCGCCAGCACCGCCTCGACGTACGGCCAGCCCTGCCCCTGCACCAGCGCCTCCTCGGCGGCCTGGGCCGCGGCGTAGGCGTGCTTGTGCTTCGCCAGGGGGAAGTGGCGCAGCCGGATGTCCAGCCGGTCGCCGTAGCGCTCGCGCAGCGCCCGCAGGTCCGTCAGCGCGGCGTGGCAGTCCGGGCACTGCAGCTCACACCACACGTCGAGGACGGGACGGGCGGGGGCGGGGGTGGTGGCGTCGTTCATGGGACCAGTCTTCCAGCCCGCCCCCTGGTGGCCGAACCCGGACCTGAGGATGAGGGTGACCCCGAGAAGACCCTGAAGCCGGTGCCGGAACATGGCCCGGGCGGGCCCGGACAGGGCAGGATGGAGGGGAGCAGAGGGACTGCTCGCCCTTCCACCGGCAGGAGGACCGGATGCTGACCTCGACCGTCTGTGCCGCGGTGTCGGCAGCGGGCCTGGGCATCGCCGCGCTGACGGCGTACCGCAAGCGATTCCTCGCCGCGACCCGCATCGCCGCCTTTTCCCTGATCCCGATCGGCCTGGTGATGACCGGCGTCATCGACTGGGTCACCAACATCGTCTTCAAGCCCACGGTCTGGGCGGGCTTCGGCCTGCTCGCGCTCTCGTTCCTGCTCTTCATGGTCAGCCGGGCCGTCGAGCGCCGCCGCGGCGGGATCGGGGCCCGCAAGGACCGCAAGGCGGCCGGGGGCGCCACGCCCGACGCGGTGGCTCCGGGTGCCTCCATACCGTCCCTCGGCGCGGGCCGTACGGCCGACCGGCCGGCCGGCAAGGGTAAGGCCCCGCAGGCCGCCGGCGCTCCCAAGGATGACTTCTCGGACATCGAAGCGATCCTGAAAAAGCACGGGATCTGATGAACTCCCGCTGCTGAGGCCCCCTTTGGGCGCCCTCGGAAGATCACGTGCGCCATGATGCGCGCGAGATGAACGATGAGTGCGCCCTCGCCCAAGACGACGCCCCGTCCCCCGAACCCCGCGGCTGCCTGTTCGCGTTGTCCCAGCCGCCGCTGATGCTCTTCCTCGCCGTCATCGGCTGCCTGCTCCTCCTCGGCGCCGTACACGACCTCTTCATCCTGTGAGGCCGGCGTACGGCCCGCCCGCACCCGCCGGGGCAGCCGTCGGCCGGTTTGCGCCGGCCGTCAGCCCGCGGCCTCCCGGCGCCGTGCGCGGTAGGCCGCGACATGCAGCCGGTTGCCGCAGGTGCGGCTGTCGCAGTAGCGCCGCGAACGGTTGCGGGAGAGGTCGACGAACGCGTACCGGCAGTCCGGCGCCTCGCAGCGCCGCAGCCGCTCGCGCTCGCCGGCCACGACGAGGAAGGCGAGCGCCATCCCGCCGTCCGCGGCCATCCGGTCGGCCACGGAGGCGCCCGGCGCGAAGTAGTGCACGTGCCAGTCGTAGCCGTCGTGGTCGGTCAGCTGCGGGGTGGTGCCCGCCGAGGCGACCAGCGCGTTGAGCCGCGCGGCCGCGGTGCGGTCGTCCTCGGCGGCGAAGACCTCGGCGAAGCGCGCCCGGACCCGGCGCACCGCCGCCAGGTCGTCCGGGCCGAGCGTGCCCACGACGCTGAAGTTGTTGCGGCGGGCGAAGTCCTCGACGGCCGGCACGGCGGTCAGGCTGTCCGGCGCGCCGGGCGCCTCGCCCTCCGGAGCGGTGTTGAGCAGATCGACGACCGCGTCCAGCGCGCACCGGGTGTCATGGGTGATCATCACGGTTCCGCTCCCTGGCAGGGTGGGGCCGGACGGGTACCGCCCCCGGGTGTCGTGGCCGAATGGTCGCCGACTCTAGCGCCTGGGACAAGCTTCGGCGCCGTCCCCCGCGGTGGCTCCGCGGCGACGACGCCGAACACTGCCGTATGAACTTGTCGGTCCTGCGCCGTCTCCCCGAGTCGGACGGGCGCAAGTGTGAGCGGATGGGTGCTTTCGGTAACCGTGCTGCGTCTCAGCTCTCCGCGAGGATGTGGGACAGCTCCGTGTCGAGATCGAAATGCCGGTGCTCCGTACCGGGCGGTACGGCGGCATCCGTCCTTTTGAGAAACGACTCGAGAGCCCGCGCGGGGGCTTCGAGCAGGGCTTCGCCTTCCGGGGAGCTCAGGGCGATGCAGACCACGCCCTGCCCGTGGCTCCGGGACGGCCATACGCGGACGTCTCCGGTGCCGGTGGGCCGGTGCAGACCCTCGGCGAGGAGGTCGCGGGCGAACACCCACTCGACGGTCTCCTCGGCTCCGGTATGGAAGGTGGCATGCACGGCGTAGGGATCGGCCGTGTCATACCGCAGGCCCGCGGGTACAGGCAGTGAGGACTCGCTCGACACAACGAGGCGCAGGTGCAGCTCGCAGCTGACCGTGGTGTTCATAAGCGCCAGGGCCTTTCGCTCAGTGTGCGCTCGGGGATTCGCACGTCGGCGAAATCGACATGCCACCTACGGTGCCGTTGTAAACCCCTCTGACGGTTTTGGGTGGCTTCAGGTACCTCTTACGGCGGATTGCGGGATCGTCCCCGTCGGTAATTCCGCGGACCCCTCCCGTCCGGTAAGTTTGACCGTATGAATACGGTGAGTAACGGGGGACCGGGAGTACTCGAGGAGGAGACCGTGCCGCCCGAGCAGCCGCTCGGCTCGCGAGCGCCGCATTTCATCAAGCGCTCCCGGCCGCTGCATCTGAGCTGGCAGGTCGGTGTCTTCGTCGTCGGTCTCGCGGTGGTCGGCGGCGGAGTGATCCTGCTGCCGCTGCCGGGCCCCGGCTGGCTGGTGATCTTCGCCGGTATGGCGATCTGGGCGACCGAATTCGTCTGGGCCCAGCTGGTCCTGCGCTGGACCAAACGCAAGGTCACCGAAGCGGCCCAGAAGGCGCTCGACCCCAAGGTGCGGCGCCGCAACATCATCCTGACCACCCTCGGCCTGACGATCATCGCCGCCGGGGTCGCGGTCTACGCGTGGAAGTTCGGCCTGGTGCTGCCCTGGAACGTCGCCGAGTGACCGGAACGTGGTCACAAGTGCCCGCCGACGTGGGGTAATGTTGGCGGTGCGCCCGGGCGATTAGCTCAGTGGGAGAGCGCTTCGTTCACACCGAAGAGGTCACTGGTTCGAACCCAGTATCGCCCACGTCACAAGGGGCGGCGGGTACTCGCAGACGATGCGGGTCGCGCCGCCCCTTTTGCGTGTCCCCGCGCACGACGGCCCGCCGGACGCCAAGTCGCCGGGCCCTCGCCGTTGTTGGGCGCCCGCCGCCGTGCGGGGCGCACACTGGGCTCATGCCCGACTGCTCCCGCCGGCTGCACCGCTACCGCTTCCGCAGCGTCTGGCAGCTCCACGCCCCGCCGGCCGTCGTCTACGCCGTCCTGGAGCGCGCCGAGAGCTACCCGCAGTGGTGGCCGCAGGTGCGCGAGGTGACCCGGATCGACGACCGGAGCGGGACCGCCCGCTTCCGCTCCCTGCTGCCGTACGACCTCAAGGTGGTGGCCGCCGAGCAGGTACGGGACCCCGGCGCCGGGGTCCTGGAGATCGTGATGCGCGGCGACCTGGCCGGCTGGGCGCGCTGGACCGTGGTGCCCGGTGCCGGCGGCACCCGCGCCGTCTTCGAGCAGGACGTCGAGGTCCGCAAACCGCTGATGCGCCGGGTCGGGCTGCTGGCGCGGCCGCTGTTCCGCGCCAATCACGCCCTGATGGTGCGGGCCGGGCGGCGCGGGCTGGCCCGCTGGCTGGCCCGGACCTGAGGAAATTTGATGGAACGCCCGCGCGGCCTGTATTGTTCAGGTCGTTCGCGAGGGAAACCACGCCGGACACCCGGGCGATTAGCTCAGTGGGAGAGCGCTTCGTTCACACCGAAGAGGTCACTGGTTCGAACCCAGTATCGCCCACCGGGATCAAGAACCGGGCCACCAAAAGGTGGCCCGGTTCTTTTTGTTGAGTGATGCGGAGGCGGAGTTCCGTAGTGGGGAGTTCCGTTCGGCGGAGTTCCCCTGCCGGCGCGTTCCGCCGTCACGAGAAGCGACCCGGAAACGGAATTCCGCCCGTTTCTTTCCCGGCCGGCCGACCGGTTGCCGGACGGTCGTGCGGAATTCCTGATGCTGAATCAGGCCGCGATCAGGCCGCGGCGGGGAGTTCGGGACGCAGCGGCCAGTGCGGATCCACCGATTCCGGACTGCCGCTGCGTGCGAACCAGGCCTGCAGCCCCCGGGCCTGGGCCGCGTACCAGACCGCCTGCCGGGTGTGCAGCTCCGCCGGGTGCAGGCTCCCCAGGCGGTCCGAGAACCGGTGCCCCAGGGCACGCACCACCTGCAGCGCGGCCAGCGCGTCCGCGGCCGCGTCGTGCGCCTCGGTCAGCTCGACCTCGTACTGCGCGCACAGATCGGCGAGCGTGCGGCGGCCCTTGCGATAACGGTCCAGATGTTTGTCCAGCACCCGGGGGTCCAGCACGCGCAGCGGATGGGCGCCCAGATACGCGTTCAGCGAGCTGGCGCGGTGCCGCTTCAACTCGCGTTCCAGCAGGGTGAGATCGAACGGGGCGTTCATCACCACCAGCGGACGGCCGGCCACCGACTGGGCGGCCAGGGCCCGCGCCACCTCCTCCACCACCGGCGCCGGCCAGCGGCCGTGCAGGGCGAGGTGGTCGGCCGTGAGACCGTGCACCGCGACGGCGGCTTCCGGTATCTCGACGCCGGGATTGATCAGCCAGCGGGTGACGCGGGGCGCCGAACGCGGGGTCTCCTGGACCACCAGCGCGGCGGAGACGATGCGGTCCCGCTCGACGTCGATCCCCGTCGTCTCGGTGTCGAAGGCGGCAAGAGGGCCGTCATACCAGCACGGCATCATCCCAACTCCTCGTGCTCGTACGGGGGATGGTGGCGCAATACCACCCGAGCAGGTGATACCCGAGCGCACCGGTGGTCGAACCGTCCTTGTTTGCGGACCACTTGACGCGGAGACAACCACAGGGACGGGCCACGCGATCCGCCGGTTCCCCGTCATCTCCGACGCATTCATCTCCGCGCACCCACCGAGCCCGGAAGGCATGCCCGCGATGACCATCGCGCAGCCCGAACCGGGCGGGCTGTCCCCCGCCAGCGGGAGGTACCCCCCGCCCGCCACCACACCGCAGCGCGGCGGACTCGCGACGACCGCCTGCATGGAGACGCTCCAGGTGGGCTATCTGCACGCGGTCGCGGCCGCCTCCGGCTGCTCGCTGGCCCAGCCCTTCCCGGACAACGGCATCGACTGGCACGTCAGCCACGGCGCACCCGGACACACCGTCGACGACGAGGTCACCATCAAGGTGCAGCTCAAATGCACCTACCAGACCGCCCCGCGCCCGCCCGGCCCGACCTTCGCCTTCACCCTCGACAACGACCACCTGGTGAAGCTGGCCCGCACGCCCGTGTCGGTGCACAAGATCCTCGTCGTGATGCTGGCCCCGCGGACCCAGGAGGAGTGGCTGCGGGCCTCCCACGACCGGCTCGAACTGCGCCACTGCTGCTACTGGATCAACCTGGCCGGCCATCCGGTGACCGGCCGGCGCAGGACCACTGTGCGGATCCCGACCACGCGGATCTTCGACGACCGCGCGCTCTGCGAAATCATGACCCGGGTCGGGGCGGGAGGGAGACCGTGATGTACCGGCCGATCGACGAACCCCCTGCGCGGCCGCTGGATCCCGCGCGGCTCGACCCCGCCGTCCTCAGCGCGCTGCTGGCCCGGCACGGCTGGCGCCGCCGGGGCGGGGCCGCCGGCCACTACGCCCGCTGGACCCCGCCCGGCGGCCTGGGCGGCACCAGCCTGCTGGTCCCGCACGACCGCCGCTTCCCCGACAGCGCGGAGCTGCTCGCCGAGGCCCTGGCGGCGCTCTCGCGGTCCGCCGCGCCCTCCGCCCGCGAGGTGCTGACCGGGCTGGCGGTGCCCAGTGACGAGGTCGGCTGGGAGCGCGAGGTCCCCGACGGCGGCCCGGTCGCCGCGCGCTGGGTCGCCCAGGAGCAGCTGCGCGGCGCGGCCCGCGCGATGCTGGTCGCCGGGGCGCTGGGCACGTACGGCCGGGCCGGCTATTACGGCGCCCGGCACAAGCGGCAGGCCGAAGGGTTCCTGGGCGAGGTCCTGGTCGGGCCCGCGACCGCCGGCCGGCGGCTGACCGCCTTCGTCCCGGCCGACGGCGGCCGCACGGCGGTCGCCGGGCTGCAGCGGGCCCTGCACGCCGCCCGGGACGCCACCGACTACCAGCGCGCCACCGGCGGCATGGAGGCCTACGACGCGGCCGTCGAGCTGGGCGTCTGCCACGAGCTGGTGCAGGCGCTGATCGCGCTCGTACGGGACGCGGAGGGGGTGCGGATCTCGGTCGAGTGGTCACCGGCGGCCGGTCCGCCGGCCGGCTGCCCGGCCCGCCCGGAACCGGTCGAGTTCTCGCCCGGCGACCTCCCGGCGCTGGAGCAGGCCGCCCGGCGCTACGTCCGCGACGAGCCCTCGCTGCCGGTCCGGGTGACCGGCGCGGTCGTACGGCTGCGCCGGGAACGGCCCGGCGGCCCCGGCACGGTCCGGCTGCGGGTGCTGACCGGGGCCGACGTGGTCCAGGTGCGGGTCGCACTGGGGGAGGAGGACTACCGCATCGCGGGCCACGCCCACCTCGTGGGACTGCCGATCCGGGTCAGCGGCAGACTGGAGAGCCGGGGCGGTTTCCGCCGGATCACCGGGGGCCGCGACGTCACACCGGTCCAGGTCGACGAGGCGGAACGGGACCGGCTGCTGAAGTCCCTCCAGGAGAATCTCGACTTCTTCGAGGAGGCGTGCGGAGCCGACGACTGACCGCCCGCTGACCGGTGCCGGGGAAACCGTTTCGCGGTCGGGTGCGGCGGCTCGGTACGATTCGGCTGCGCAGCAAACGCTGACGCGAAAGAGACATGAGTCAGGAGAGACCGGTGTCAGACGTCCGTGTGACCGTCCAACGCGATTCCGAGCGGGAAGAACGCGTGGTGACCACGGGCACTACGGCCGCCGACCTCTTCCAGGGTGAGCGCAGCATCGTCGCCGCACGGGTCGCCGGGGAGCTGAAGGACCTGGCGTACGAGGTCGCCGACGGCGATGAGGTCGAGCCGGTCGAGATCTCCTCCGAGGACGGCCTGAACATCCTGCGGCACTCCACCGCGCACGTGATGGCGCAGGCCGTGCAGGAGCTGTTCCCGGAGGCGAAGCTCGGCATCGGCCCGCCGATCAAGGACGGCTTCTACTACGACTTCGACGTCGAGACCCCGTTCCACCCGGACGATCTCAAGCGCATCGAGAAGAAGATGCAGGAGATCCAGAAGCGCGGACAGAAGTTCGCGCGCCGCGCGGTCAGCGACGAGGCCGCCCGCGAGGAGCTGGCCGACGAGCCGTACAAGCTCGAACTGATCGGCCTCAAGGGCTCCGCCGCGGACGCCGCCGAGGGTGCCTCCGCCGAGGTCGGCGCCGGCCAGCTGACCATCTACGACAACCTCGACGGGAAGACCGGCGAGCTGTGCTGGAAGGACCTGTGCCGCGGTCCGCACCTGCCCAGCACCCGCGCCATCCCGGCGTTCAAGCTGATGCGCTCGGCGGCCGCGTACTGGCGCGGCAGCGAGAAGAACCCGCAGCTCCAGCGGATCTACGGCACCGCCTGGCCGACCAAGGACGAGCTCAAGGCGTACCTGGAGTTCCTCGCCGAGGCCGAGAAGCGCGACCACCGCAAGCTCGGGGCGGAGCTGGACCTGTTCTCCATCCCGGAGGAGCTGGGCTCCGGGCTCGCCGTCTTCCACCCCAAGGGCGGCGTGGTGCGCCGGGTGATGGAGGACTACTCCCGCAAGCGGCACGAGCTGTCGGACTACGAGTTCGTCAACACCCCGCACATCACCAAGGAAGCCCTCTTCGAGACCTCGGGGCACCTGCCGAACTACGGCGAGGCGATGTTCCCGCCCCTGGAGTTCGACGGGCAGAACTACCGCCTCAAGGCGATGAACTGCCCCATGCACAACCTGATCTTCAAGGCCCGCGGCCGGTCGTACCGCGAACTGCCGCTGCGGCTCTTCGAGTTCGGCACGGTCTACCGCTACGAGAAGTCCGGCGTCGTGCACGGCCTGACCCGGGCGCGCGGCTTCACCCAGGACGACTCGCACATCTACTGCACCAAGGAGCAGATGGCGGACGAGCTGGACAACCTGCTCACCTTCGTCCTCGACCTCCTGCGGGACTACGGCCTGACCGAGTTCGAGCTGGAGCTCTCCACCCGCGACCCGGAGTCCGACAAGTTCATCGGCGAGGACGCGGAGTGGGAGGAGGCCACCGAGGCGCTGCGCCAGGCGGCCGAGAAGCAGGGGCTGCCGCTGGTGCCGGACCCGGGCGGCGCCGCCTTCTACGGCCCGAAGATCTCGGTGCAGGCGAAGGACGCCATCGGCCGGTCCTGGCAGATGTCGACCATCCAGGTCGACTTCCAGCAGCCCGCCCGCTTCGGTCTGGAGTACACCGCGGCGGACGGCTCCAAGCAGCAGCCCGTCATGATCCACCGTGCGCTCTTCGGCTCGATCGAGCGGTTCTTCGCGGTCCTGCTGGAGCACTACGCGGGTGCCTTCCCGGCCTGGCTGGCGCCGGTCCAGGCGACCTGCATCCCGATCGGCGACGCGCATGTCCCGTACCTCCAGGAGTTCGCCGCGCAGGCGAAGGCCAAGGGGCTGCGGGTCGAGGTGGACTCGTCCTCGGACCGGATGCAGAAGAAGATCAGGAACGCCCAGAAGTCCAAGGTGCCGTTCATGATCCTCGCGGGCGACGAGGACATGGAGCACGGTGCGGTGTCCTTCCGCTACCGCGACGGGTCGCAGGAGAACGGCATTCCGCGTGACCAGGCCATCGCCAAGCTGCTGGACGTGGTCGAGCGCCGCGTCCAGGTGTGACGCTCGTGGCGTGACCGAGGGCCCCGGGAGAGCATCCGCTCCCCGGGGCCCTCTCACGTCTCGCCCTCCCGGCGGAAGCGGCGCACCAGCCAGGAGGAGAAGGAGCCCACGACCGCGCCGACCAGGGCCACGCCGACGAACATCAGCACCGCGCCGGTGACCCGGCCGCGGGCGGTGACCGGGGTGATGTCGCCGTAACCGGTAGTGGTCAGGGTCGAGCACGCCCACCACACCGCGTCGCCGAAGGTGCGGACGGTGCTGCCCGGGGCGTGCCGTTCGTCGTGGTAGACGGCGAGGCTCGCGGCGAAGCCGAGCAGCAGGGCGGTCAGGCCCGTGTAGGCCATCACGCGGGCCTCCAGGGCGAGCCGGGGGTGGTCCCGGCGGCGCTGCATCCGGTCGTGCGTCTCGACCAGCCGCAGCGGCCGGAGCAGCGGCAGGACGGTCACGATCAGGTCCAGCCAGTGGGTGCGGACGAAGCGCCGCCGGTCGTCGCTGAGCAGCAGCCGGGCCAGGTATTCGGCGACGAAGAGGCCCCAGGTGCCGACGGTGACCAGCGCCCAGAAGGTCTGCCAGCCGGGGGACAGGCCGGGCACCAGCACCTGGACCGCGTAGGAGGCCAGGAAGAGCAGCGAGGCGGCGAGGAGGTACGGCTCGGCGGCGCGCTCCCACTCCCGTCGCCGCTGTTCCCTGTCCACCGGCCCAGCATCGTCCAGCGGCCGGTGCGATACGCCCCAACGACACGCTGCCAATGGGCGACGCCATATGCTGGCCCGTATGACAAGCGAGCCGGAGCAGCAGATCGGAGTCGGGACGCAGGACGCCTTCCAGCGCCTGTGGACGCCCCACCGGATGGCCTACATCCAGGGGGAGAACAAGCCGAGCGGCCCGGGGGCCGACGACGGCTGCCCGTTCTGCACGATCCCGGCGAAGTCCGACGAGGACGGGCTGGTGATCGCCCGCGGCGAGCGCGTCTACGCGGTGCTGAACCTGTACCCGTACAACGGCGGTCACCTCATGGTCGTCCCGTTCCGGCACGTGGCCGACTACACCGAGCTGGACGAGGCGGAGACCGCGGAGCTGGCGGAGTTCACCAAGCGGGCGATGACCGCGCTGCGGACCGCGTCGGGGGCGCACGGCTTCAACATCGGGATGAACCAGGGCTCGGTGGCCGGTGCGGGCATCGCGGCCCACCTGCACCAGCACGTGGTCCCGCGCTGGGGCGGCGACACGAACTTCATGCCGGTCGTCGGGCACACCAAGGTGCTGCCGCAACTCCTCGCCGACACCCGGGCGATGCTGGCCGCCGCCTGGCCCGCGTAGGATGCCCGCCGCCGTCCGGGAGGCCCGCCGGGGCCGGCCCGGAGGCGACACGTACGAGGGCGAATCGGATAGATCGCCCTAATTCGGATTAGTTGCCTCTCTAATGGGGTGGTGACTTCCCCAGATCGTCGCTCGGTGCTGCGCGCGGCCGCCTCGGCCGCTGCCGCGGGTGCGCTGATGTCGGGCTGCGACCCCCACCGCGACGAGGAGCGCGGCCCCGCACGGGACGCCGGCCCGAGCCCGTCCCCGGCGGACGGGGGAACGCACCGGCCGGCCCACGCCGCGCGCCCGCCCACCCGGGTGCCCGGCCTGCCCGCACAGATCGAGAACGGCCCGCGCGACGCCCGCGCCGTCGCGCTGACCTTCCACGGCCGGGGCGACCCGAAGCTGGCGACCGCCCTGCTGGACGAGGCCGAGCGGGCCGGCGCCCGGATCACCGTGCTCGTCGTCGGCGACTGGCTCGACGCCCAGCCGCAGATGGCCCGCCGCATCCTCGACGGCGGCCACGAACTGGGCAACCACACCCTGCACCACCGCGACATCTGTGCCCTGCCGGCCGCCGACGCCTACGCCGAGATCACCGGCTGCGCCGACCGGCTGCGCCGGCTCACCGGGACCATCGGCAGCTGGTTCCGCCCCTCGCAGACCCGGCGCGCCACCGACCTCGTGACACAGCTGGCGCGCAAGGCCGGCTATCCGCACGTCCTCTCCTACGACGTGGACTCCCTCGACGCGAACGAACCCGGCGCCCCGGCCGTCCGGCGCACGGTCCTGGACGCGGTCCGGCCGGGCTCGGTCGTGAGCCTCCACCTCGGGCACGCCGGCACGGTGGCCGCGCTGCCCCCGATCCTCGACGGCCTCCGCCGGCGCGGACTGCGCGCGGTGACGACAACGGAGCTAGTGACCTGATGGCTGACCGCAACCGTACCCACGACCGTAAGAGCCCCCGCGTCCGCCGCCGGGCGTCCGCGCTGCTCGCCGTGGCCTGCGCGCTGGTGGCGGCGGCCTGCAGCGGGGAGGGCAAGCCGGCCGGGCAGAGCCCCCGGCCGGTCGAACGCGCGCCGGTCAAGGCCGCCAAGCCGGGACTGCCGGGCATGCCGCCACTGATCGACGAGCACGACCTGTACGCGGCCGACCGGCCGGGCAAACTGGTGCCCGAGGTCAAGGACTTCCCGCCGCGGATCTACGTGCCCAACACCGGCTCCGACACGGTCAGCGTCATCGACCCGAAGACGTACAAGGTCATCGAGACCATCCCGGTGGGCGTCCAGCCGCAGCACGTCGTGCCGTCCTGGGACCTGAAGACGCTCTGGGTCAACAACAACCGGGGGCACGACCTGACCCCGATCGACCCGGCCACCGGCAAGGCCGGCCCGCCGGTCAAGGTGCACGACCCGTACAACCTCTACTTCACGCCCAACGGCAGGTACGCCGTCGTGATGGCCTCGATGGACCGCCAACTGGTCTTCCGCGACCCGCACACCATGGAGATCCGCAAGACCCTCCCGGTCAACTGCGCCGGCGTCAACCACGCCGACTTCTCGCCGGACGGCCGGTACTTCATCGTCTCCTGCGAGTTCTCCGGGGAACTGCTCAAGGTCGACACCGAGAAGATGAAGGTCATCGGCCAGGAGAAGCTGCCGTTCGACGGGGCGATGCCGCAGGACGTGAAGATCTCCCCGGACGGCCGGACCTGGTACATCGCCGACATGATGGCCGACGGCATCTGGGTCATGAACGGCGACACCTTCGACCGGCCCAAACTCATGCCGACCGGCAAGGGTGCCCACGGCCTCTACGTCAGCCGCGACTCGCGGTACATGTACATCTCCAACCGCGGCGAGGGCTCGATCTCCCTGCTCGACTTCACAACGGGAGAGCTCGTCGACAAGTGGCACATCCGCGGCGGCGGCAGCCCCGACATGGGCGGACTGTCCATCGACGGCAAGGTGCTGTGGCTGTCCGGCCGCTACAACTCCGAGGTCTACGCGCTCGACACGAAGACCGGCAAGACCCTCGCCAAGATCCCGGTCGGCCAGGGCCCGCACGGCCTGGCCGTCTACCCGCAGCCCGGGCGGTACTCCCTGGGGCACACCGGCATCTTCCGGTGACCCCGGGGCCGCCCGGCCCCACGGCCTGGGCCCCGGCTAGGCGTTGTACTCGTCGGCCTTCTGCGGCTCCACGCCCTGGATCATGCCGCTGAGCACCAGCGAACGGTTGGTGAAGCGCTCGGTGTCCACGCCGTGCTCCGCCAGGACGCCCATGGCGGCGGCGTGCACCGTGCGCAGGACCGGGGTCGCGGCGCGCAGCGCGTCGTCGGCCATGAAGCGGTGCCGCCAGGGCTTGTCCGCCCAGACGTGCCGCAGACCGAACGGCTCGGGCAGGGTCAGCTTCCCGCCGAGGAAGTCCAGCACCGGCGGGAACCACGTCAGCGGCGCCCGGGCGGCCAGCCGGACCACCTCCTTGGGCTCGATGAGCGGGAGGTGCTGGGTCTTGGTCTCCCAGAACTTGACGACCTTGGCGACGTCCTTGGTCTTCGGCTCCGGCTTGGTCGTGAACAGGCCGTTCACCGGACCGAGGGCGTGACCGGTCACCTCGATGCGCAGCGTCTCGTGCAGCACCGTGACGGTGATCATCAGCGTGATCACCAACTGGCCGTCCCACAGCACGAACTGCACACCCAGGTAGTGGCGGTTACCGCTGCCGAACTGCTGCTCGTTGCAGATCCGCTCTATCTCGTGCCCGCGGATCTGGTACGCCTCCACATGCGTGCCCTCGGGCCGGGCGACGGCGGCGGCCTTCTCCCCGACCGGGGAGACGATCCAATGGCGCACGGACGGGGTGGGGAAACCGCCGGTGTGCAGCGGGCTGCGCTCCAGCAGCCGCAGCTTGTCGTGGATCGCCCGGATCACGTCCCAGCTGCGGAACGGGTGGATCTCGGTGCCCTCCTGGGCCGGCTTGAGCTCCTCGGCGAGCTGCCAGCTGCCCCAGCGGGTACCCATGCCGAGTATGCCCTTGGGGCCGGCGTAGAAGACCACGTTGCTGTTCTGCTCGGCGGTGACCATGGCGAGGTTCTGACGGAGGGTCTCGGCGGCGGTCTGGTTCGGGTCCTGCGGCACCGCCTCGGGGATCTTCGCGGCCACCCCGCCGCCCTCCAGCAGCCCCTTCCACGACTCCCGCATGGCCACCGCGGTCTTCTCGCAGATCTGCTTGGCCCACCACCAGCCGATCATCGGCGCGATCATCATCGCCCGCGCGTACATCGGCCAGAAGCCGGTCATCGGCAGCTTGACCATGAAGAACAGCCCGAGACCGGCCAGCACGGTCAGCAGCGTCGCGCCGAGCAGCGAGACGCCGTTGCCCTCGCCGTCCTTGGAGAGCATCTTCCGCAGCTGGAAGACGCCCAGCCACAGCAGCACACCGGGCAGGAACACCACGCCGAACAGCACCATCAGCACCGTCAGCTTGGAGTCCCGCTGCTTGCGGATGCGGGTGGCCGACAGGCAGTGCTCGACGACGGTCTGCGGCTCGATGCCGAACGACTGGATCAGAGGCTTGCGGCCGCCACCGAGCATCCGCACCTGCACCGCCCGCGCGAACGCCTCCCCCAGATTGGGCTCGAACAGCGACAGCTTCGGCTTCTTGATCTCGGACTTGCCGGTGTCGGAGTCCGCCTTGGCGATGGCGACCAGCGGATCGTCACGGTAGGCGGCCGAGGCCAGTGCCTGGGTCGCCGCCGTCTGACCGGCGCTCCCCGAGAGCGGCACCTGCGCCCCAGGACTGAAGTCAAAGCCGTCTGCCACTACCGCCCCCCACACCGCTCGCATCCGATGATGCGGCTCTTCCCGACTTCCGCCGACGGCACACCTGTGACCCCGCGTCGCCGCCGCCGAACAGGTGTCCTACACCCTGCTCAGCGGCAGGAACTCAGCGTACAGCCGCCGTCCACCCCAAGGGAGTTGAGCCGGACGACGGCTGAATCACGGCGGTTGGCGGGTCGAGCCGGCGTCAACTACGCGCCGTTCTCCGCCTCTTGCCGCACCTTCGCGGCGATCTGCGGCGGCATCGGCTCGTGCCGGAGGTACACCCGGGAGAACCGGCCGGTGCCGTGCGAGAGCGACCGCAGGTCGACCGCGTACCGGCCGATCTCGATCTCCGGCACCTCCGCGCGGACGACGGTACGGCCGGCCCCGGACTGCTCGGTGCCCACGACCCGGCCGCGGCGCCCCGACAGATCACTCATCACCGGCCCCACGTACTCGTCCGGAACCATCACACTGACCTCGCAGAACGGCTCCAGCAGATCGATCCGGGCGTCGGCCGCCGCCTCCCGCAGCGCCAGCGCACCCGCCGTCTGGAACGCGGCGTCCGAGGAGTCGACCGAGTGCGCCTTGCCGTCGAGCAGCGTGACGCGGATGTCGACCAGCGGATGCCCGGCGGCGACCCCGCGCCCGGCCTGGGCACGCACCCCCTTCTCGACGGAGGGGATGAACTGCCGCGGCACCGCACCGCCCACGACCTTGTCCACGAACTCGATGCCCGAACCGCCCGGCAGCGGCTCGATCTCGATCTCGCAGATCGCGAACTGGCCGTGCCCACCGGACTGTTTGACGTGCCGGCCGCGGCCCGCGGCGGACTCGCCGAAGGTCTCCCGCAGCGGCACCTTGTGCGGCACGGTGTCGACCTGGACGCCGTACCGGGTCCGCAGCCGCTCCAGCGCCACGTCCACATGGGCCTCGCCCAGGCACCACAGCACCACCTGGTGGGTGTCCTGGTTGTGCTCCAGCCGCATCGTCGGATCCTCCGCGACCAGACGGGCCAGGCCCTGGGACAGCTTGTCCTCGTCGGCCTTGCTGTGCGCCTGGATGGCGACCGGCAGCAGCGGGTCCGGCATCGACCAGGGCTCCATCAGCAGCGGATCGTCCTTGGCGGACAGGGTGTCGCCGGTCTCGGCACGGGTCAGCTTCGCCACACACGCCATGTCACCGGCGATCGCCTGCGGCAGCGGCCGCTGCTGCTTGCCGAACGGGGCGGACAGCGCGCCCACCCGCTCGTCGACGTCGTGGTCCTCGTGCCCCCGGTCCGCGAGGCCGTGGCCCGAGACGTGCACCGTCTCGTCCGGACGCAGCGTGCCGGAGAAGACCCGGACCAGCGAGATCCGGCCGACATACGGGTCGGACGAGGTCTTGACCACCTCCGCGGCCAGCGGACCGTCCGGATCGCACGCGAGCGCCGGGCGCGGCCTGCCGTCCGGGGTGGTCACCGCCGGCGCCTCGCGCTCCGCAGGCGTCGGGAAACCACCGGTGATCAGCTCCAGCAGCTCGACCGTCCCCAGCCCCTGCTTCGAACCCTCCGCGGCCGGAGCCGCGGCCAGCACGGGATGGAAGGTGCCGCGGGCCACCGCCGTCTCCAGGTCCCCGACGAGCGTCTTGATGTCGATGTCCTCACCACCGAGGTAGCGGTCCATCAAGGACTCGTCCTCGCTCTCGGCGATGATCGCCTCGATGAGCCGGCCCCGGGCCTCCTCGATCAGCGGCAGCTCCTCGGCGGTCGGCTCCCGCTCGGCGCGCTCCCCGGAGGAGTAGTCGAAGACCCGTTGGGAGAGCAGGCCGATCAGACCGCGTACGGGGGCGTGCCCATCGGCTCCCGGCGTCCCGTACAGCGGCAGGTAGAGCGGGACCACGGCGTCCGGATCCTCCCCGCCGAAGGTGGCCCGGCACAGCTCGGTCATCTCGTCGAAGTCGGCCCGGGACGCCTCCAGGTGCGTGACGACCAGCGCCCGCGGCATCCCGACCGCCGCACACTCGTCCCACACCATGCGGGTCGCGCCGGCCACGCCGTCGGCCGCCGAGACAACGAAAAGGGCCGCGTCCGCTGCGCGCAGACCGGCCCTGAGTTCCCCGACGAAATCGGCGTATCCGGGGGTGTCCAGGATATTGATCTTGATTCCGCCCCAGTCCACCGGGACCAGGGACAGCTGTACCGAACGTTGCTGGCGGTGCTCGATCTCGTCGTAGTCCGACAGACAGCCGCCGTCCTCGACCCGCCCGGCCCGGTTGACCGCGCCGGACGCCAGCGCGAGCGCCTCGACCAGGGTGGTCTTTCCCGATCCGCTGTGGCCGACCAGCACCACGTTCCGCAGGGCCGTGGGCCGGCCGGCCGTTACCGCCCTTCCGGCGGCTCCCGGGTGTGTACTCGTCTTCTCGCTCATGTGTCTCGCCTCCAGGTCGACACTTTGCGGTGATTCGAGCTTTCCACCGTGGTCATCAGCCGTCCATAGATGGCACAGCGCCCCCGCGCTCACAAGGGGTCGAAGGGGCCCGCACGCGCGCCCGGAGGCGCACGCCGCCCGGCCCGAGCCGCGGGATGCACCCTGCGCCGCGATGCCTTCGTGGTGGCCGCAGACCTCGTGGCTACGATGGGCCAGCCGGTGGCCCCTTGACCGCGCGGCCCGTATCGACCTTCGGGAAGGCCATGCTGAACAAGTACGCGCGTGCTTTCTTCACGCGTGTTCTCACGCCGTTCGCCGCCCTGCTCATCCGCCTCGGCATCAGCCCGGACGCGGTCACCCTCATCGGCACCGGCGGCGTGGTGGCCGGCGCGCTGATCTTCTACCCGCAGGGCGAGTTCTTCTGGGGAACGGTCGTCATCACGCTGTTCGTCTTCTCCGACCTCGTCGACGGCAACATGGCCCGCCAACTGGGCCGCTCCAGCCGCTGGGGCGCCTTCCTCGACTCCACCCTCGACCGGGTCGCCGACTCGGCCATCTTCGGCGGGCTCGCCCTCTGGTACGCCGGCGCCGGCAACAGCCTGACCCTCTGCGCCATCGCGATCTTCTGCCTGGCCAGCGGCCAGGTCGTCTCGTACACCAAGGCCCGCGGCGAGGCCATCGGACTGCCGGTGGCCGTCAACGGCCTGGTCGAACGCGCCGAACGGCTGGTCATCACCCTCGTCGCCTGCGGTCTCTCGGGTCTGCACAAATTCGGGGTACCCGGCATCGAAACACTGCTGCCGATCGCCCTGTGGATCGTCGCCATCGGCAGCACCGTCACCCTCGGCCAGCGCGTGGTGACGGTACGCCGCGAATCGGCCGAGGCCGACGCCATCGCACGAGGGGGGAACAGCGCATGAGCCCGCGGCTGCCGCGGATCGACACCGGCACACTCACCGACGCGCTCTACGGACTGGGCTGGAGCACCGTCAAACGGCTGCCCGAAGCCGTCGCGGTACGCCTCGGCCGGCAGATCGCCGACACCGCCTGGAAACGCCGCGGCAAGGGCGTACGCCGCCTGGAGACGAACCTCGCCCGGGTCGTCCCGGACGCCTCCCCACAACGCCTGGCCGAGCTCTCCCGCGCCGGAATGCGCTCGTACATGCGCTACTGGATGGAGTCCTTCCGCCTCCCTGCCTGGAGCAAGGACCGCATAAGGAACGGCTTCGTCCCCGAGGACGTCCACCACCTCACCGACGGCCTCAAGAGCGACCGCGGTGTCGTCCTCGCCCTGCCCCACATGGGCAACTACGACCTCGCGGGCGTCTGGGTCACCACCAAGCTCAACACCCCCTTCACCACCGTTGCCGAGCGCCTCAAGCCGGAATCCCTCTACGACCGCTTCGTCGCCTACCGCGAGGGCCTGGGCATGGAGGTCCTGCCGCACACCGGCGGCGCCGCCTTCGGCACCCTCGCCCACCGCCTGCGGGCCGGCGGCCTGGTCTGCCTGGTCGCCGACCGCGACCTCTCCAGCTCCGGCATACCGGTCAAGTTCTTCGGCGAGGAGACCAAGATGCCCGCCGGCCCGGCGATGCTCGCCCTCCAGACCGGCGCCATGCTGCTGCCCGTCACCCTCTGGTACGACGACACCCCCGTCATGCGCGGCCGGGTCCACCCCGAGATCGAGGTCCCCGAGACCGGCACCCGCGTCGAGAAAGCCGCCCAGATGACCCAGGCGCTCGCCGACGCCTTCGCCTCCGGCATCGCCGACCACCCCGAGGACTGGCACATGCTCCAGCGCCTGTGGCTCGCCGACCTGGAGGCCCGCGAGCCCGGAACGGAGACGGCGTGAAGATCGGCATCGTCTGCCCCTACGCCTGGGACGTCCCCGGCGGCGTGCAGTTCCACATCCGCGACCTGGCCGAGCACCTCATCCGGCTCGGCCACGAGGTCTCCGTCCTCGCCCCCTCCGACGACGACACCCCCCTCCCGCCCTACGTCGTCTCCGCCGGCCGCGCCGTGCCCGTGCCCTACAACGGCTCGGTCGCCCGCCTCAACTTCGGCTTCCTCTCCGCCGCCCGGGTCCGCCGCTGGCTGCAGAACGGCGCCTTCGACGTCATCCACATCCACGAACCGGCCTCACCCTCCCTGGGCCTGCTCGCCTGCTGGGCCGCCCAGGGCCCGATCGTGGCCACCTTCCACACCTCCAACCCGCGCTCCCGCGCGATGATCGCCGCCTACCCGATCCTCCAGCCCGCCCTGGAGAAGATCAGCGCCCGCATCGCGGTCAGCGAATACGCCCGCCGCACCCTGGTCGAACACCTCGGCGGCGACGCCGTCGTCATCCCCAACGGCGTCGACGTCGAGTTCTTCGCCCGCGCCGAACCCAAGGCCGCATGGCAATCGGTGCGCACCTCCGGCGAGGACGGTGACGGACGACGGGCGGCCACGATCGGCTTCATCGGCCGCATCGACGAACCCCGCAAGGGCCTGCCCGTCCTCATGAAGGCCCTGCCCAAGATCCTCGCCGAGGTCCCCGACGCCCGCCTCCTCGTCGCCGGCCGCGGCGACGAGGAAGAGGCCGTCGCCTCCCTCCCCGCCGAACTCCGCTCCCGGGTCGAATTCCTCGGCATGGTCAGCGACGAGGACAAGGCCCGCCTGCTCCGCAGCGTCGACCTCTACATCGCGCCCAACACGGGCGGCGAATCCTTCGGCATCATCCTCGTGGAGGCCATGTCCGCCGGCGCCCCCGTACTGGCCAGCGACCTCGACGCGTTCGCCCAGGTCCTCGACCAGGGCGAGGCCGGCGAACTCTTCACCAACGAGGACGCGGACGCCCTCGCCACCACGGCGGTCCGGCTCCTCGGCGACCCGGCCCGCCTCGCCGAACTCCGCACCCGCGGCACCCGCCACGTCCGCCGCTTCGACTGGTCCACGGTCGGCGCGGACATCCTCGCGGTCTACGAAACGGTGACAGCGGGGGCGGCTTCGGTTCTGCCCACGTAGTCGCTTGCGCTTTGCGGCGCCTCCCACGTAGCTGGCTGTCCCGCCGCGGGGCTCGCCGTTGCCGCGTTGCGGCGCCTCCCACGTAGCTGTCTGCTGCGCCGCGGGTCGTCTCGCCGTTGCGCTTTGCGGCGCCGCGTACGTAGCTGCCTTTCCCGCCGCGGGGCTTGGTCGCCGTTGCGCCTGCGGCGGGCTGGGTTGTTGGTGGGTGCGGTGACGGGCCTCCGGGGCCTTGTTCGTGGACTGCTGTCGCTTTACGTCCACGAACAAGGCCCCTCCGGCCCGTCCCCTCCCGTTGGG
>NZ_JBIDAJ010000034.1:0-84534 GCF_043202395.1 Streptomyces sp. NPDC048197
CTCGCTACGACAAGACCACCGAGTCCTACCAGGCCGCCGTCACCCTCGCCTCGCTCCTGATGTGGGCGTGACATTTGAAGACATCTCCTAGCAGGACAACACCGACAGCTGACCGGGTCAAGCCCACCACCGGCCGGTGGACGCGCCGTCTAGGGTGCGGGCATGATCTCGCAAAGCTACCTCTCCGAACTGTTCTCGCTGGACAGCCGGGTCGCCGTGGTGACGGGCGGCAGTTCCGGTATCGGCCGAGCGATCGCTGAGGCTCTCGCACGAGCGGGGGCGAGCGTGGTGATCGTGGCACGCAAGGAGTCGGAACTGGCCGCCACGGTCGATGAGCTCACGGCGAACGGCTGCCGGGCGGCCTGGGTGAGCGCCGACCTGAGCACCCGCGACGGAGTGCGCGCGGCGGCGGAGCGGGCAGCCGAGGTGTTCGGTGAGCCCGACATTCTCGTCAACAGCGCAGGGATCAACCTGCGGCCGCCGATGGGCGAGCTGGGCGAGGAGGTGTGGGACGTCACGATGGCCGTGAACCTGGAGGCGCCCTACTTGTTGGGCCAGCGGTTCGGGCCTGGCATGGCCGAGCGGGGCTTCGGGCGAATCATCCACATCACCTCCCAGCAGGCGCACCGGGCGTTCGTCCAGAGCGGCGCCTACGGGGTCTCCAAGGGCGCACTGGAGTCGTTGGCCCGCTCGCAGGCTGAGGCGTGGTCGCCGCACGGCGTCACCTGCAACACGCTGGTGCCCGGATTCGTCATGACCCCGCTCAACGCACGCTTGTCGTCCGACCCGGAGCAGGTGGCAGCGCTGGCCGCACGCACGATGGTCGGGCGCAACGGCCTGGCCGAAGACTTCGCCGGAGCGGCGGTTTTCCTGGCCAGCCGGGCATCCGGTTACGTCACCGGGCAGGCGATCTTCGTCGACGGCGGGCTCTCCGTTCACTGAGCCCTAGGTGGGCTCACGGTCTTGGGGTCACGCGCCGCGGCTCCATGCGTCGACCGTGGCGGCAGCCCATGCCTTGACGCGTTGCGCGAACTCTTCGGCGGGGAACGTCCCGTCGACGGCGACCTCTTCGATGGTGACAGCGAAACGGGATGGCGGCGCGTCCCGGGTCGGCAGCTTCGCGTCGCGGGCAACTCGTGCAGGGGTGTTCTTCCCGCGATGGGAGTTGCCACGACGAGCCTGACCGACAAGCTGGTTCACTTCATCGAGGCCGCCTTCGAGATAGGCGTGCAGGAGCGCCCAGGCCATCGCACCATCGTCGGCGGGAAGCCGACTGGGATGTTGGAAGAGAAAGCAAGAGACTGAGACGCCGTGCAACGGCCCCCACGGTGCCTGACGTGCGTGGTCCAACGCGAGCAGGAGATGGAACAGGTCGTCACAGGATCGCGACTCCATGGACGCACCGCACTCCGCGCAGCGTTTCATGTCTCTCCTCCTTGATCGTCGATTTCAAGTTCAACGGTGAGGGGTACGGGCGGCGGCTCAGCGCTGTGCGCGCTGCAGGCCGCGTACGGCTGGGATTGCCAGCAGCAGGGCGCAGGCGACGAGCGCCATGGACGCGGACACGCACAGCAGCGGCGCCGTCCCTGCCACGGCCGCCAACGGACCTGCCACCGCCTGCCCAACCGGCTTCATCACCAGCGAGCCGGCCGCGTCGTACGCGTGCACTCTGCCGAGGACGGCCTGCGGGACATGCGTCTGCACGCTCGTGTGGAACATGACGATCCAGAACGCCATGCCCACGCCGCTCACCCCGTAACACCCCGCGATGAGCGGCGCGGGAAGACCGAGAGCGACCCCCAACGGCATGAGCGCCCACAGGGGCATGGAGAGGGCGCCGGCGCGGATGGGATACCGCGGGCGAAGCCTGATCGCGACGATGCCGCCCACCACGCTTCCCGCGCCGAGGGACGACATCACCAGGCCGAACGTCGGTGCTCCGTAGTCGGTGACCAGCGTGCTGTTGCCGAGGGTCGTGGCGGGGCCGGCGCCCGCCAGCTGCCAGAGCATGAAGACGACGATGACGCTCCACAACCAGGTTCTGGCCCGGAACTCCCGCCACCCCTCGACGAGATCGGCCCGGAACGACGAGGCGCCGTCCCGCGCGGCCGGTCTCATCGGGACCGACCGGAGCAGGAGCAGGCAGGTGCCGCTGACCGCATAGGTCAAGGCGTCGAGGGCGACCACCGTTGCCGGCGAGGAGACCACCAGCAGCAGGCCGGCCAGCGAGGGGCCGATGACGGCGGTCACGGACTCCGAAATGCGCAGGGTGGCGTTGGCCTTCAGCACGTCCTGCGCGATGCGCGGGGTGATGCTGGCGACTCCCGGCTGGAAGAGTGCGCTGCCTGCCCCGACCAGGGCCAGCAGCACCAGGATCTGCCACAGCTGCGGCGTACCCAGCAGGAACAGCAGCGCAAGCACCGCCTGGAAGCAGAGCCGGGCCGTGTCCGAGACGACCATCAGCCGTCGGGCGCCGAAGCGGTCGGACAGCACCCCACCGAAGATGATCAGTGCTGCGAACGGGGCTACGAGCGCGGCCAGCGCATAGCCCACTCCGCTCGCCCCGTATCCCGCCCGGATCACGGCGGCCGTGATCGCGACGGGGAGCATCGCGTCGCCCAGCAGGGAGGTGGTGCGGGCGGCGAAAAACAGCCGGAAGTCCGTTGTCCACAGCGGCAGTTCAGACGAGGACTCCTTGACTTGCAGGTCATGGGTCATGCCCGAGCCAGCCACCACTCACCGTCCCCCGTATGCCGTTGGTCCCGCCCAGGGCGACACTTTCCTGCCTGGGACGTCCCCCGGTCAACGGAATATCTGCGACAGGCCCAGCAGGCACGCGCGTTCGACCGACGGGTGCAGCCAGGCGAACCGTGGCAGCCGCCGACGTGGGAACCTCGGACTACCAGCGGCCCGGCGCCTGCGAGCACCAGGCCTTCGATCCAGCTGTCGAAACCTCCGGAGTGGCTTTGCCCCGCAGCGTCAGAAGTATCAGCTCAGGACACTCCCTGGGTGGCTGGCGGTAGAGCCCTGGGGCGGCCGCCGTGGGGTAGTCGTCGGAGCCAGACCTCGGCCGTGACCGCAAGGGCGCCGGCCGGGCGAGGTGGGCGCGGCTCGCGTCGGGCGATCCGCTCAACATGGTTGGTCCGCTCGGCGTGTTTCAGCCAGGCGCGCGTCGGCGCGGTAAAAGATCGGTGCGGCCAGCTGTCTGACCTCGAGGAGGTTGCTCATGACCACCGCCCAGGACCTGGAGCGCATCTGGGAGCTCCATACCAGCAACGAATTCGTCACGCTCGATGTCGATGCGACCATGGCCACGATGACGGACTCACCTGAGGTGCTCCATGTGCCCACAGCCATGGGCGCCCGCGGCAGGCCGGCCGTCCGGGACTTCTACGCCCGCTGGTTCGTAGGACACAATCCGCAGGACTTCACGATCACATCACTGAGCCGCACCACGGGACGCGACCGCATCGTCGATGAAATGCTGATCTCATTCACCCATGACAGCCAGGTGCCCTGGATCCTTCCGGGGGTGGCCCCGACTGGGCGCCCCGTCAGCATCGCCGTGATCGCCATCGTGACTTTCGAGGGCTCCTTGATCTCGAGCGAGCACATCTACTGGGACCAGGCATCGGTCCTCAGCCAAACGCAACTCATCGAGCCCGCGGCGCTGTCACGGCTGCCCGTCGTGACGGACCAGCGTGCGACCCTGACAGACGGCCCCCTCAATCAGCTGGTAGACAGGGGCAACCGCTTGCCGTGAGGTCTGGCCGGAGCGGCGCTATGGCCGCAGCCGTGCAGAAAGCCTTCAGTGTCGACATGTCAGCCGCGTGGTGCTGCTTGGAGGTACGTCGTAGGGTCCTGCGGATCAGGTCGACCTTGCTGGTGAGCCCGCCGCACGAACGCCCGAGCCGGGCGGCCTCAGGCGGACCCGGCGCCTGCGCCGGATCCGCCGCCGCTCTCGTCTACGCGGGTCGGACTCGTCCGCCTCGTCCTCGGCCTGCGCTTTTCGCCCCTCCCGGCGACCCCCAACTCCCACTCGTCATACGTGAGTTCCTCATGCGCCACGCTGGACATCCACCAGTTGGCAAACGGCCGCCGGAAGAGGCGTCCCGCATCTTGATCACGACTAGGGACACGCCCTAACCCTGCTTGCGTTCCAAGTCGATGTGTGCACGCATGAGTTCGCCCGGGTTGGTCAGCGCTGCCATGGTGGAGAGTTCGCCGCACAGCACCGTGGCGGCCGCGATGACGGCGAGTCGGCGTGCGTTCTCTCCCGGCTCGCGCTCGGCCCGGCAGCCGAGCCGCGTCAGATTGGCCTCGACGAAGTCAAGATCCTTGCCGTTGCCGACCGTGCCCACGATCAGGTTCGGCAGCGTGCACGAGAAATAGAGGTCGCCCTCCCGGTCTTCGGCCACGGTCACACCCTGTGAGCCCTCGACGATATTTGCCGCGTCCTGGCCGGTGGCCAGGTAGAAGGCGAGCAGCATGTTCGCGTAGTGCGAGTTTGCGGAGCGTATTCCGCCGGCCAGCAGCGTTCCGATCAGATTCTTGCGCACGTTCAGCTCTGCTACCTTGGCGGCCGTGGTGTGCAGCATTTCGGTCACCACGGAGCGCGGCACGAGCAGTTCGGTTACCACATTCTTGCCACGACCCAGGATTCCGTTGACGGCGGTCGCCTTCTTGTCCGTGCAGTAGTTTCCGGAAATCGATCCGTAAGAAACTCCTGGAATGTTTTCCAGGATGTGCCCCAAGAGCGCGTCGGCCGCGAGCGTCGCCATGTTGTGCCCGGACGCGTCGCCGGTGGTGAACTCGAACCGGATGAACAACAGGTTGGCCGCGATCTCGTGCCGGATGCCGACCAGTTCGGCGAATCCGCTGCAGGCGCGCACGACCTTGTTCAAGTCGTCGAACTGCGCGTCGATCCGGCGCGCGGCTGCGTACGCGGTCTGCGCGTCTTCGGCTTCGACGAGCACCGAGCGGGTCATTCGTTCGTCGACGAGGGTGGCGACGATACCGCGCTCGGTCTGCCGGGATATCTTCGCGCCGCGCCCCACGGAAGGCCACAGAGGTGACTCATAGGTGGCGAGCGGGACTTCGGTCTCCGTAGTGGCTACATTCCCCGAAATCTTCAGGGGCCCCACCCACCTCATGGGGACCCCGGCAACTCCGTGCAGGTCGTTCATCGTGCACTTCCCGTCGTCTGGCGGATGGCGCGAAGGCCGGCGCCGGAACACGGGTCCGGTCGCCCGCGCCTCGACTCCGCGGTCGGTCCGCAGCAGCGTAGAGTGCCGTTGATCATCAGGGCGCACCGGACCCCGGACGGTGTGAATCCCCCTCGTGCATATGCCAGTTGTCTGCGGTTCACGCAAGGCGGTACGGCGAATCAGGACCGATGCGAGGGCGATGCTCGCGGATTGATCACCGCCCGATACGCGCCTGGAAGGGGTACGGACCGAACCGCCCCCACGCCACGACCGCTGCGAGCGTGAGCAGTACTCTCGGCCGCCGGGTCGTCGGAGCCGTCGACCGCGATCACCCCCTCGTCACGGGAACGGTGGACCGACTACGGCGCAAGAAGTGACCGCACCATGGCCGAAGAAAGGTCGACGTGGTCGGGTCGGGGGCCCGCGGGGGCGTGCCGTCCGCCTGTGAGGGGACGGCAACCAGCAAGACATGGTCCCGGGCAAGGAAAGCAGCTGGGACGACGCCTGGCAGCACATGAACGGCTGGAAGCGCTGGCTGACCGTGGCCGGCGCCCATGCTGCCGGTGCCGGGCCGTCCGGTGCGCCAGGTGCCGCGTGGGCAGTCAGGATGCGTTCAGGTGGCCGGTGGCAGGGTCGCTGCCCATGACCTATGAGACATGCGAGACCTCCACCCTCCACGAGACCGGCGGAGCTGCCGCTACCGCGCGCCACCGGCCGCGCTGGAACAAGGTGCCTGAAGTCACCGCCTACTTCTGGTTCATCAAGGTGCTGTGCACGACGGTCGGGGAGACCGCGGCCGATCTGCTGAACGAAAGGGCCGGCCTCGGCCTGACCGGTGTGTCGGTGCTGATGAGCGCGCTGCTGGCGGTGGTGTTGGTGGTGCAGTTCCGTACGAGGGCCTACCGGGCGGGCGTGTACTGGCTCGCCGTGGCTCTGATCAGCGTCGTCGGCACCTTGATCAGCGACAACCTCACCGACAACCTGGGCGTCCCGCTGGAGACGAGCACGACGGTCTTCGCCATCGTTCTCGCGGTGGTGTTCGTCGTCTGGTACCGGCGCGAGCGGACGCTGTCCATCCACCACATCGACACCACGAGCCGCGAGTCCTTCTACTGGCTGGCGGTGCTGTTCACCTTCGCGCTGGGCACCGCCGCCGGTGACCTGGTCTCCGAACGCATGGACCTCGGGTACTGGCTGTCCGCCGTACTGTTCGCGGCGGCCATCGCCGCCGTGGCCCTCGCACACTTCGCCCTCGGCCTGGATGCGGTGTGGAGCTTCTGGATCGCCTACGTCCTCACCCGCCCCCTCGGCGCGTCGATCGGCGACTTCCTCTCCCAGCCGACGGGCGACGGCGGCGTCGGGTTGGGCACCGTGGTGACCAGCGCGCTGTTCCTGACCGTCATCCTCGGTCTGGTCGTCTACTTGGGCATGACGCGCAAGGACGTCACCGAGCCTGAGCGGACCTCCCGACACGTAGCCTGAACTGCCGAACGGCCCGAGCCGGTCGCCGGGGGGCGCCGGCAACCTCGCTGGGTTTGCCAGTCGTCAGTCGCCAGTCGCTCCGCCAGCTCAGAGTTGAGTACGGCTACTCATGCGCACCACCTCCGCACTCGGCACCCTGCAGCCATGACGAACCCCCTTCCGGCGCCGGGAAGTTGGCGTCCTTGGTCCCACCGAACCCGTCGGGGCGTGGACCTCGCCCTCGCGATCCCGCTGTTCCTGCTGGAGACAGCGTGGCTCGTGCTGGACTGGATGTTCGGCCTCGGTATGGAGGTGTGGGCGGCGCAGGGTGACCGGGAGCGGATCGATGCGGCGAGCCTCGCGCACGTGGAGCGGGTGTGGGTGCTGCTGGTCGCCGTACTGGTCGTGGCAGTTCTCGCGGGAATCTTCCGTGCGCGCTGGACACTGATCGCGCACCTGCTGGTAGCTCTCCTGGCCGGCGGGGTGCTGGTGATCGCGCAACACCAGTGGGACGACACCCACACCCCGCCAGGGTGTGTCCGCTACAGTGCGAACTGCTGAGCAGGTCTGCATCCGACAGTGGCGCTCCATGCCACATGAGTTCCCCTGGGCAACGAGGGAAATTCCGCATGCACTTCGCCTGCCGACCCTGGTGATTACCAGGGTACGGGCTGGTCCTGGTAGTTGAGGAACTGCAGACCCGGTTCGCCGCTGTGGCGGTCGATCGCGTCCGCCACACCAGGGATGGACTGGTCGATGGTCAACGGTGCCGCGGGCCCGCCGAGTTGGGTACGGACATGGCCGGGACACATGAGCAGCAGCGTATGCGCGGCATCGGCGTACCGGGCGGCGTAGCTGCGCATCAGCTGGTTCAGGGCGGACTTGCTGGCGCGGTAGACGTCGTGGCCGCCGTTGGTGTTGAGGGTGAGGCTGCCTTGGCGCGAGGACATGATGCCGATGGTCCCGGTCGGCGCCACCAACGAGCGCAGGGACTCGACCACGCGCATCGGGCTGAGTGCATTGGTGACCATGACCTCGACGAACATCTCCGTCGGGACCTCACCCACGGGAACGTTGTCCCGCGCGATGGCGGCGTTGACGAACAGCAGGTCCAGGGTGCGGTCCGCCAGGCGTTCGCGTAACGCGGCGATCTGCTCCGGCTCGGTCATGTCCAGCGACTCGATGGTGACGCGGCCCTGGGATGTCTCGGCCAGGTCGTGGAGGCCGGTGCGCCGATCCCCCCGGACGGTGCCGATGACGTCCCAGCCCCGGTGGGCGTACTCGGTGGCCAGGCCGAGCCCGAGGGCCTGGGACGCCCCGACGATGAGGGCGGTCTTGGCGCTCATGCCTGGACCGCCGGCTTGAGGACCTGCTCGCACCACTCGCGGAAGGAGGTGGGGCTCGCGGTCTGCGGGGTGCGCGGCACTGCGTCGTCGAGGCCGTCGGCCTTGGCCCGCATCATGTCGAGGTAGCCCTGCACGAGCGCGTCGCTCATGCCTCGTCCCGCCAGTGCCTTGTGCAAGTCGTCGAACGTCTGCCGTTCGTAGCGGATCGGGCGGCCGAGCACGTCGGACATGGTGCGTGCCAGGTCATTGGGCGAAAGGTCTTCGGGTCCCAGTACCGGGACTTCGCCGGTCCCTGTCCAGGTGCGGTCGAGCAGGAGGTCGGCGGCGGCCGCGGCGATGTCGCGGGTGGCGACCATCGGTGTCTTGCGGTCGGCGGCGGCGGTGTCGGTGAACACGCCGTGGTCGCGGATCGAGGGCACCTGCCACAGCAGGTTGTCGAGGAACGTGGGGTTGGCGAGCGCCCGGTAGGCCACGCCCGTACTCGCGATGAGGTCGTCCATGGCCAGCGACGCCGTTACGTGCCCGGCCCGGCCGGCGACGGGGGTGCCTCGGCCGAGCGCCGAGACGCCGACGACGTGTCCGACGCCATGGGTGGTGAAGGCCTTCGTGGCAGCTTGGGTGAATCCGGAGTACATGGCGGTCAGGCTCGGCGCCTGTGTGTTTGAGGGAACCAGCCAGAAGACGGCGTCCGCCCCGGTGAAGGCCCGGTCGACGACGTCTGCGTCGTCGTGCGAGCCGGTGACCACGTCGACCCGGGCGCGGACCGCGTCGGGGAGCTTGCCGGGGTCACGCACGATGACGCGCAGCTCTTCGCCGCGTGTGCGGTTCTCGTTGAGCAGGACTTCCAGGAGCCGGCCGCCGATCTGACCGGTGGGAGTGGTGATGACGATCATGCGTCGAGTCTCGGGCCGGTTCGTTCGCGGCGTCCAATACCCTTCCCGACGATTGATACCTTCAGGGCATGGATCTCGATCTGCGCAAACTCCGCTACTTCGCCACGCTGGCCGAGCACCGGCACTTCGGCCGTGCGGCGGAACAGCTCTTCATCGCCCAGCCGGTGCTCAGCCGCCAAATCAAGTCCCTGGAGCAGGAGTTGGGGTGCACCCTGCTGTTACGGACCACCCGCAGCGTGGAGCTGACCGCAGCCGGCAAACAGCTCTACGAGGAGGCGCAGCAGCTCCTTTCATCGGTCACCGCGGCGGTCCGCCGCGTCCACGACGTCGATCAGGGCGTTCAACGGCTCGTGGTCGCCTTCTCTCCGGGGTTGCCGGTGTCGGAGGCGATACGGGCGTTCACGTCGCGCCATGCGGACGTCGAGATCGACGTCATCCCGTCAAGCTGGTGGGAGCCGGACCGGCCGCTGCGGGACGGGCGGGCCCAAGTCGGCTATCTGCGGCGGCAGTTCGACGAATCGGGCTTGCGTATCCTTCCCATCGGTCACGATCCCAGGGTCGCCTGCATGCCCGCGACACATCCCCTGGCAGGTCGCCCGGAGCTCACTTCCGCAGACCTCGACGGTGAGCGGATGCTCGACGTACCCCGGCGGCGGACGTCGTCGCTTGAGGAGAAGTTCGAGCTCATCGCCTCCGGGCACGTCATCGCCCTCATCCCGCTGAGCGTCGCGCGGTCCTACGCCCGCCCCGACCTGGTCCATCTCCCCGTCACGGACGCCCCCGCGATCGAGACCTGTCTGGCGGTCGCCGCGGACCGGCGCGACCGGCTGCTGCGCGACTTCCTGGAAATCGCCACCGCGACACTGCGGCCTGCCTGAGCGGTGTCGTGCTTGGCCCGGTCGTCCTCGGGCCGCCTGGGTCTCACGGACGTCTGCCTGTCCGGCCGCGCGTGGGTGAGCGGTCCGAACCGTCCCGTGGCCCCTCGGGAGGATTCTCGGGCGAGACGAGGCGATCGCCGGACAGTAGCGTGCCCGCCTGCTTGACGTGCTGCAGGACAGGTGAGACCTCCATGCTCTGCAGGCCGGGCAGGGAACCGATGCGGTCCGACGTGAATTCGAAGAGTTCGTCGAAGTCTCGGCAGTGTGCGACGGCGTGGATGTTGTAGGGCCCGGAGATGGCTGCGGCGAAGGCGATCTCTGGTTCTTGCGCAAGCGTGCGTCCGACGTTCTTCACCGCTGACGGATGCACCCGCAGCCACAGGTTCGCCCGCGCGCGATAGCCCAAGGCGGCTGCGGCGATCTCGACGTCGAGGTGGACGACGCGTTGCCGGAGCAGGGCGTGAAGGCGGCGGGACACGCGGCCCGGCGTGGAGTCCGCCGCCGTGGCGAGGTCGACGAGACTGGCGCGCCCGTCTGCGGCGAGCGCGTCGAGCATCTTCTCGTCCTCGGCGGTGAGGCGTACGGGGTCGCCAGTGACGACCGGGGACTCCGTGAAAGGGGGGCCGTCGCTCCCGAGCATGGCTTCCTGCTCCGGGGACAGCACGCCGTGCAGTGCGGCCCAGTAGTGGCCGCGGCCTCCCATGAACTGGCGGAGCATGGCGAAGGCGTTGATGTCGAGCACCGCCGCGGTGCGCGGAAGCCGTTGGCCGAGCAGTTCTTCGCGCTGCGCGTCCGTCCGTGACTGGGTCGCGCAGGTGACTTCGCAGCCCGCTGCGCCCACGGCCACCCAGTTGACATCGTCGCGCTTGGCGAGTGCGCCGGCGATCGCTGCGACGCTGCCGGGCCGGCAACGTAGTCGTACCAGCCATCTGCTCTGTCCCAACGCTCCCGGGTTGACCAGGCCGGCCACGCGGATGACGCCGTCGGCGCACAGGCGCCGGTACCGGCGGTTGACGGCGCTTTCGGTGAGGCCGAGCGCGACCGCCATCGAGGCGAATGTGGCCCGGGGAGCGACCTGCAGGGCCCGAATGATGCACACATCGTCGGGCTGCATTTCGAAGGATTCAGACATCGATGCACCAGCCATAGGAGGAATCCTATGAATGGGCCGGCTTGACTCGCGCCTGCGGCAGCGCGGCAAACAGACTCGTCCCGTACCGATGAGGAGCCACAGCAGCGTCACAGTCCGACGCCCCCGAGGCGGTCTCGGCGAGGGACGCACCAAGTGAGCTCACGACGTAAGGAACGGAGATGACGCCGGATGTCATCGACTGTCATAGGGCAGCGAACGCCGACCGCCCTCATCGTGGGGGCCTCGCGCGGCCTCGGCCACGCGATGGCGGCCGAATTCCTGGACAGGGGCTGGAGCGTCATCGGCACGGTCCGCGACACTTCTGCGCGAACGCCCCTGCACGAGCTCGCCGACCGGGCCGAGGGGCGCGTCACCATCGAGCATCTCGACATCAACGAGCCTGACCATCTTGCGCCCCTGCATGAGCGTCTTGCGGAACGCCGGCTCGACCTGCTCTTCGTCAACGCGGGTACCACGAACAATGAGCGGACGCCCATCGGCGCGGTGACGACAGCCGATTTCGTCGAGGTGATGATCACCAACGCTCTCAGCCCCATGCGCGTCATCGAGGCGCTCGAAGACCTCGTATCCCCTGCCGGACTCGTCGGAGCGATGTCGTCCGGGCAGGGCAGCATCACCAACAACACGACCGCAGGCCGGGAGGTCTACCGCGGCAGCAAAGCGGCGTTGAACATGTTCATGCGCAGTTTCGCGATCCGGCAGTCCGAGACCCAGCGCGCCGTCGTCCTCATGGCGCCGGGCTGGATCCGCACCGCGCTCGGTGGGCCGGACGCACCGTTCACCGTAGAGGAGAGCGTCCCGTTGCTGGTGGACGTCCTGCTGTCCCAACTGGGCACGCCCGGTCTGGCCTACCTGGACCGCTCGGGTCGGACAGTGCCCTGGTGACCCCTGCCTGGCGGCCCTCGCGGACGGCCTGACGAACAGCAGGCACCGTCAGCGGCCTTATCACTCGAAAATCCCCAGCCCCTCACCATCCTCACCCCCACCCCTCATCGCTCTTCGCCGAACCTGGGCGACGCACAGGAGATTGCCAGGGATGACGACGACTACACCTCTCATCGCGGTCGAAGAACACTGGGTCATGCCGGACGTGACGGCCGCCCTACGTGCGCTGCCGCACCCTGATGAAAGCCTCGTCCTGAGCGAGTTGGGCGACAGTCAGGAACGTCTGGAAGACCTGGGAGCCGGCCGCATCGCGGCCATGGACGCGCAGGGCATCGACGTGTCGATCCTCGCCCTGACGCCGCCGGGAGTTCAGCCGCTGCTGCCCAAAGACGCACTGGCGCTGAGCCGCGCTGCGAACGATATGGCTGCCGCGGCCGTCGCCCGGAATCCGACCCGTTTCCGGTCGTTGTCCACTCTTCCCATGTCGTCACCGAAGGACGTCGCGGCCGAGCTGGAAAGAGCTGCGGGCATGGGGCACGTGGGCAGCATGGTCTACGGCCGATCAGGCGACCTTTTCCTCGACGACCCCGCCTATGACGACTTCTTCGCCGCCGCATCAGGACTCGGCCAGCCCGTGTTCCTCCACCCGCAGCTACCCTCCAACGCGGTACGGGACGCCTCATATCGCGGATTCGATCCCATGACGGACCTCGCCCTCGCCACTTTCGGCTGGGGGTGGCACATGGACACCGCAACCGCGGCGCTCCGGCTGATCCTGCGAGGAACGTTCGACCGTCATCCCGACCTTCAGGTGGTGCTCGGCCATTGGGGAGAGATGCTGCTGTTCTGGCTCGACCGGGCCGACAGCCTTTCCCGCATCGCCGGCTTGCAGCGCTCCGTATCGGACTACGTCCGGTCGAATTTCCACATCACCACCTCCGGCATGCTCAACCCGGCCCTCCTGCAGCACGCGCTGTCCGTCACCTCCGTCGACCGATTGATCTTCTCGACCGACTACCCCTTCCAACGGCCCACCAGAGAAGACATCGATGCCTTCCTGAAGCACTTCCCCTCAGACACGGAACGCCGTCAGTTCTCGTCGGCCAACGCGGCCTCCCTGTACGGCATTGACTTTTAGGTACGGCATCGACTTCTAGAAGTCGGTTGAGGGCGGCGTTCCGGCACGCCGTGGCCTGCCGGTGTCGCAGGGGGAAGGCCAAGGCAGGTCGGGGGCCGGCTCAGTGCGTGCTCGCGGCCTCTTCGGGGCGCCGGCCCCACGCGGCGATGGTGACTTGGGGGATGTCGAGGAACGTTGGGTCTTTGAGGAGGGTGGTGAATTCCGTCAGGTCTGCTTCGGTGATGAGGCCGTCGGCGAGCATGGCGGGGGCTGCCTGGGTGATCAGGGGGAGCCAGCGGTCCTTGGCGCTCCCGCCGCCCATGCAGCCGAGGTTTCCGGCGAAGGACACCTGGCTCAGAGCGTTGCGGGCGAGCAGGGAGGGAAGGCTCCGTGCCCACGTCATGTCTGCGCCGTTGTCGCGGTACGTGCGCTGGTAGGCGGCCAGGACGCGCTGGACGAGAGGAGAAGGTGAGGTGTCGGCCGGCAGGTGGTAGGGCTCTTCGATGACGAGCCATCCGCCTGGGGCGAGCCAGCGGGTGGCCCGCGCGATGACCTCGTCGCGCTGGGGGAGGTGGCAGAAGAGGTAGCGGGCGTGGATGAGGTCGAAGCTGCCGGGCGCGTAGTCCTCAGCGGTGATGTCGGCTTCCTGGACTTCCAGGTTCGTGGCCTGCTGTGCGTCGAGGTGTCGGGTGTCGAGGTCGACGGCGACCACACGTCCCTGGGGACAGTGTGCGGCGAGCCAATAGGCGATGGAGCCGGCGCCCGCACCGAGTTCCAGGCAGTTGGCGGAGGCCTCGATGGGAAGTTCCTGGAGGACTTTGATGGTGTAGGCATCGACGCTGTTCTGGATGGACTGAAGGCGTTCCCGTTCGTGGGGAGCCTGGTTGTTCAGCCAGCCGGTGCGGTAGGGGGCTGTGGTGGCGGAATGCTGTGTCATGAATATCGCCTATGTGGTGGTCTTGGTCGGGGTGGGGTGATCGCGTCCGTCCGGCATGGCGGAGGCGGGCGAGGGCGCAGACGAGGGCGAGGGTGAGGGTGCGGGTGCGGGTGCGGCGGTGGAGTGGACGAAAGAGCGGACCGCGGGAAGTGTGCGAGCTCGCAGGACGGCGAGCAGGAAGTCGCTCTCGCTGCGGAGCCCGTCGTCCTTGAGGTTGACCGGCGTGAGCGGATTCGGTTGGGCAGCGCCCGCGGCCGCCACGGCTTGAAGGGCGCTCTGCAGCCAGCACGCGGTGACGGCCGGTTCGAGGTGTTCTTCGGCAACACCGTGCTCGGTGACGTGGCGGCGGGCGCGCTCCACCACCTCGGGCCGCACGTAATCCTGCAGGACGAGCAGGACGTCGAGGATCTCGATGACCTGGCGGTAGAGCCTGAGCCGGATGACCTGCGGACTGCCCACCACCGCGCGGATCCGCCGGTGGGGCCTCTCCAGGGTGACGTGCGGGACGGCCTCGGTCAGGTCACGCCACAGGGGACTCAGGCACCACAGGGCGCGTGCGTCGCGGGCCGCGCGGCGGATGGTCAGCGCCAGGGGCAGGAAGACCCCTGCGGTCATCAGCCAGGCGGTGACGCCGATGTTCAACGGGAACAGTGCGCCCAGCCAGGCGGGGCGGGCCAGGAGGAAGGCCAGCACGACGCACCAGAACAGGGAGGACGAGGTGAAGCCGGCGGCGAGCAGCAACAGGCCGGTGCGCAAAGACCGGTCGTCATGGGCCTGGCGGCCGTAGCGCACACACAGCACCGCGCAGGGGACCGTGCCGACAAGATGCGCTGCCACCAGAATCCACCAGAAGGGGCTGTACCACGGGACGGCCTGCGTCGTGACGCAGCCGGCGTGCGGGGCGATGGTGAAGTTCAGTGTGATCAGCGCGACGATGGTGATGATCATGGGGCCGTAGATGAGCCAGGGACGGCGCCGGGACATCGCCGCGAGGACGAAATCGAGGATCAGGGCCGAGCTGAGGACTCCCCAGGCGTTCATGAACAACCCGCAGCTCTGGGCGAAGGTGAGGGACCGGTTCACCACCGCGGTGACGGGGTCGAGGTAGACGGTGATCGACCCGGCGATCCCGACCACGGCGAGCAGCAACATCTTCTGCTGATGGGAGTGGCGGGCGGCAGGCAGTCGGAGGATGATCACCAGCCACAGCGCGGCCGCGCCGAACAACTCGATCCGGGAGCCGAGTTCGTAGAGGGAAAGTGTGCTCATGGCCCTACTCCCGGATCCCGAGTGCGGCCTCAAGCTTGCCCCGCACCCCCGTCGACGGCGAGGGCGTGAGGATGCCCGCGGCCGAGTAGATCAGGCTGGCGACGAGTTCGGCTTCCTGCTCCTGCTCATTGGTGTAGTTGCTGCGGCCCAGCAGCCGGCTGATCATCTCGGGCCGGATGCTGGGCAACAGCATGGCGAGCACCTCGTGGAACTCCTGGTCGCTGCGGCCGTGTTCGCACAGGATGTGCCCGATTTCATGGAGAATGATGTGCTCCTGGTGGAACTTGGTGGTCTTCTCCTCGACATAGATGTTGTCGTCGGCAGCGGTGGCGATCCACAATCCGCAGGCGTTGATGGCGGCTCCGATCGGCACCGTGTGGATCCGGATCGGCCGACCCCGCCGCACCGACAGCCCCTTGACGAAGGCGTCGACGGAAAACGGCCGGGGTAGGTCGAGCGTCTTGACGAGCGCCTGACACCGTTTGCGTACCTGTCGTGTGGTCATGGTGTCGCCTTGCCCTTCGATCGGACACCGGTGGAAGTAGACGTCATGTTCGTAGCGCATGGCCAACTTCCTTAGCAGTTTGCCAAACGGCTTCGAGGACGGTTGCAGCAAGTCGGCTGCTTCCTGCCGACGGTCGGCGCCACATGACGCAGCGACCCGGCCCGGACCCGCCGAGGAGCCGGCGGCAGCGCTGGGCATGAGCGGATCGCACGCTCGCACGCACAGCTGGCTGAAGCGATCACACGATGCTGCGAGGGGCAGGGTCTGCAGGGCCGGCAGCAACTCATCTGCCAGGAGCTTGTACTCGGCGGTTTCCTCGCCCTGGGCGAGGATGTCGCCGCCGACGTCCAGGAGGTCGACGGAATCCGGCTCCAAGTCCTGTACGTAGGTGCTCTTCGAGTTGGCGAACCATCCCTTCGGTGCCGTGGTGCGGATCGATGAGCGCGAAGGTCCGCGGGAGCTCCGCGGCCAGTCGGGGAAGCGTCGAGCCCGCGGGAGCAATCGGGGTCGCGTCCGCGGGAACCGTCTGGACGCTTTGGGCGAGGGGGCGTAGCCGGTGAAGTGGGCCGGCCCTCTCGGGCCAGGGCCGGGGCGATCAAGAGGCGGCCCCACGCGTAGGTGAGAACCACCGCCGGAGCTTCGCCACCGTAGAGGGCCGTGTCCAGCATCGCAGCGGTGACAGCGTCGCCGCCTCCTCCCGCTGCCACGATCAAGCGCGTCACGGGCGTCAGACGTACGGCTGTGGGGCGGGCGGCGCTGCTTGGTCTTCACCAGTTCCCACCCTGCGCGCCGCCGGCCTCTCGGGCATGCACTTCCACGATCTACGGCACCGGGGCAACACGCCCGCCGCGACCGGCGGCGCGACCACCCCGGAGCTGATGCACCGTGTGGGGGACTCGTCCGCGCGGACGGCGCTGATTTACCAGCACCTGATCAACGGCCATGATCAAGCGATTGCCGACCACGCGGAGGGTCAGGTGAACGAGCACGCGGACGATCACGTGGACGAGCACAGCACCCCGCGCATTAAGCCGTTAGTAGGAGCATTACGTGACATTTCGGTCAGCCGCGCGTTGATCAGGCCCCAGCCGTATCTCATGGGTGGGGAGCGTGATCTGACGTCATACGTGGAAGGACTAGAGAGCATGTCGTATATCGCGAAGGCACTCGTGGCGACCGTCGCTGCCGGGGTGGCCGTCACCGGAATGGCCGGCGTGGCCTCGGCCAACTCCGAGGGACAAGGCCAAGCGGTGGGCTCCCCGGGCATCATCTCCGGCAACGTCGTCCAGGTGCCGATCACCGTCCCGATCAACCTCTGCGGGAACACCCTCAACTTCATCGGTGTGCTGAACCCGGCCGTCGGGAACACGTGCATCAACGCCGACATCCGCTCCGATCACCACCAGTTCCACCACCATGCCGAGTCCGACAGGCGCTGACAGCGGCCCCCGCGAGCGTCTTTGGGCAGAGGGGCGTTCTCGTACCTGCTGTCCGTGAGTGACCGAAGGAGAGCGGGCTCGTACGCGAGCCCGCGGATCGGGTCGGCTCCTCGCCTGCCCACCGTTGCCCGGTTGGGCCCCGGGATCCGAGGCGCAACCCATTCAGAGGCGCAACCCATGGTGGTGGCTGCCCAACGCCTCGACGCGCCGCCCGCCGACAGCGGGCGGCGCGTGCTTGTTGCGCTCGTCAGGCTCTGCCGCTGCCGGCCATCTGCCTCGTGCCGCTCCGGTGGCAGCGAATGAGGCAGGCTGCCATGCGTGGTCAGGCCGGTGCCAAGTGGGAGGAGGCGGGCTACGTGTTCACGACCCGCACGGGGAAGCCGATCGAGCTGCGGAACCTGTACCGCTCCTTCACCCGGGTCGCGAAGAACGCCGATCTGCAGGTGATCCTGCTGCACGATGCCCGGCACGGCTGCGCCACCCTGCTCACCGCGGCCGGTACCGCTCCGGGCGTGGTGAGGGAGATCCTCGGGCACAGCGATATCGCGATCACGATGAAGATGAACACGTACACGCACGTCGTGCAGGACACGCAGCGGGAGGGCGTGAGCCACATGGACCGTCTGCTGAAGCAGCGGCCCGGGACCGGGTGAGCAAGCGCCGCTCGGTGGCGGGCCGTTGTCAGTGCTGCTTGCTAGTTTGTCCGGTGGAGTGAGACCGGTCAGAGAACCTTCGAGGTCCGCGGTCAAGGGGGGTGGGCACAAAGGTCCCCGGGAGCCACCTCGGGACTATGTTTGCAGGCCGTGGATCCCCACCCCCCTCATCCTCCTTGAGAAGAGCGGTCGGCGCCGCCTGGTGCCCCACACGCCTTCCAGGTCTGTTGGTGGGGTGAGGGGTGCGCCCAGGGCCGTTCACCTGCGTTCATGGGCGGCCGAGCGCCGGGGCGGGCGGCTCCTGCCGATGGCTCCGTCTGTACGGCAGTGAACGTAGCTGCGTGAGGCTGTATGAAACGGAAGCTGAGACGACCTCGCACTGAGCCAGACCGTTTCCATCTGGTGCTCCCTTCACGCCCGAGTGTCAGTGGCTGCTGTTAGCGTCCGGCCGTTCCGGAAGGCTGGAGAGAGGGACCGCATGGGCGCGTCAGAGTGGCACTATTCCGTGCCGTATCAGGAGGATCTCGTCGGGGCATTCGAGGGGCTGCGACAGAAGGTCTTTGAGGAGCGGGAGTACTACTGGGGTCCTGGTGCCGACTGGAGGCCGGAGGAAGAGCGGGTGCCGTGGCCGAAGACCGTGGACGACCTGTGGGAGCACGAACTCGTCCAGCACGAGGGGACGCACTCGATACTCGACATCTTCCGGATCATCGGGCCGGATGAGGAGCCGGACTACTGCACCCTGAAGGGGGTGACCGAGGAGGAGGCGCTGCGCGTCTTGGGCACGCGGAAGCTCACCCGGGCTCACGTGCCACGATTCGAGGAATTCGACTACTGGCGTTGGTACGGTCGGTGCGCCGTGCTCCACGACCATGAGGGTGAACCGCAGGAAATTTACTTCTGGGGTTACTCCGGCGACTGAGCCGACCCAGGACACCCTGATCGTCTACGCCGACGGCACGCCGCGAACCCAGCATGTCACCACCAACGTTGCCATCGAGGTCGACGAACAGGCGGGCGCCGCGGTCTCGCGTTCGTACGTCACCGTGGTGCAGGCGCTGCCTGACCTGCCGCTGCAACCCATCGCTGGCCGTCGATACCACGACCGCTTCGAGCGCCGTGACGGTCAGTGGCGCTTCGTAGAGCGCCGGGTCCGCATCAACCTGGTCGGCGATGTGACTCGCCATCTGCGCCAAGCTGCCGCACAACGGTAGCCCCTCCCCGAGACGGGCTCGTTTCGAACCTCACCCACAGCCGACGTTGGGCCAGCCCGCTGAGGCCACTAGGTGATCGATTCCAAGGGGTAGCGGCTTTGAGTGGACCGCTACGATCAGGGCCTTGGGTGTGGGGGTGGCGGGGGGAGAGCGTGTGACGGGCGGCTTGGTGGGTCTGGGGCGTCGGGGTGCGCTCGGGCTGGGCGCGGCGGTGGTACTCGCGGCGTGTACGTCCACTGCGAAACGCACAGAGGGCAACGGAGTCCGTACGGACTCTGAACCGCTGGAACGTCGGTTCGCCGCGCTCGGCCCGCTCTCCAACCCACATTGGCTTGGCGTCGTGCGGGGCACCGATTCGAGGGTGTCCGTTCCGGGGCCCACTGATGTTCGTGTGGTGGGCTTCGCCCGGCTGAGAGCGGGTGGCGTTGCCGCCATTGTGGGGGCGCCGGAGCGGGGTTTTCGGCCCGCGATGCCGAGCCAACTGCCGGCAAAGCTGGTGCAGTTCATGCCCAGGAGTGGCAGGTGGGTCCGGAGCGAGTCCTTCGACCGTCAGGTGACGGGCGGGACGTATGCCGGCGCCTTCTACTTCGACCCGGGTGCGAACTGGGTCTACTTCGATACGACCAATCCGCGTGCCGTCGCCAGCTCCGGACCGTGATCGGGTCTCCTGGTTCGGTCGCGCAGACGGTACGAGGGCATCCAACGTCAGTTGTGACGCACGACGACGCCTTGGACGCCGTCGCGATCGCACCCACGTGAAGCCCGACGACTTGCTGAAGGGCTCGGTGCGCCGCAGTGCGGCCCGTGGTGGCCAGCGGTGGGCATCGCGCCCCGGCTCAGCGACGCCGAACGGGTGACCCCGGCGATGATGCGGGCCCTGCTCGGGTTTACGTCCCAGGCGCGGTGGGGCGGCGTGCCCGCACCCATCTGGAGGACGTGTTCCCCTGCCTGCCGCAGCGGCCCGGCTACGGCAAGCGGCTACGCGAGGCCACCCAGCTCATCCGGCGGACCTTCCTGACCTGCCCCTTTCGGTGGACGCAGGACCTGCCGTGTGTGCTCTACGACGGCATTCGCATTTGCGGCATTCGGGACAAGTGGCAGACTTCGTGCGTACACACAGAGAAGGCGGGACCGCCTTCGGGAAGGGTCTCCGTGCGCCACACCCTCAGCCCCACCGTCCTCGCCGAGCTGCGTCGGCCTCGGCGCTATCCGGCGGTCTCCATCCTGATGCCCACGCACCGCCGGGAGCCGGAAAACGCCGAGGATCCGGTCCGGCTGCGCACACTGCTGGCCGAGGCGAAGGAAAAAATCCAGGCCGACCCCGCGGTCTCCCGCGCCGACCGGATCGACGTGCTGGAGCAACTCGACCGGGGCGTGTCTGAGGTCGACCTGGTGCACGCCGAGGACGGCCTGGCGATCCTCGCCGCACCCGGCGAGCACCAGGTCTGGTCATTCGGGCGTACTGCCCCGGCGCGGGTGGTCCTGTCCGACACCTTCCTCACCCGCAACCTGGTCGCCGCCCAGGCTGCCGAGCGCCCCTGTTGGGTGCTCGCGATCGCCGCCGACCGGGTCGTGCTGTGGGGCGGCAACCAGGAGCGAGTCACCGAAGAGGCCGGCCATGGCTTCCCACTGGTGCGCACCCCCGACGCGCCGGACCCCCAACGGCAGGAACGCACCGGCGGCACGCCCAGCACCTTCAGCGACGAGGAAACCAAGACCTTCCTGCGCCAGGCCGACACCGAGATCGGCAAGGTCCTTGCCACCGACCGCCGCCCGCTGTACGTGGTCGGCGAGACCAGCGCGCTCGCCCTATTGGACGCCGTCGGATCCATCGCCAAGGAGGCGACCGAGCAGATCCGGCACGGTGGACTCGCCCACGCCGATGCCGAGACCGTCCGCCAGGTGGTCGCGCCTGCCCTGCGCGCCCAAGCCGACCGCGAGATCGACGATGCCCTCGCCCGGCTCGACGCAGCCCGTGGCCGCCAGGAGTACGCCGCCGGTCTGGACGAGGTCTGGCAGGCCGCCGGCGACGGCCGGGTCACCCACCTGGTCGTCGAGGAGCAGTTCCGCGCCATCGTCCGCGCCGATGGTGAGCACCTCGTCCCCGCCGAGGCCGACGAGCCCGGAGCCCGCGAGGACATCGTCGACGAGGTGATCGAGCGTTCCCTCGACACCGGCGCCCAGGTCACCTTCGTACCCGACGACACCCTCTCCCAGTCCGGCCACGTCGCCGCCACCCTTCGCTACTGACCAACCGGCAGGTGTGTCGAAAACCCGTCCGGAGCTGTTCACCCGACGCGGGTACGCCCGCCGGCGCAGGCGGAAGCGGAAGCGGATGGCTCCGGGATCGGATCTGTACGCTCCTCATCATCACAGGCGGCCCCGCAAGCCGGGGCATGTGAGGTGTTTCAGGTGGGTGGGCATCGATCTTGGTGGCCCGCGGGTGGCGGGCACGCCTCAGGTGCACCGTGGCGTTGCCTCAGCCGCCGTAACGCTCCAGGACGCGACGGGCGGCTGCCAGCCAGCGGTCCTTGCGGGCCTTCGCCTCGTGCAGGCGGTCGGAGTTCTGCTGAATCAGACGGTGTTGGATGCGGGTTTCGGTCGCTGTCCATACCGCCACCAGCTTCGCGGACTTCTGGCAGGCCACGTCTGTGCGGGCGGTGGCGCGTTCGGTCACCGTGGGCTCGGTCGTCTCCCAGCGCTCGCTGTCGGCGGCGGCAAAGGGGTCCGGGTAGTTGAAGCCCGCTTTTGCCATGCATGCGTGCCATGTGCGCAGGGCGTTGCGTACCTCGGGAGTTCGCCGGGAGGTTTCCAGGGCGGTGCCAGTCAGCTGGTTGAAGGCGTGGTAGTCGGGTGGCGGGGTGTCGCCGACGAGTTGGTGCTGGGCGGTCTTGAGGCAGCCGCCCTTGCCGGAGCGGCCGTAGGCTGCTTGCTGAACCTCGGCGGGGAGTGCGTCGCGCTCGTCCCAGGCCCGGTTGCGCCGTGCCACCGACGGCGGGTCGGGGCGCGGGTGGTATCCGTAGCGGGCAGCTTCCGACTCGTCGGCTCCGTACCGGCCGACGTTCTGCGACTCGATGTCCTGGGCGGCTACCGGGGGCAGTAGCTTCCACTCCATGCCCCGGTCGTTCATGCACCGGCGCATGAGGAGGTCCTGTGCGTCTTCCACGAGGTGGGTCTCGGCCACGGTGGATGCATAGGCGTCCAGTGGTAGCTGGAGCTGCTTGGCCTGCCGGGACATAGGCAGTGGGTGTGGGGCGGGCGTGGACCCGTGCTCCGCGGCGGTGCAGGCGGTGGTGGCCAGGAGCAGCAGTGCGAGCGCGGTGGTGGCCCGGGCGCGGGAGGGCGACATGGTTGCCTCTCGTCGTGCGATGTGCGGTGCGCGGTGAGTCGGCGGAGAGGGGGGCGGGGTGCGGCCCCCCGTAGCCGCACCCCGCCCGTCAGCAGTCCGTACTGACGGAACCCGCTGTTAGCGGAACTTGACGGAGCTCGTCGCGTCGCTCATGCCGGAGTGGTCGCCGAAGTGGGGCTCCTTCTCGCCCGGTGCCAGGGAGAAGCGGGCGCCCTCGTAGTTCTTGTGCTGGAAGAACGTGACCGTGCGGTTGCCCAGGTTCTTGGCCGAGCTGATGGTGTCGTTCCAGCCGTCCTTCTTCAGGTTCCGCATGTTTTCGGTGAAGGTCGTGTTCCTGCTCTTGTACTTGGCGTCCTGGTAGACCTTGACCTTCCGCTTTGCGGCGGCCGCCTGGTCGGCGGCGACCGGGGCGTGATCGTCGGCGAAGGCCGGCAGTACGGCACCGAGCGAGAGTGCGGTCGCGGCGGCACCCGCGGCGACGATGTGACGCATACGCATGAGGTGTTCCCCTCTGGTCGGTTCTCAGGTGAAGCACCTGAGGTGGGTGAGGCGTTGGCCGGTTCTGGCGGTCGTGCCCGACCGGCACTTCGTACGCTAAGAGCTCCCGTGCACTGGAGGTTCAAGTAGCTGTGAGTGAGGTCACATGGACCATTGGGCAGCTGGCGGCCCGCACCGGGCTGCCGGTGAAGACGGTCCGGTACTACTCCGACGTCGGCCTGTTGCCCGTCGCTGAGCGAAGCGCTGGGGGCCACCGCCGCTACGGGCCGGAGGCGTTGGAACAACTGCGCCTGGTCCAGCGGCTGCGCGCGCTGGACACCCCGATCTCCACCATCACCCGGCTGGCATCCGGCGAACGCAGCCTCGGCGACCTCATCGCCGACGAGATGGGCCTCGTGCGGAGCCGATTAACCGAACTCCACTGGCGCCAGGCCACTTTGGAGGCGCTGGACAACTGCTCGGCACAGGAGCGGCTCCGCCGATTGGAGGTGTTGTCCGAGGTTCAGCGTCTGCCGGAGGCCCAAGACCGGCTCGCAGGGGCGTGGGACCAGACGATTCCCGCCTCCGTGCCGGCGCGCCTTGCCGAGGCCATCACCGCGCAGGCCGTTCCGGAACCTCCGGAGACCCCCACCGCGGAAGTGGTCCTGGCCTACGCCGAACTCCACACACTCACCCGTCACCAGGACTTCCCCACCTACTGGGCCTGCCCCAACGTGCGCGACAAGGCGTCGCTGTACTCAGAACTCCTCGACACCTGCGAGCTCGCCGCCGACACGGTCGCCGATGGCCTGCCACCCCAGCCCGGAGAGGCCCTGGACCACTTCTCCCGAGCCTGCGCCCGCTCCCGTGGCGAGGACGACACACCCGGCTTCCGCACCTTCATGGGCGCGCAGCTGCACAGCACCATCCCCCTCTTTCGCCGTTACTGGGAACACGTCGCCACGATCTCGGCCGCTCGGCGACCCAACCTGGGGATCACGCATTGCTGGCTGGTCGAAGCCCTCGCTTCGCGGCAACAAGCCGCGCCGGCACCAGCGCGATAGCGCCGCCCCACCGTCCCACCGCCCCGCCACGTCTTCGTAGCGCCGCAGGGCGGGCAGTTGCAGCGGAGCAACTGAACGGGGCGAAGACGCCGCCGAAAGCAACAGTCACCTGAGCGGGAGCGGGTAGCCACCCGTTACGCCGAGGCCGGCTACGCCTGCGCCGCGGCGGGTGTCCGTTCACTGTCACGCAGGCTGTGGACCCGTAAGAGCGAAGGCTCGGCCTCGTTGTCTTCGTCCTCGGGGAGGATGTTGCCGTCCTCGTCGAGCACCGGGTGGATGCGCTCAGGGCCGTGCCTGTTGATGTCGGACGGGCGTGGCCCTTCGGGGCCGTCGGGACCCCAGCGCAGCAGGCGGCGGGTGCGGCCGATCCGGTAGACGGTGCCCTCGACCTCAAGCTGGTTGACCCGGCCGGCGCGGAGCTGGTCAGCGGCCTCGGCGTAGGGGGCCAGCTCCGAGGCCGCAGGGTCGACACCTTCGGCGACCAGGGTGCGTGCGTCGACATCCCTGTGAGCGCCCACCGGGACGAGACCCCGTCTGCGTGGCTCCCACCACGTCAGGGAAAAATCCAATGTCTTACGGGCCTCGTGCGCACTGCCGTGCAGGGCGCTGGCCGACATCCACCCACCACCCGCAGCCTGCTCCACCACCGCGAACGTCGCAGGCAGCAGTAAGACGTCGGGATGGGTGTCCACCGCCCGCTGCGAGTCACTGCGTACGTCGTGGGGGAACCGGGAGCCGGTGTAGGCCAAGGTGCGCAGCGCCAGGCGCTCCGCGGCTTGGGCTGGGGTGATGGGGGCGTCGGGGTCCAGGAGCAGCCCGTAATCGATCGGCGCCTCGGTGGTGCCATCGTCCCAGTCGGGCCTGACCGGCTCCGGATCCGTCGGACGCGGCTGCTCGATGCCGTCCGCGTCCAGGCCGGCGTACTCCTCGGCACGCACGATCCGATAGCGGGTCCCGAGCACGGTGAGTTCGTCGACGCGTTCGCGCTCCAACCGGGCGACCGCCGCCAGCAGAGCACGCCGTTCCTCCCTGTCCTGGGCATCGTCCTTCGCCCGGAACCACAGCAGCGAGTTCAGGCTGTCACGCGCCGTCTGCGGACAGCCGGCCGTCACTGCGCTCACCACCCGCCACTGCGGTCGCTGCTCCGCCTCCACACTCTGCGCTGCCACCCCGAACAGCGGGCCGCGCACCGCCAGCGTGTCGACCTGCACCACGGCGTCCATCGCGTCCGCCTCCACAGCGGCCTCCACCGGTTCTACAGGAAACCGCACGACCACCGGCCACGCCCCGCCCGACCCCATCTCTTCCTGGTCCATGCCCCTATCCTGCCGACCACGGCACATCGCCCTCCTGCATTTCCTGATTCCTGCCTTTTCGCGGACTTCACACGCTATGGGGGGGCGAGTCGGGAGGGGTGTTGAGTGCAACTCGCGTCGTCCGGACGGACTTTCACGATCGTTTCCACCGCACCGCCAGCGGTCGGAATGGACTTCACCCGCACCTCAATCCGCCACGACCACCAACCCGGCGAACCTATGTGGTCACAGCACTGGACGAGTCCTTGCGGTCGGTACATCGCGCTTCGACCGGTACGGTTGGCGCTCGGCGCGGTTTACCGCTGAGCGCACCGGATCCGCAGTCAGCGCAGGTGACGGCGGCGACGATCACAGTGGTAGCCGTCGGACCTCCGGCCGACGACCGAGCCGGGGATCGCTGGGGACGTGAGGCATGGTGAGCGTTCCACGGTCGGGCCACGCGAGGTCGTCAACCGCGAGAAACGGCTCGCCGGCCACGGTCGCGGGGGTCGCGCCGGTGAATGCCATGACGTCTCGGTGCAGATGGGACTGGTCGGCGTAGCCGGCGTCGGCCGCGACGTGGGCCGCGCCTTCACCCGCGACCAGGCGGTGGGCGGCATGGTCGAAGCGGACCAGCTTCACAGCACGCTTGGGTGGCACACCGAGCTGCGACCGGAACCGGGACCACAGGCGCTTACGGCTCCATCCGACCTCGGCCGCGAGTCCGTCGACCCGGGCCAGGCCACGGCTGGCGACGATCCGGTGCCAGGCCCAGGCCACCTCCGGGTCCACCGGCGGTCCCGCCTCATGCCGGCGGGCGAGCAGCGCGTCCGTCAACGCGAAACGGGCCTGCCATGACCAGACCTCGCCCAGTTGCTCGCAGATCCGGGACACCTCCCGGCCCCACAGGTCGCCCAGGGAGACGACGGCGCTGTCGAGGTCGGCGGGGGAGACGCCCAGAACCGCGCGTGCGATCACCGGGGACAGGCGCACCTGCACGCATTCGAGGTTCTCTCCCCGCGCCCGGACCGCGCCTCCGGCCCCCAGCCCGGGCCCGGCGACGAGGCTTCCCCGCTGCTGCTGCCCGGCGGCACAGTCAAGGACGGGCGAGCCGGCGCCGAACTCCAGGAGCAGCGTCACGGCCGGGTGCGGGACCATCCGGAGGGCCGGCAGGTTACGGACACGGAACCCGGCCATGGTGAGACCGGCCACCCTGCTCGGCCGCTGCGGGCAGGCGACGTCCCACACAGCCGCACCGTGCATGAAAGTCCGCACCGCTCCATGCTACGTGAGCCGGATGAGGGAACATTTGTCCAATCCGCCGGCGGGGGGCGGCGGCGACAGTGGGCTCATGACTGTTTCTGACGGCGGACCGCACGTGAAGGGCGGCACCGAAGCCACCGAGAGCTCGACCCTGTCGCTGGACGACGGCGACATCCACGTGTGCCAGGACGGCCCCCGCGACGCCCCCGCACTCCTGCTCATCCACGGGTCCGCATCCTCGACCCGCTCGTGGGACCCGCTGGTTCCGCTGCTGACCACGTCTCACCGCGTCATCCGGATCGACCTGCTCGGGCACGGCCGGTCGGCCAAACCGGCCGATCGCAGCTACGCGCTTCCGGACCAGGCACGCCGGGCCGGCGTGGCGCTGGACCGGCTCGGCGTCGAACGCGCCGTGGCCGTCGGTCATTCCAGCGGCGGCGTGGTCGCCACCGCCGTCGCCGAACAGCGACCGGACCTGGTGACCGCGCTCGCCCTCATCAACACCGGACCCAGCCTGGACGCCTTCATCGCACCGCAGACCGCCCCCATCGGACTCGCGCAGTGGCCGCCGACCGACGAACAGATCCGCCGCTTCGCGAGCACCGCTTTCAGCCGCGCGGGCTACCAGATGCCACCAGAACTCCTGGACGACGTACGGTGCATGACCCACCACACCTTCACCGCAACGATGCAGGCCACCCGTGACTACCTGCAGCAGCAGGCACTCCCGGACCGTCTGACGGCCCTCGGCAAGCCGCTACTGGTGCTCTTCGGCGAGGACGACCGCAGGTGGCGGTCCTCCTCCGCCGCCGACTACCGCGCCGTTCCGGGCGCGGAAGTCGAGTTGCTGCCCGGTCTCGGACACTCGCCCGTACTCGAGGATCCCCCGCGGACCGCCACGCCCCTCCTGGCCTTCACCGCGATCCACGCCGTACGGGTGGACTGAATGACAAGGAGGAGTGCCATGCGGATCCTCGTCTCCGGCGCCAGCGTCGCCGGTCCGGTGCTGGCGTACTGGCTCACCAGGCACGGTTTCCGTGTCACCGTCGTCGAGCGCGCGCCGACCCCGCGCAAGACCGGCGGCCACGCGGTCGACCTGTTCCGGCCCGCGATCAACGTCTCGGAGAAGATGGGCGTGCTCCGGCGCGTCGAGGAGCGCGCCACCGGCACCAGCCGAATGACCGTCTATCAGGAGGGTGCACGGCGACCCGTCCGGGTGGGCCTCTCCAAGATCTTCAGTGCCACCTCCGACCAGCACGTCGAGATCATGCGCGACGACCTCAGCGAGATCTACTACGACGCCGCACGTGACGACGTCGAGTACATCTTCGGCGATTCGATCACCGCGATCTCGCCCGACGGCGAGGTGCGGTTCGAGAACGCCGAGCCGCGCCGCTTCGACCTCGTCGTCGGCGCGGACGGGCTGCACTCCAACGTGCGCCGTCTCGTCTTCGGCGACGAGTCCCGCTTCAGCACCTCCATCGGGGCCCACTTCGGGGTGTTGACCCTGCCGAATGGCTCCGGGCTCGACGGCGAGCTCCTCATGCACGTCGGCGTCGGCCGCACGGCCGGCATGTACGGTGTGCGGCACCTCGACGACGCGCGGGCGTTGTTCCTGTTCCGGAGCGAGCGTGAGCTCGACCACCACCACGACGACGTGTTCCGGCAGAAGGAGTTGCTGCGCGGTGCGTTCGACGGCCTGCACCCTGACGTGGACCGCTGGCTGGACGAGCTCGACCGCACCCAGGCGTTCTACTTCGACTCGATCGCCCAGCTCCGCATGGACACCTGGTCGCGGGGGAGGGTGACGCTCGTCGGCGACGCGGGCTACAGCCCCGGCCCGGTCGTCGGCGGTAGCACCAGCCTGGCCGTCGTAGGCGCGTACGTCCTCGCCGGTGAGCTGGCGCGGGCGGGCGGTGACCACGAGCTCGCCTTTCCCGCCTACGAGCGCGCGATGGCGGAGCACGTGCGCGGCAGCCGCACGGCCGCGCTGAGCGCGGCGAAGACCCTGATCCCCACCTCACGCCTCGGCGTGCGTGGACTGGCCCAGGGCGCCCGCCTGATCTCGGCCCTGCCCGCGGGGCCCGGTCGCGCCCTCCTCCGCCTCACCACCAAGAGCGCGCGCCTCCACAACTCCATGACCGTCGACGACTACCCGCCGTCGTTGTGACGCACGTGTGCACTCTGCGGGGCCGGCCGCCTGGCCATGACGAGAGCCGTCCGGGGCCTGGTCAGCTGGTGGCGGGCCTGCTCCGCCAGGGCCTTGTCATCACAGAAATCGAGTGGGCTACCTCGGGCTGATCGTGACCCTGTAGGTGGCTCCGGCCCTGCCGTGGGTGCTCACGGTGACGGTCTGGCCGTGGTGTTCCCAACTGGCCTTGCTGCCTTGGACATCGACACGGTAGCCGCGTGGGTACGTGTCCCTGGGCACGGTGATCCGGGTGGGCCCCTTTACGTTGTCGCGGGTGCGGAAGGTGAGCGTGTAGGTGCGGGTAGCCGGGTCGTACGCGAACGTGAGCGGGTCGCCCGCGACGGCCCGCGCGTAGGGCTGGACGAGCAGCTGGGCGTTGGGCTTCGCGGCGCCCGTCTGGTCGAGGAAGCAGTAGCCGCCGCCCCGGCACCACTGCCACCACGTCCAGCCACTGGAGAAGCGGTCCAGGGAGGCCGTCATGTCGGTGACGAACTGGCTTGCGTGTGGAACGTAGGGGTTGCCGCCCCATTCCCCCACGATCACCGGCATGCGGTTACGGGTCGGGTAGTCGCTGATGGCAGCTTCGTAGGCGGGGATGAAGGTGCCGTTGGGGTCGTAGTCGGCGCCGGTTTCCATCGCGGTCTCGTAGAAGTGCGGTGCGTAGCCGGCGTGCGGGTCGTCGATGCGGCCCAGCTTGGTCGGGACGCCGGTACCGACGATGACGGTTGGTTCGACGAATACCCACGGCCGGTGGTCGACCAGGCGGATTGCCTGGGCAAGGCGGTTCCACAGCTCGGTGAGCTCGGTGGCCTCGAAGCGGCCCGCGGCGGCAGGGAGGTCTTCGCCTTCGAGGAACTTCGCGAACGGCTCATTCATCAGGTCGTAGCCGAGCAGCGCCGGGTGCCTGCCCAGGGCGGAGGCGACCGTCATCCACATGCGAGCGTGCGCGGCGCGGAGGTCGGCGTCCTTGTACAGGTGGTCAAAGGAGGCCTGTACGGATGGCTCGAAGTACTCGGAGAACCAGTCGTCGGGTATCGGCGAGAACGGCAACCCCTCGTCGCGGGTGGCCCAGTCGGGGACGCCGCGGGAGCCGAAGTGGGGGCCGTATACGTCTTGGTGGGCGTCGAGGATGACCTTGATGTGGTAGTGGTCGGCCCAGTCGAGGATGCGGCGCATCTTGGTGAGGTAGCCGCGGTCGTAGTGCCCGGGGGCGGGTTCGAGGTCGTCCCAGAAGAACGCGAGGCGCGCGAGGTTGAAACCCCGGGCGGCCATGTCCTTGAGGTCGCTCTCGTGGATGTCGGCGAACGCGTTGGTGCCTCGGCTGCTCTTGTCGGCGAGGTTGAAGCCGCGCCACTGGAGCGCGCGGCCTTGGCCGTCGGCGATGAAGGTGCGGTCACCGACCGTGACCCGGTCGGGCGCGCGGTCGGGGGAGCGGTCGGGGTGAGCCTGGGCCTGCGCGGGGAGGACGCCGAGCAGGAGGGCGGCCACGGCGAGGGCGGCGGGGGCGACGCGGGAGGTCAAGCGCATGCCGGAGACCCTTTCGGGGGTGGCTGCTTGGGCGGCGTGCTGTTGGCCGGTCGGATGCTACTGGCGGGAGGGTTAAGTTCCCAGTGGATCAGGGGGGTTGGCAGAAGTTGGCGGAAGTTGGCGGGGCTTCCTTCTTCAAGGGCCCTGGCCAGACGGCACAGCGTCACCTGGCAGACCGTCCGAGCCGCCCTGGCCGGCCTCGAACCCCGCGCGCGCAAGCCGATGCCTCGCCGGCCAACCGCCATCGATCCCGTCCAGGCCTCGTCGACTCCATGAATGAAGCGGTCACGGCCCCGCAGAGACTTCTTGTGGTCGCGTATGGTGAGCGACTGCCGATCTTCGTGTCGCGGTGTGTGGGATGATGGAGTGCCGGCACCCGGCCGCGTTCACCGATGAGCGGCCAGCACTGCCGCGAGGCCCTCTTGCAGATCTTTGACGAAATGCTCGGGAACCTCCAGCGACGGGAAATGTCCCCCGGTTTCGGGCTCCCGCCATCGGACGATCTGCCGGTACCGCTCCTGTGCCCAGGCGCGCGGACACTTCTCGACGTCGCGGGGATACATCGTGATTGCTGACGGGACGTCGACCCGAAGTTCGGGGTCGAGCGAGTTGTGGCTTTCGTAGTAGATGCGGGCCGCCGATGCGCCGGTCCGGGTCAGCCAGTACAGGGTGACGTCGTCGAGAATGCGGTCTCTGGAAATCGTCTCGAACGGGCTGTCTTCGGTGTCCGACCACTCGGCGAACTTGTCGAGGATCCAGGCGAGAAGCCCGACCGGTGAGTCGACGAGCGAGTAGCCGATGGTCTGCGGTCGGGTCGCCTGCTGCTTCGCGTACGCCGCGCGGTGGCGCCAGAAATGGCGGGTTTCCTCGGCCCATTTGCGCTCGACCGCCGTCAGCCCGTCCGTCGTCAACCCGGGCGGCCCCTCCGCGAACGTGGTGTGGATGCCGAGAACCTGCGCCGGGAACCTGCCGCCGATGACCGTGGTGATATTGCCTCCCCAGTCGCCGCCGTGGGCTACGAACTTGCTGTAGCCGAGCCTTCCCATCAGTTCCACCCACGCGGCCGCGATCTTTTCGGTTCCCCACCCGGTGGTGGCCGGCTTGTCGCTGTATCCGAAGCCGGGTAGCGACGGGGCCACGACGTGGAATGCCGGCGCGTCTGCATTCTTCGGATCTGCCAACTCGTCCACCACATCGATGAACTCGGCAATGCTGCCTGGCCAGCCGTGCGTCAAGATCAGAGGAGTGGCGTCCGCGCGCGGGGATCGGCGGTGCAGGAAGTGGATTCCCAGATCATCAATGGTCGTGCGGAACTGGCCGATCTGGTTGAGCCGCGCTTCGAACGACCGCCAGTCGTACCCGGTGCGCCAGTAGTCCGCGAGATCGACGAGGTCGGCGAGAGGAACGCCCTGCTGCCATCGGCGGGGGTCGGGCGCGGCGCGATAGACCGTCTCAGCCTCCGGCAGGCGCGCCGCGGCCAGTCGCGCGCGCAGATCGTCGAGGTCAGCGTCGGTTGCGTGGACTTCAAATGCTTGCACGTCGCCGGTTGGACGGGGCATGAGACCTCCTGGCCATCGCGGAACCGGCTGCGCCCTGTAGCGAACCGGCTAAGACGGTTCTAGCAGTTCTTCGAGCCGCACTGCAACCGGCTAAGCTGGTTCCATGCGTGCTGGATACCCTGACTTCCGCCTCGGCACCGTGCTGGCGACCAGCTTCACGGGGACTCTGTCGGAGCGGCATGGCAACGCTGTGGAGCGCATTCCCACGCCGCAGCGACTCGTCGACTGGCTGACAGTGAGCGGCCTCGCCGTGGACTCCTGCACCCCTGCCCAGCTCGACCTCGCTCGGGAACTGAGGGAGTCGATTCACGCCGCCGCGACAGCGGCCGCGGTCCAGGACGCTCTCCCCGCATCTGCTGTCCAAGTCATCAATGACTGCAGTGCTCAGGGCCGGGCCGCAGCGATCCTGACGCCCGAGGGCAAGCGGCAATGGCGGCTCAGCTCGGCTTCCCGCGTGGAAGATGCCCTCGGCGTGATCGCCGCCGACGCGATCAGCATCATCGCGGGTGAACGCGACGGAAAATTGGCCCTGTGTGCATCACCAACCTGCCAAGCCGCCTTCTTCGACACCAGTCAAAGTCGCACCCGCAAATGGTGTGACATGAACACGTGCGGGAACCGTCAGAAGAAAGCGCGCTTCAACGCCAACCAGCGCAAAAACCCTAGATCAGCGGAGTGATCGATACCTCGGTGCATCCAAGTGGGCCCACGCCTGCGACACATCTGTCGCGTTGGGCGCACCGGGGCCAGGTGGTGTCGTCCCTGATCGGCAAGCAGTGTCAGGTCAGGTCACACGTACCAAGCGACAAGCTCGCCAGGTCACCAACTCACAGTCGACAACCGTCAAAGACAGTCGACAACTTCGCTGTCCAAGGACACGAACTGGTTTGGCCGGCCCGCACCCTTACCGTCGCGAAAGGGGCGCGCACACTGAACCTTCCCCGGGCATTGCACCTCTTCAGGTGTGTGGGCGCGCGCTGACCTCGCGTGCCGATTCGTCTTCGAGGGGAACCTGATATGAAGAGCAAGCTGACTGCCGTGGTCCTCGCGACCGTCGTCGTCGCCAGCACTGCCGCTGCTGCCGTCCCGGCCTCGGCCGCCCCCGTCAAGGCTGAGCCGACCCGCTGCCACACCGCCGACCTGAAGGCCGGCTTCGCCACGGGGGAGGACGCGCGGCCGGAGATGGAGCAGACCGAGAAGCAGACCCAGGCGTACATCTGGTTCACCAACCAGAGCAAGCGCACCTGCACCCTGTCCGGCTTCGCCGGTGTCGACATGATCGGCGCTCAGGAGACCGACGGCACCTGGTCGCTGGCGCGCTCTTCCAAGAAGCCCGAAAAGATGATCCTGGAGCAGGGGGACACGGTGGACTTCAGCATCACCCTGCTCCCGGTGGGCAGGTCCACCCCGCAGAAAGAGAAGTTCGTTCCGGCGAAGTTCCTGGTCACACCGCCGAACGAGACGGAGCACTTCAGCCTGAAGTGGCCGTTCGGCGGCCAGATCCTCAAGCAGGACGGCGCCACCCACCCGGGCACCTACCTCAACCCGGTGGGGCGGTAACCGACAGGACAGTCTCTGAGCGCACGCTGCGGCAGCAACGGGGGATTGTGGCCCGACCAAGGGGCGATGTTGGGTGCTGATGGCCGCCGCCCGCGAGGTGCTGGGCGCACTGGCCAAGTCAGGCACGGAACGACTGCACCGCCTTCGCCGAGTCCGGCATTGCGGATGCCTGCGGCAAGGTGACTGTCCTTGCCGACGGCGGCTACCAGGACACTGGAGTCCTCATGCCCCATCGGCGCCAGGCAACGGGCAAAAGCGCCCGCATGAAGAACCGGAAGCTCCTGCGGTACTGCCGTCTCAAGGGCGACGGCGTTCTTCTGGGCCACCAGCTGCGTCGCCCCCAGGCACAACCTCGCCCTCACTCAAGGCTGATCACAGAGTCGCCGGACGGCCTTGAGGCCGGTCGTCGTTGGACGGCATCGGCGATGACCGCTGTCACGAGCTTGTTGACGGTTGCCGTGGTCGGCGGGCCGGGATCGCGGTCTGCAAACAGGAGATGCCCACCGCCGACCAGGGAGAGGGTGAGTGAGTCGATGTCGGCGTCGGCCGCGATGCGGCCCCGTTCACGCTCGGCGGCCAGATAAGCGGAGATCGCAGTCGTGGCCTGGGCGAGGATCGCGATGCCGCCTCCGGGCCTGGCTTGTCGCAGCCGTGCGCGCAGCTCGTCCCGGAAGGTGATGAGCGGGATGATCGCCACCGGAACCGGTCCGAACAGGGTGGTCAGCGCGGTGGTGAGGTTGTCGGCCACCGTGCCGGTGCCGGCGGCCTCGCGCAGCGCACTCGCCTGTGTCTCAAGCTGCGCGGCCCGGTCGAGCACAAGGTCGGTGAGGAAGGCGTCGAAGTCGGTGAAGTGCCGATGCAGGACGCCTTTGGCGCAGCCCGCCTCGTCGGTGACGGCCCGGCTGGTCAGCCCGTTCGGGCCGTCTCGCAGAAGTATGCGTTCGGCGGCGTCGAACAGCTGCTGTCGCGCGTCGCGAAGGTGCACCCCAGTCGGCACTCACAGATCCTCTCGTGCGTCACTCTGCTGGCATTCTTGCCCAGTGGGCGCACGCCCACTAAGGTGGGCGCATGCCCATTTTACCGCGAGAGCAGTCAGAACCGTCTCCGGCGGAGCCGCACAAGGCCCGGCGGATGGCCGAATCTTTCGGCATGGACGCGCAACGCTACGACCAAGCCCGACCCGGCTACCCCGAGGCACTGGTGGCGCGGATCGTCGCCGGAAGTCCCGGGCCTGACGTGCTCGACGTCGGCTGCGGCACCGGCATCGCCGCCCGCCAGTTCCAGGCCGCCGGCTGCACCGTGCTCGGCGTCGAACCCGATGCGCGGATGGCCGACTTCGCGCGAGCCCGTGGCCTGCAGGTCGAGGTGGCGGCATTTGAAGCCTGGCAGTCGGCCGGCCGGACGTTCGACGCGGTCATCGCCGCCCAGTCATGGCACTGGGTGGATCCGGCCACCGGCGCCCTGAAAGCGGCACGTGTGCTGCGCCCGGGGGGACGGCTGGCGATCTTCGGGCACGTCTACGAGCCGCCTGCCGAGGTGGCCGAACCGTTCGCCGTTGCCTACCGGCGGGCGGCGCCCGACTCCCCGCTCAACGGCCAACCGGCCCGACGTCCGCTCGAGTTCTACCAGGCGGCATACGCGAAGGTCGCCGACAAGATCCGCGAGACCGAACGGTTCAACGATCCCGAACAGTGGCGATTCGACCGGGAGCAGTCCTACACCCGCGACCATTGGCTGGACCTGCTACCCACCACCGGTGGCCTCACCCAACTCCGTCCCGATCAGCTGGCCGAGATACTGGACGCGGTCGGGGAAGCCATCGACTCCCTGGGCGGACGCTTCACGATGAACTACACCACCCTGGCCGCGACCGCCGTTCGCGCTGACGCCGCCTGAGTCCATCCGCTCCGCCAAGTATGTGAGGCCGAGGTCGCGTCAGGTTGGGCGCGCGGTCCCCCGGCTTCCGCAGACAAGGGCGTGCTGCCGCACAGCAGCGTGCCCTTGTGCCTTTCCCGGACTCCATGATCATTGCGAGACAGCCGTTGAAGCGTGTTGCACAAGGCCGGCCGTGATCCGGACATATTGCCCGGATGGATGGGGGGTTGGGGCTGATGCGCAGTGGGCTGAGGCGTTCACTTGTCTGCGGATACGGCAGTTACAGCGGCAGTTTCAGCGGCTGTTGAAGGGGTGTGCGGGAGGGTGGCGGGCATGGTCCCGGTGGTGATTCCAATCCGGGACCGTATGGTCGGCGCGACAACATGATCTCGACGAAGCAAAGAGGAAGGAGCTCCAGCCAGTCCTTCCCACGCAGGTCCGCGCCCCTCGGCACGTTGACAGGCTGTTGACATGCTTCTGTCGACATGTTGCTATGAGGCGCTGCTCAGCCGGGCCTGCGTCGCATTGCATGCCGCCAGAGCACCGGACCGACCGTCACGTGACCAGGGGCGGCGCCCCCGAACTCAGAGCGAGGACCCATGCCGCAGCGCGCCGCGACCATCGTCGGCGGTGGGATCGGCGGCCTCGCGGCTGCCATCGCCCTGCACCGCCGAGGCTGGCGCGTCGAAGTGCTGGAACGTGCCCCGGAGTTCACCGAGATCGGCGCCGGTATCTCCCTCTGGCCGAACGCGCTGCACGCGCTGGAGGTGCTCGGCCTGGCCGACGCCGTCCGGGCGTACGGTGCCGTCGAGGGCACGGGCGGCGTACGCGACCGGCGGGGCCGCTGGCTGTCCCGTACGGACAACGCGGAGCTGGCACGCCGCTTCGGCCATCCCTTGATGGTCCTGCACCGCGCCGATCTGCTGCGGGTGCTCAGCAAGGCGCTGCCTGCCGACAGCCTGCGGTCGGGCAGCGAGGTGTCCGCGGTCCGCGACGACGACCACAGTCTGGTCGTCGAACACCGTGGGGGCGCGTCCCGGCCCGATCTCGTGGTCGGCGCCGACGGACTGCGCAGTGCGGTACGACGCGCGCTGTGGCCCGACGCGGCCGGCCCCCGGTACGCCGGTTACACCGCCTGGCGCATGGTCACCGAGCCGCTCGCCGAGCCGCCCGCCGAAGGTGCGGCGACCTGGGGGCGCGGGGAGCGGTTCGGCCACACGGCACTGCCGGGCGGCCGGATGTACTGCTTTGCGACCGCGTCGCTGCCGGCGGGAACGACCTCCGGCTCGTCGGAGCACGCCGAACTGCTGCGCAGGTTCGGGTCCTGGCCGGATCCCGTCCCCGCCCTGCTGGCCGCCGTCCCCGCGGACGCGGTGCTCCGCCACGACCTGTACGACCTGCCGCCGCTGCCCTCCTTCGTCCGCGGCCGGGTCGCGCTGCTGGGCGACGCGGCCCATGCCATGACCCCCAATCTGGGTCAGGGCGCGTGCCAGGCACTTGAGGACGCGGTCACCCTCGCCCACTGCCTCGACGGCACCCCGGACGTGGCCGCCGCGCTCCGCTCGTACGACCTGCTGCGCCGCCCGCGGACGCAGGCCATCGCGCGCCGCTCCGCCCGGCTCGGCGCGATCGGCCAGTTGTCGTGGCCGCCTGCGGTGCTGCTGCGCGACACGGCCGCCCGGCTGACGCCGATGGGGGCGACGCTGCGTTCCATGAGGCCGGTGCTCAGCTGGACCGCACCCGTTGACCCGGTGACCGCGACGGAGAGCGAGAGCAACTGATGCCGGACTGGACGTATCACCCGCTGCGCGGCTTGGCGGCCGCCGCCGTCGGCCGGCGCCGTTCACAGCGAACCGCACTGCGGCTGCTGGCGTCGATCGGCTCCCGTCCGGCCGGTGCGCGGCTGATCGCCCGGGGATTCGGCCACCGCCATCCACCGGAGCGGCTCGCGGGCGAGATCGCCGGCGTGCCCGTGACCGTCCGGGTCGGCATATCCGTCCCGCCCTCGCTCGCCCGCGAGGCGGTGCGCGCCATGCACCCGCTCGGGGCCGGTGTCGTCGAGGTGGCTCCCGTCTCGGCGGCCGACGTCGAGACGGTACGCGAGGCCGTTGCCGGCCGCTCGATCCCGGTCGTGGCCCGCGTGTGCGATCCGGAGGCGGAGGCCGCCCTCAAGTCCCATGTCGACGGGTTCACCAGCAGCGGCGACCCGCACGTGGTGCATGTGTCCGACCCGTCCGTCACCGCCGCGGCCGCCGCGCTCGAGGAGCCGGGGGCCGTCGTGCTCGCCCGGCCCGGAGTGCTCGTCGAGGCCGGGCCCGGCTGGTTCGCACGGGTCACCGAGGCGGCCACGCCCACCGCGCCCGCTCCGCGGCTGCGGGACGTCGGCCGCGCTCCTCGCCGCTGGCCCGCCTGGTGGTGGGCACTGCTCGTCGGGCTCGGTATGACGGGCGCCGGACTCGGCGCCGCGGCAATCACCCTGGGGCCGGTGCTGCTCTGGTACGACCGTGACTACCTCGGCATGACGCTGCACGACTTGCATGCCGCCAACCACCACCTCGTGCACTTCCTCCAGCACGACCGGATCACCATGGCCGGCACGATGGTGGCGATCGGCGCCCTCTACACCGGCCTTGCCCTGGGCGGGATGAGACGCGGCTGGCCCTGGGCCCGCGAGGTGTATCTGCTCTCGGGGCTGATCGGCTTCCCCACCTTGTTCTACTTCCTGGCCACCGGCTTCGTGGAACCCCTGCACACGGCCACCGTCATCGTGCTGTTCCCGATGTTCGTGGCCGCGGTCCGGCGGACCCCGCATGCACCGCGGTGGCGGCTGGCGCCCGAGGGGCCGGAGCCGGAACGCCGACGGGCGCTGGTCGGCCAGCTGCTGCTGATCGTCACGGGAGCGGGGCTGTTCGTCGGCGGAGCGGTGATCTCGGTGGTCGGTCTGACCGGTGTCTTCGTGCCGAGTGATCTGGCCTTCCTGGGCACCAGCGCGCAGACGCTGGAAGCCGTGAGCCCTCGGCTTGTGCCGTTCGTCGCCCACGACCGCGCGGGGTTCGGCGGCGCCCTGATGGCCGCCGCGGTGGCGATCGTCCTGCTCAGCGCCTGGGGCTGGCGGCGGGGTGAAGCCTGGGTCTTCTGGACCCTGGCCGCGGCGGCGGCCGCCGGCTTCCTGCCGGCTGTCGTAGTGCACGGCGCGATCCACTACTTGGACTTCCTCCACCTCGCGCCGGTCTACTTCGGCATCGCCATGACCGGCACCGGCCTGCTGCTCGCGCGTCCCTACCTCTGCGCCAGGGTGCCGGCGAGGCCGAAAGACTGACGGGCCGCCCGGGGGAGCGGTCCACCACTGGTCCAACAGCCAGGCAGCTGTATGCGGTTGGCCCTTTGGGCACCGGCGTGATCTCTCGAAGACTGTGCACAACCTGGAGTGCGTACAACTTGGGCTGCGCACAACTTGGACTGCGCACAACTTGGACTGTGCACGACTTGGTTCGAGTACCCGGGCTGTGATCGCATGGTGGCGATGCTTTCCAATGAACCTTCAGCAGACCCCATGGCGCGGGTATCCGCGAGCCGTGCTGCCCAGGACGGACCGGCCTCGGACAACCCGGGCCCGGACGAGCCGTCGGCCCAGGGCCACACCGTGGGCGCCGACTCCCTTACAGGCACCGGCAACGACCACACGATCATCGGAGACGAGAAGGAGCACCCACGGGCCGAGCGCCAGCCGCGTCGGATCGTGCGGAGGACCGCGAAGGTGGTCGTCACGCTGGCCGTCGTTCTTGCGTTTCTTGCGCTCGGTGACCGCTGGGCCGTGCTCTACGCGGAGAACCTGGCGGCGCAGCAGGTGCAGAAGGCGCTGAAGCTGCACGCCGAGCCCGAAGTGCACATCGACAGCTTCCCGTTCATCGGGCAGGTGCTCGCGGGCGACATCGACCACGTCGAGGTCAACGTCCCCGACGTCGACGCCGGGCCGGTCTCCGTCGCTCAGGTGAAGGGGACGGTGGACAACATCCGGATCGTCGGCAGCCTGCCGTCCTCGGTCAAGGGCGCGGTGCTGAGCCGGGTGCGCGGTGACGTTCGGCTGGACTTCCAGGACCTGAACCGCGAAGTCGGCGCGTCGCAGATCCACTTGAGGCCCGCCCCCGCGGAGAACACGGTGCTGGCCAGCGGCGACCTGCCAGTGGGCGACAAGCAGGCCCAGATCCGGGGACGTGCGCAGTTGCGGCGCACCGGGGACCGCGGCCTGCGCATGACCGTGCAGGACACGCGCGTGGTGATACCCGGCGTGCTCACGTACGTACCGGGCAAGGGCGGTGGCGTGCAGCTGACTGCACCGGTCGCCGACAAGATGGACGAGGACGAGCTGCAACAGGCGACCGGGAAGCACGTCCTTCCGCAGCAGATGATGAAGGGGCCCGTACTGGACACGCTCGTGGACCATCCGTCGCTGCTCAAGCCCACCGGCATCGATCCCTCGCTCATCCAGGGCCTGCAGAAGCTCCGGGAGCCCAAGGTCGCGCAGCAGATGGAGTTCTCCGCCCAGCTGCCGGACAACCTGCCGGGCGACATTCGGCTACGCGACATCTCCGTGACCAAGAACGGCATTCGGGCACAGCTGACGGGCAACGACGTGCCGGTGGGCTGACTGGCTCTGACGAAAGCTGCTGGCTCTGCGGCCGGGGCCCTTTTTGCGGGCCCCGGCCGCATGCTGGTGGGCACGCAGGATCGTTGAGTCCACCGATACGGCCCAAGTCAGGTCCTCATTGGCGTCGGCCTGGGCCGTCAACGCGGCGAAGGCCTGCTCCCACGTGCACGAATCGCGCTCAGTGCACATCAGTTAATGCCACCCCGGACCCCGGACCCGGAGCCCGGACCCCGGACCCCCGACCCCCGACCCGGACCAACGACCGACTATTCCAACGAAACTGCCTAGCTGGGCGTCGGGTGCCCCCGGGTGGATACCTCTTCGTGCCGTATCAGTGAGTCCGGCGGCGCCAGACCGAGGGACTGACGCCCCGATTGCGCTTGAACGCCACGCTGAAGGCGAAGGGATCCTCGTATCCAACCTCGCGGGCCACGGCGGCGACGGTCGTATCGGCGTCCCGCAGCAGGTCCGCCGCCAGGGACATACGCCAGCTGGTGAGGTAGCTGAGCGGAGGGTCGCCGACCAGCGCGGTGAAGCGGGCGGCGAAGGTCGCACGGGACGTGCCGACCCGGGCGGCCAGCTCGGCGACCGTCCACCGGCGGGCTGGATGCTCGTGCAGCAGGCGCAGCGCCTCGCCGATCACCGGATCGGACAGCGCCTGGTACCAGGCGGGCGCCGCCTCCGCTGCGGCCCACCAGGCCCGCAACGCCAGCACCAGCAAGAGGTCCAACAGTCGGTCCAGCACGGCGTCCTGACCGGGTTCGTCGCGGGTGGCCTCAGTGGCGAGCAGGTCCAGTGCCGCCCGGGTCGCGGGCCCGGCGGGTACGACCGCCAGCGGCGGCAGCATGCCGAGGAGGCGGTCGCCGACGTCGCCGCTGAGGTCGTAGGCGCCGCGGAGCATGATCGTGGCCCCGGGCAGACCGTCGCCGTAGGTGCGGGGAGCCAGGCTCCGCTGCGTGTCCGGCGCTTGTGTGGACCGGTCGACGACGCGTTTGCTCCGCCCGTGGATCACGACCTGGGGCGGGGTGGAAGGGTCGTCGGCGATCGTGTACCGGCGGGGGCGGGTGATGAGGGCGATGTCGCCCGCCGACAGCCGTACCGGTGCGGTGTCCGTGTCGTCGATGCACACCGACGCATGACCGGCGAGCGTGGTCACGACCGTGAGCGGTGGCGGGTCGGTGAAGCTCAGCGACCACGGAGGTCGCTGGATCAGTTGCCTGACCATCGCGTTCCTGGCCCGGGCCCGGTGCAGCAGATCGCTGAGGACGTCCACGCCCCAACGCTAGACGAACACAAAGGAAGTGGGGACGTTCTCCCATGGATCGTCCATGCGCTCCTGGGGTTGTCTGGACGGCATGAAGACCATCCTTGTCCTCGGCGGCACCGGCAAGACCGGCAGCCGCATCACCCGGCGCCTCAAGGCCGCCGGCCTGTCCGTCCGCACGGCCTCCCGCACCGGCGGCGACGTCCGCCTCGACCTCGACGACCCGGCGAGTTGGACGCCCGCACTCGACGGCGTCACTGCCGTCTACCTCGTGGAGCCCAACCTGTCGAGGAGCACGGACCACCAGGCGCGCATACCGAAGTTGGTGAACGAGGCGGTCACCACGGGCGTGCGCCGCCTGGTGCTGCTGTCCGCCCCACGCGCGGGCGAGGACGGCCATCCCCTGCACGCCGCCGAGCAGGCCGTGCGCGCCTCCGGCGTCGACTGGACCATCCTGCGGCCGCAGTGGTTCGCGCAGAACTTCAGTGAGGGACCCTGGCGGCACGGCATTCTCGCCGGCACGTTGGCCCTGCCCACGGGTGACGGGCGCACTCCGTTCGTCGACGCCGAGGACATCGCCGAAGTTGCCATGGCGGCACTGACCGAAGACGGCCACAGCGGCCGGATCTACGAGCTGACCGGCCCACGGGCGATCAGCTTCGGTGAGGCGGCCGACCTCATCGCCCGAGCCACCGCCCGTCCGGTCCGTCACGTCGACGTGGATCCGGCGGACTTCGTCGAGCGCCAGGTCGGCGCCGGCGCCTCACCCGATGTCGCCCGGCTGCTGACGGGGCTGCTGGTGGCCATCCGGAACGGCACGGGCGCCGCGCTCTCCGACGGCGTGGAACGAGCCCTCGGCCGACCCCCCAGGACATTCGAAACCTTCGTCACCGAGACCGCCGCCGCGGGCCACTGGAACTGAACGTCCGGGCAGGTCGAGCAGCGCCACATCGAGTACCGAAGTGGTCCTCTTGCCTTGCCCACACCAAAGCGCAGGTCGAACGAGCCGTCGCCGTCCTGGTTGGGGCGCGGTGCCGGTGCTCAAAGCCGAGCGCGTTCCGGGCCGGTCCAGCCGACGACCTCTTTGTCCAGTCCAGCCCAGTCCAGCCCAGCCCGGTACCTGCAACGGCTGACCGCCTTCGCGCTTCTGCTACTCGGAGCAACACCGTTCCTCCGCAGGCACCTCACCAATGGAGAGCACTTCCAAGAGGAGCTAACACAGTGCTCGGGCAGCATCGGTAGGTGATCAGGCAACAGGGCCATTTGAGGAATTCCTCGTGGACTTCGTCCCGGATATCCCGGTGCATCCACAGGCGCCGCATGAGGTCTCGAAGATCTTCTCGCAGGAGCATCAGCTACCGACCAGTCAACTCACCTGCAGTGGTCGCCCTGCACATGCCCAGCTGTCAGCGCAGGGCGACCACGGCGCCCGTTCGTTCGGTGGCGATCTTGACAGCGAAGCCCGCCAGCGCCGTGCCCATCACATAGCGGTGCAGGCGCTGCCAGAGCGGGTGCCTGGCGAAGAACCCGGCCACGGAGCCGGCCGTCACGATGAAGAACGCGTTGCCCGCTACCCCCACCGCGATCTGGGTCAGCCCCAACAGCAGCCCCTGCAGGCCGACATGGCCGCGCTCCGGGTCGACGAACTGCGGAAGCAACGAGATGTAGAGGATGGCGACCTTGGGATTGAGCAGGCAGGTGAGGAAGCCCATCAGAAAGAGCTTGCGGGACCCGTCCTGCGCCAGCTCCTGGGTCGCGAAAGCGGATCGGCCGCCCGGTCGTACGGCCTTCCAGGCCAGCCAGAGCAGGTAACCCGCTCCGGCCAGCTTGATCGTCAGGTAGATCTCCGGCACCAGCGCGAAGGCTGTGGCGATACCGGCGGACACCGCGAAGAGGTAGACCAGGAAGCCGAGGCATACCCCGGCCAGCGAGGTCAGCCCCGCGCGGCGGCCCTGGGCGATCGAGCGGGAGACCAGGTAGATCATGTTCGGCCCTGGCGTCAGCACCATGCCGAGCTCCACCACCGCGATCCCCGCTATCGCTCCCAGCCCGATCACAGCACTGCCTCCGTATATATGTTCGCCCGGGTGCAACCTAGCAGCTCACGGCCGTGTGCGGCCCAGTGTTCCGAGCCGAGACAGCTGTCACCGCGTTACGCCAACTGTCACCAAGGTCGAAACCGGCGATGGGTCAGGACAGGTGCCTGGTTGATGCGGCCCCGGGCTCAGATACGCACCTGGTAGCCGCTGGGAGCCACGCCCGCTGCCGCGTTCAGTTCGCGCGGACATCAAGAAGCCGTCGATGCCGAAGCGTCAAAGCACCGACCGGGGCCAGACACGGTGCGAGGCGACGGCCTCCGGCAGCAGCAAGAACTTCGGCCCTCGATCCATGAGCGTAGGCGAGCTTCGCGTCGATGTTCAACTGCCTCCCACCTGCCTGCTCCTGTAACAGTCCCTTGAGAACGGGGGATTGCATGACGGCTGGTTCACGGTGTGGCTCGCGCTCGGTGCCGGTGTACCGCGTAGCGGTTTGGCGCACCGGGGGGAGAGAAGTAGCGCTGCCGCCCGGTACGTGGGGTGTCGGCGGAGATGCTGCGGCGTGACGGAGTGTCCAGCGTCAGTCCCGCTGCGCGGCAGCGATCGCCGAGCTCCTGGCGCTCCACGAGTGCCGAGTCCCTGGGCGCTCACCGGACGCCGATTGGCCAGCACCGCGGCCAGGTTCACGAGGTCCGTGCCGTAAGGGTTGAGCCGTATAAGTCCATTACATCAAGGTGATCGGCATGCAGAGCAACGGCAGACGGCTGACCGTCGGCGCGTGGCGATACCGGTGGGTTGCCCTCGGCATCGCCACGTTCACTCAGGCCGCCTCCGCCTTCTTCGTGCAGGGCATTGGCGCGATGGGAGGTCGCCGCCGAAGCCAACGTTGCCAAGCGCACCATCTATAACCACTACAACTACAACCACTGCAACTACAACCACTGCGGCTACAACCCCTACCCCATCAAGGAACAGGCTGTTCCTCTCGGTCGCTACCGAGGGCGACGACGCGGTCCCGGTGCTGTCCGTGTGCTGAGGGAGCGGCACCTGGGAGGCCAGAGCCGCCCTCCCTAAGTCCTTCAAGACCCGCTGACCGCTCCCGCCGTCGCGCCGCAACCGCGCCGGTCGCTCCCGGGCATGGCAATCGGCACGGTGGGGTGTTGGTTGTGGCCGTGTACGGCGCCATTCCCGCCATCGCCCGATAAGTGGGCCCTCCGGCCTCCCGACACGACTTGCGCAGCTCGTAGGTGAAGCGCTGAACCGGACCCCGCGCTCGACAAGCGCAAGACCAGTGACCAGTCCTTACGGTCGACCCAGGATGCGGAGCCGCTTTATGCCCCTGATGCCGGAATCCGGACCACAGCGCGTCCTCGCCGCCTCGAACTTCGTCTACACCGTGGGCAGTGGCCTCTATCTGACCGCTGGAGTCCTGTACTTCACCGAGGCCGTCCGCCTTCCGGCAACCCAGGTGGGCCTCGGACTCGGTATCGCCGGTGTCCTCTCGCTGGCCGTGGGCATCGCCGTTGGTCATCTCGCGGACCGACACGGGGCACGCGGTGTCTATGCGCTCACCCTCGTCGTCCAGGCGCTGGCCACTGCCGGCTTCCTCCTGGCAGACAGCTTCTGGCTGTTCGCCCTCGCGGTAGGCACGGCCACGGGCGCCAAAGCGGCCGGATTGGCCGCACGCAGTCCCCTCATCAGGCGCTACGGAGGGGACCGACGGCAGGCATTCCGCGCCTATCTCCGCGCCGTGACGAACGTGGGCATCTCCCTTGGCGCCCTGCTGGCGGGCTGGGCCGTCCAGGTGGGCACCCTCCCCGCCTACCGACTCCTGGTCATCGGCAACGCGGTTGCCTTCGCGGCATCCGCAGCGATCCTGATCCACCTGCCGCCGGTCAAACCTGTCCCCACCACCAGCGGACCCCGCTGGATCGCCCTGCGGGACCGCCCCTACCTCCTGCTCACCGCCCTCGACGGCATCATGGCCGTCCAGTTCAAGGTGCTCACGGTGGCCGTCCCACTCTGGCTGGTCACCGCCACCACCGCCCCGCGCTGGCTCATCTCGGGCACCATGCTCATCAACACCGTCATCATCATCGCGTTCCAGATACGAGCCAGCCGCAGCATCGATTCCCCAGCGGCCGGCGGAGCCGCTTACCGCCGAGCAGGGGTGGCCTTTCTCGTCTCCTGCTCGTTGATCTCCCTGTCCGCGGGGATACCGGCGTGGGCCGCCGCCACGCTGCTCATGGCCGCGATGGTGATCCACACGATCGGCGAGCTGTGGCACTCCGCCGCGGGCTTCGAAGTGTCCTTCGCCCTCGCCCCCCAGCACGCCACCGGCCAGTACCTCGGTGTGTTCGGCCTCGGCGCCGGGCTGGCCGAAGCCCTCGGCCCGGCCCTGCTCATTTCCCTCTGCATCACTTGGGGCCGCCCCGGATGGTATGCCACGGGAGCGCTGTTCACCCTGACGGGTTTGGCAGCACCACTCGCCGTCCGCTGGGCACAACGCCACCAGCACGCTCGGCAGGCACACCCACAGGTTGCGCGGAAGGAAGCAGCCGCCCTGGAGGCTCCGAAGGACGATCAACATCCCCGACTGCCGCAGGGCTGACGCCGGCGCCGGTCGGCGTTCTGAAGGTGGGAAAGGCTGGTACGGAAGGCGAGTCCACGCAGCCCGCTAAGTATCCGTCTCGATGGGGGAGAGCGGTCAGCGGGCTGCCGAACGGGGAGCATTCGCCGCACCACTGCTCGGTGCCGTTGGCCTCGAACGGCTCCACCTCAGTGAAACCCAACTACGCCGGGAGGCGCATCGAGCGGACGTTGGCGGTCTGGGTGGCCAGCGCCACTGACCAGGCGACTTCCGTCAACGGGCCCGCGAGCAACACCCGGCCACGTCCACCGCAACCTTGCCGGAACCAGGGCGTATGCCCAAGTTCCTTGGTTGCCTTGCTTGTTCAAGAAGGTCTGGAGAGAGGACCTGGAAGCGTTCCCTTCACGACAGGGGTTGCGCAGGGTGTTCGTCGCCTCCCCCGTCCTGAGTTGTGTGAATTCCCACCGGACGCTCGCGGCTCCCAGAAGAGGCCGCTCTGCTCGGAAAGTCGTGCCTGGGTAGAGACGGCCCGGCAGAAGGCCGTGTCTGAATCGACCGATTCTGTGGCCCTGTGGCCCTGCGGCCCTGTGGCGTGTCTCGGATGGGTGAATTCGGGAACCTGGCCGCTCCCGGATTCCGGTAGGACCGTTGGGCTGGGCGGATAGCCGGATGATCGCTCTTCGGCATCCCCTGCTCATTCCGGTACACGTGCTTGAGGAGACGTCCCCTTGGCTACCGCTGATCTTCCTGGTCCTGATTCGCTGCTGCGCCGCACGTTGGGGGAGTGGCGGATCGGGTTGGTGGCGTGGCGACTGCTGGTTCTGCAGACCGCGGATCCGGCGGTCGCCGCCGGCATGGCCAACTTCTCCACCTACCGCGCGCACCCATGGCGGCGCATTGAGCACACCATGGACAGCGGGAAGCGGCTGTTCTTCGCCGACCGTGAAGGGCTACGCCGTGAGGTTGCCCGTCTTGAGCGCACGCACCGCCGTCTGGCCGGGACCGACGACCAAGGCAGGCCGTTCACGGCGTTGGACCCGGCGGTTCGGGTGTGGGTGCTGGTCACCTTGTACGAGTGCATGACGGCGATGCGGGAACTGTCCGGACGCCCGCTGGCGCCGCCTGAACTGGATCAGATGTACGGAGAATTCCGTGCGGTATGTAGCGAGTTCGGCCTCTCCGAGGACCTGTTCCCGACCACGGCCGCGGACGTGCCCGCGTATATGGAACGTACGATCCGCGAGCGTCTCGAATACAGCGAACCCGTGCGCTACCTGCTCTTCGACATGCTCCGTGAAGCACCCGCACCCCGCCGCCTCGGTCACCTGAAGCCGGCCTGGCCGCTTGTGCGCACGGTGGCCGCCCACGTGATCGGTGCGCTGACCATCGCGGACCTGCCGGAAGCCTTCCGCGTGCGCTTCGACTTGCCCCGCACCCGCCGCGCGGCCCTGCTGTCCTTCGTCCTGCATCGTGGCATGCGCGTGCTGATGAATGCGCTGCCCGAGCACCGTCGCTACCGCACCCCACTGACGGGCAACTCCTCAACTACGCAGCCTCGTACCGCCTCCACCGATCGTCCTTCTCCGCCGGAGGAAAGCCCTGTCCGGCTTCCCGCACCACGCCGCCGCAAGGGTGCCGACGGCCGCCCGGCGCGTCTGCGGACGTTCTTCCGCCAGGTCCTCGACCAGACCGGCGACGGCCGCATCAGCTCCACCGATTTGCAGGCCATGGCGCACAACGTGTGCTGGCCGCTCGAACTCACCCCTGAGCGTGAAGCCTCCGTCTATGCCGCCTTTGAGACCTGGTGGCAGCACCTGCGGGCCGGCATGGATGCTGACAAGGACGGACAGGTCACCTGCGAGGAGTTCGTCACCGCCATGCTCACCGGGATCGACGCCGGGCCGGGCTATCTGGAGCAGGGGTTGCATATCGCGCTGCGGGCGATCTTCCACGCTGCGGACTCCGACGGTAGCGGACACCTGTGCGCCGATGAGTACCGCACGATCTTCGGCGGCTCCCGGGTCCACCCCGCCGAGCTCAACCACGGCTTCCGCCAGCTCGACCACGATGGAGACGGCCGCATCACCGAAGACGAATTCATCCAGGCGTTCACCGACTACTTCACCGCCCGCACCGACAACACGGCCGGCAGCCAACTCCTCGGACGCCCATAGCGGCCGAGGAGGACGAAGTGCCGGGCCGGCCACCGGTGGCTTGATGGTCTGATGGCTTGATGGCTTTGGCAGCTCAGTGGCGGTGCCCGCAGGAGCCTGATGCGTGTTTTTGGCGGCCGGGAAGAGAGCGTCGCGTCGTCGCGCTCGCGGTCTCTGACCCGGTGGTGGGCGCCGAGGCGATACGCATCGCGCCCACAATCCAGGCTGGGAGTGGGCCGCCGGTGGCACGAGGTGCGAAGGCGGCACCGTGAGAAGAACGTCCGGTACCTGGCCAGTCCGGAATGCCCAGCCCGCGGGCAGCAGACCTACGGGGCGATGATGGCCGCCTTCGAGCAGCAACGGAACCAGTCCAACTCACCGCGGAAGCCGAGCTCCTCAAGGGCCAGGCAATGGAGCTGGGCACAGACCCGCGCCTTCGTCCACTCGGCACAGCGCCGGTGGACCCTCGCTCCGGACGGGCCGAACGACGCGGACGGCAACTGCTGCCAGGTACATCCCAGCATCCAGACGTGGCTCCGAACACGAGCACCGCCGGCGCCTCCCGGTCACCATGCCTGCGCCGTCCGCTGCCCTGAGGCCACGACGGCGAGCCTCCGGTGCCACCCGCCGGAATATCTCGCATAGTTGACGGCCGATCAGCCGCTGATGAAGTACAGCGATTCCATGTGACTGGTAGCGTCCTCGCTGTGCCGCACCCGCAGTGACGAGGCGTCCAGGACAGAGCTTCCCCACGGGTCCGCGTCCCGGAGGCACGCGGTTGCGAGGGCGCCCCAATCGTTCTGGTTCGGCTCGTCGTCCAGGTCGAAGAACACGTCGAGGTCTTCCAGGGTTTCCGTGGTGATGCCGAGGGCAGCCATCACGGCTTGCGGGTCGCCGACGACCACGAACGGCTCATCGCCGGGCCAGCCGCAGGCGTGGAACATCGTGCCGTCCGGCAGCCACACGAGGTCTTCGGTGTGCTCGGCGCCGCAGTGGACCTCCACCCGTCCCACGATCCGCGCGTCGGGGAAGCGCTCGCGCAGCCGGTTCGCCTCGGCGAGAAGCGGCATGTCGTTGCCATCATCGACGAATGCCGGGTCGGAGATCGACATGAGGTTCCCCCACATCCCCACCTGCACCACGTCCAGTTCGGCCCGGGTGGAGACGGTGAAGGTGTCGTTCTGCTTGCGGGGGCCGAGGTCTTCGATCACGTCATCGACGGTGTCGAGCGACCGGGCGAATTCGGCGGCCTTGGCGGCGCCGTTGGGCGGAAGGTCGGCCGCATCGACGTCGAACGGCGGGAGGAGCACGGTCAGTTCGTAGCGGGTGCCGCTGCCGGTGGTGGGGCGATCGGCGGGCACGGTCCAGAACGTGTTGTGGGGCATGAGGCCACGGTAGCGGCGTGGCCATCGGATACCGGCGGCCGGCAGCCTGCCCCCCCCTGGTGCGCTGGGGCCGTCGCCGCGGTTGGTGGGACAGCCGGAGGAGGTGACGAGCGCACCTACGGAAGGCCCGGCCAGCCGCTGGAGATCGTCTTCGGGTAGCCGGGGTCGACCTTGTCCCCGGCGATGTCGTAGCGCATGTACTCCGAGCCGCGGAAGAAGTACGCCTTGCCGATGTTCCACACCACGCCACCGTCGAGGTCGGACGTCCAAAGACCGGGCCAAGCGCCGGAGATCGGCTTGGGGTAGCCCGGGTCGACTTTGTCCCCGGCGATGTCGTAGCGGACGTATTCCGAGCCGCGGAAGAAGTAGGCCTTGCCGTTGTTCCACACCACGCTGGTGTCGATCCGGTCCGTGAAGAGGCCGGGCCAGCCGTTGGAGATCGGCTTGGGGTAGTCGGGGTCGACTTTGTCGGCAGCGATGTCGTAGCGGACGTATTCCGAGCCGCGGAAGAAGTACGCCTTGCCGTTGTTCCACACCACACCGGCGTCGACCCGGGACGTGAACAGGCCGGGCCAGCCGCTGGAAATCGGTTTCGGATAGCCCGGATCAACCTTGTCGGTGGCCACGTCGTAGCGGTAGTAGTTGCCGCCGTCGAACAGGTAGGCCTTGCTGTTGTTCCATAGCACTGGTGCTGTGACCATCGCTCGGACACCTCTCTGTGGGTGTTTGCCACGCGCGGGACGGGATACGGAGCGCAGCCGCCAGCCGGTGCGTCACTGAACTGGGTAGAAGGCTCAGGTCCCGCCGGGGAGAGCAGGTCGGAGCGGGTTTCCCGACACACGCCCTCGTGTGCCCCGGGGTGTGGACGGCCCGGGCCTGTGAGCTGATGACCGATCCGTGGAGCCGGCGCTCAGCCGCGCCCAACCGGCGCGAACGTCCTGGTAAGGACCCTCTTACTGCCAGGGTGCACGATGACGGCGGGGCGCGCACACTCGAATGGGGCACCCGAGCGGGGTGCTCTCCTGGGGCCCCTGAGCGAGGCACTCCGGTCCGCGACGACCTGTTCTGCCGTGGACGTGCGAGGCCGCATCAGGGCGAGTCCGAGCATCCGCAGTGGTACTGGCGGGAGCAGACCTCGTGATCGACGAGGTCCCTGACTGGCGCGTTCATACGGGGCCGGTTCGGGCGGGCCGCTGGCTTGTCGGCCGGTCGTCCAGCCGGCGGCTCTGATCGGAGAATCATGAGTGACAGACTGGCCTATTTCTTCAGGGCAGACCGCTATCTGCGGTACAACATCGACAGTGACTCGGTCGATGTCGGGCCCACCGAGATCTCCCGTTTCTGGCCTGCCTTGCCGGAGGAGTTTCAGAGTGATCTCGATGCCACGATCAACTGGGGGGATGGTCATGCCTACTTCTTCAAGGATGACCGTTATCTGCGGTACGACATCGGCAGCGATTCGGTAGACGTCGGACCTACGGAAATCTCCCGTTTCTGGCCTGCGCTTCCGGCCGAGTTCCAGAGTGATCTCGATGCCACGATCAACTGGGGAGACGGTCACGCCTACTTCTTCAAAGGCGACCGCTACCTGCGGTACAACATCAAGAGCGATTCGGTAGACGTCGGTCCCACCGAAGTCTCCCGTTTCTGGCCCGCGCTCCCGGCAGAGTTCCAGAGCAAGCTGGACACAATCATCAACTGGGGGGATGGTCATGCCTACTTCTTCAAGGATGACCGCTATCTGCGGTACAACATCGGCAGCGATTCGGTCGATGTCGGGCCCACCGAGATCTCGCGTTTCTGGCCTGCGCTCCCAGAGGAATTCCAAAGCGACCTAGATGCCATCGTCAACTGGAGCGAGGTTTGGTCCTGGGAAAAATTCTCCCTGGACCAGCGGCTTCTCTACGTGATGGAACGACTCGTTGACCACTACGGGTACCCGGTGAACGGGGCGGCCGGGCTGCTGGGCAACCTCGTCGCCGAGTCCGGTGTGATCCCTCCGCGCGTGGAGGGAAGCGCCGCCGAAACCCCGATGCGATCGAAGAACTTCGCGGGCGTAGTCGTGGACCACGAAGCGGACGACATCATGAACCGCAACCCGGCCCAGAACGTGGGCCCTGCGCTTCCCGGTATCGGCTTGGCCCAGTGGACATCAGGGGGCCGACGCGCAGGGTTGTTCACGCATCCGTTCGGCGGGGGCGGGCTCGGGGCGCGCGCGGTGTTCAACATGGATGCCCAGATCGACTACCTGGATACCGAGCTCCGTAACCACTTCAGCGGAGTCCGGGCCGTCCTGATGAGGTCGACGGTGACCGTCAACGATGCCTGCGACGAGGTCCTTTACAACTTCGAAGTTCCCGGATCGATCCTGCAGGGTGGCACTAAGCTGCCCCGCTCCGATGCCCGCGTCCAGCAGGTCTTCGCGCAGCGCCGACCCTCGGCACAACGCGCAGCGAACGTCTATCGCGCTGCCCACCCGTAAGGGAGCGGTCGTTGGTGAGCCGGGTGCGGACCGGTGTGCAGTGGCGTGACCTGCCCGAACGGTTCGGCCCGTAGAAGACCCGCTGGAGATGCCCACACCGAAGCGCAGGCCTAACGAGCCGTCGCCGGCCTGGTGGGGGCGTTCACCGCCGAGCGGGTTCCGGGCCGGTCCAGCCGGCGGTCCCGATACAGGCTTCGTTGCCTTCCGGGTCGGCCAGCACCCAGTGCGAGGGAGCATGGGCATCGCTCAGCAGACGGCCGCCAGCCGCGATGGCTGCCGCTATGCGCGCTTCGGCCTGGTCGTAGGGCACCCAGACGTCGACGTGCATCCGGTTGCGCTGAGGGCGTGGTGTGTCCATCTGCTGGAAGTAGAACGGAGCTCCGCGGCGCTCCGGGTCGATCAGATCCTCAGGGCTGTTCGCCCGATCGGCATAGCCGAGCAGCGCACGCCAGAACCGCACCACATCTGGGCCGGCAAGGGCATCAATGGTGACCTGGACGGTCTGCACGGCGGACGGGTCCGCCGGGATGTTGAGGGTGTGTGCCACGGCCGAGACCTGCCGGGCGAGTTGGACGTCCCGCTCGCTCAGCCCGTAGAAGTCGTCGGTGAGCGTGATCAGCCGCACGGTCACGCCGTCGTATCGCACATCGACGTCGGGGTGCCCGGCCCCGACGCCTGACAGTTCGCTGATCGCCTGAACGAGCCTCGCGCCGACGGCCAACGACCCGGTGCGGAAGTACGCGCAGGCTCCCTCACTCAGGACACGCCAGTCCTCCAGACCGACGGTCTCGTGGAAGCGCTGCGGCCGGACACGCTCGAACTTGCCCGCTACGTGTGTCATGCGATCAACCTAGCGGGCAGAGCTGACAACGCCCTCTCTCGCTGGTCCGGGGTCCGACAGGGCGGACGCCTTGTCTGCTGCCGGCCGAGAGCCGTTCGTCGGTGATCACACGTGAGGGCGCTCCCGGTCCTCCGGCCTCCCCTTGCCTCGGCCCGGTTTCAGCGGTCCCGCATCCGGAGGTCTGCCTCGGGTACGTGGCCGGAATCACAGGGCAGGCGGCCGGGCGGGCGGAATGCCGTCGCCGGGGGTCAAGGTTGACGCCTGCAATGCATTGAGTGCATGTGCACATACCGCCTGGTACCTAGAAGGAGTCCCTGTGACCGACACCGCGTCCGCCGCCTCCCGCGCGGCCGAGATCCTGTCCCGGCCCGTCACGCTCAACGGCCTGACCGTCCCGAACCGCATCGCGATGGCGCCGATGACGCGCATGTTCTCCCCGGACGGCGTTCCCGGCGAGGATGTGCGGTCGTACTACGCCCGCCGCGCCGCCGCGGGTGTGGGGCTGATCGTCACCGAGGGGACCTACGTCGGCCACGAGTCGGCGGGACAGAGCGACCGGGTGCCGCGGTTCCACGGCGAGCAGCAGCTGGCGGGTTGGACGAAGGTCGTCGACGCCGTGCATGAGGCGGGCGGCACGATCGTGCCGCAGCTGTGGCACATCGGCATGGTCCGGAACCAGGGCGAGCCGCCCTTCGCCGACGCTCCGGCCGTTGGCCCGTCCGGCCTGGTCACCGCGGGCGCCGAGCCCACCGGCAGGGCGATGACCCAGCAGGACCTGGACGACGTCGTCGCCGCGTTCGCGCAGGCCGCCGCGGACGCCGAGCGCATCGGCTTCGACGGCGTGGAGATCCACGGCGCCCACGGCTACCTCGTCGACCAGTTCCTCTGGGCGGGCACGAACCGCCGCACGGACGCGTACGGCGGCGACCCGGTGGCCCGCACGAAGTTCGGCGCGGAGATCGTCGCCGCGGTCCGCGAGCGGGTGTCCGCCGAGTTCCCGGTGATCTTCCGCTACTCGCAGTGGAAGCAGCAGGACTACACCGCCCGCCTCGCCGAGACCCCCGAGGAGCTGGAAGCGATCCTGACCCCGCTGGCCGCGGCCGGTGTCGACGCCTTCCACGCCTCCACCCGCCGCTACTGGCTCCCGGAGTTCGACGGCTCGGACCTGAACCTGGCGGGCTGGAGCAAGAAGCTCACCGGACGGCCCACCATCACCGTCGGCTCGGTCGGCCTCGACGGTGACTTCCTCCGCTCCTTCGCGGGACAGGGCGCCCCGGTGCGGGGCATCGACAACCTCCTCGACCGGCTGGAGCGCGACGAGTTCGACATGGTCGCCATCGGCCGCGCCCTCCTCCAGGACCCGGAGTGGGCGGCGAAGGTGCTGGCCAACCGGTTCGAGGAGCTCAAGCCGTACGACGCGGCGGCGCTGAAGACGCTGCACTAGTAGGCCCTGTCCGGTGGTACGGGCCGGTGGCGGGGTTCGGGCTCGTCGCCGGTCCGTTCGGAGGACGGGGGTGGTGAGTCCGCCGGCGATCCCGCAGCGTGGCTCACCGCCGGAGCGATGTGGTGGGCGGGGTGCCGACCGTGTCAGGTGGTCTGCGGCTGCCTCATGAGGGCCGCGGCATCCGCGGCGACGTCCGCCACGATGCGGCCCGCCGGGGCGACGTCATGGACGAGCCCGGCGCTCTGGCCCGCGTAGAGGGCGAGAGCCTCCACGTCGCCCGACATGCCGGGCGCGGGGACCATGTCGTCGTAACGCGACCAGGCCCCTCCGTCGGCGCTCCGGGCCACCACGGCGCCCTCGCCGGGGCGGTTCGGAGCGGCCGGACGGCCCGCGGCCTCCCAGGCGCGGAGCGTGGAGTTGCGCAGCGCACGATGCGGGGCGTTGGGCCAGCCGCCGTCGAAACACCGCGTGAGCACCGCGTCCTGCGGCGCGGCCCGGATCACGGCTTGACGGTAGACCTGGTGCGTGGCCGCCTCGGACGCCGTCAGGAAGCGGGTGCCCAGCCATCCGGCCTGGGCCCCGAGGGCCAGTGCGGCGGCGAGGCCCCGCCCGACGGCGATGCCGCCGGCCGCGATGACGGGCACCGGGTGCACAGCGTCCACGACCGCGGGCACGAGCGCCATCGTGGTGACCTCCCCGCGGACGTGGCCGCCTGCTTCACACCCTTGGGCCACGATCACGTCGACGCCTGCGGCCACGGCGAGTTCGGCCTCGGCGACGGAACCGACCGTGTGGAGGTGCAGGGCATCGGCCGAGTGTGTGCGTTCGGCGACCGCCGAGGGATCGCCCCAGAACGTCGAGATCACCGGAACGCTTTCCGCCAGGCAGGCGTCGAGAAGCTCGTCTACGGGGAAATCCAAGACCAGGTTCGCCGCGAAGGGCCTCGGTGTCATCCGCCGAACCTGCCGGATCCGGCGCACCGCCTCGTCGGCGGTGACCCAGGTCAGAGCAAGGGTGCCGAGTCCTCCCGCGTTGGCCACCGCAGCCACCAGTTCGGTGGTGACCGCGGATCCGATGGGCGCTTGCACCACGGGCACCTCGATGCCCAGTTGCCGGCACAGAGGTGTGGTCAACATCGTCATGCCGTCCTCTTCATACGGGGCGTTTCGGTTTCCGAGTTACGCGGCGACGTCAATGTTGCGAACGGCACATCCACACAACGATCAGACGGTCTTCAATGCCGTGATTCAGGCACCGCCGCACCCATGTCACGAGGCGCGCGGCAACGCGAGCCAGTCCTGCCAGGTAATGTCGCGGCCCAGATAACGGGGCTGCTGGAAGGGCCAGTCGGCGGCGATCCACTGCGGCACGAACGCGTCGAGCGCGCGCTCCGCTTCACCGCCGACGAGGTCGTCCACCACCCACCAGGAGACCTCTCCGTCGGAGCCGGTGCGCTCGGGCGGGTCGACGTAGACGCAGCCGAGGATCGCCGTTTCGTCCTCGTTCAGCAGCGCGTAGTTGAACGACTGGTGGGCGGCTATCTCCTTCTCGTGCCGCAGCAGGTCGATGCGGTCCTCTTCATAAGTCATCGTCTCCTGGGGCCAACCCCAGGCCGGGCCGAAGATTTCCCACAGGCGCTCTCGGGAGCCCATCACGGCGGGGTAGTCGATCGCGGTGTCCGCTTCCCGGATCGGCCGTAGGTGAAGCGCGGTGTCAGGCACGGGCACGTGGACGGGGTGGACGAAGTCGTCAGGCAGCCAACTCATAAGGCCCGAGGCTACCGCCGGTCGGCGCGGGACGACCTGACGTAGTGAAGGATCCGTGCCGGGCGTGGTCTGGAGGCCGCCTGCGCTGCGTAGGCATGGGGCGGTGGGCCTGCTGGTCCGCGCCTGCAGGTAGCGGGCCGGTCACAGCGGGGGCTCTATTACGTGGGGCTCTCATCCCTTGTCGCCGCTGACAGAGTCGGGCGCCGCGTACGCAGCATGCAACGCACTGGTGTCCCGTCCCGCCCTGTGCCGGATCCGCGGGCAGGGGCATCACTCTCCGTCGATGTCCGGCTGGATCTCGACCGTGAAAGCCGCGTCCTCGGGGCCGGCGCCTTCCCCGTGCTGCCAGACGATCACGCGCACGTGCTTCTGCTCGGCGCCGCGGCTGTCCCACTCGGACACCAGGTCGGTCACGACGAGGGCGGCGACGTACTCGGCGTCCTCGTTGGGATCGTCGGTGGTGACGGTCCCTCGCCACCGCTCGGGACGGTCGCCGTAGGGGCGCCAGCCCTCGGAGCCGTGCGGCTCCTCCACCCGGTACACCCAGTCTGTCTCGGTGCTCATGGAACCGATCCTGTCACCTTCCCGGCGGTCGCCAGGCGGCCGGCGGCCCGGCCCCGCTCGCACGGCCGTCGCCCCGACGTCCTCGGCCCCGCGGGAAGTGCTGGACGAGGCACTCGCGCACGCCCTCGGGTAGCCCTCGGGGGCGTCCAGGGACGCCGTCAGCCGAGCTCGGCTCGGGCGATCTCCAGGGCGAGGCGCAGTTCCAGTGTGCTGCCTGCGGTGGTCGAGGCGGGCAGGAGTTCCTCGGCGCGTTTGACCCGGTAGGTGACGGTGTTGCGGGCTACGTGGAGGGTGCCGGCGGCGGCTCTCAGGCTGCGTTCCCCGGCGAGGTACACGCGGAGGGTCTCGCGCAGTTCGCGCATGCGGGAGCCGTCGGAGGCCAGCGGGCCGAGGAGGTCGTGCACGAACCAGCGGGCGTGCTCGGGGTCGGTGGTGGCCAGGGCGACCAGGCGTACCTCGCGGTAGTCGGTCAGCCAGTCGCCGGGGGCGAGCCGGGCGACGCGTTCCGCCTCGCGTGCGCCGTAGTGGCTGCGGCGCAGGCCGGCCGTGCCGTGGGCGGGCGGGCCGAGGGCGAGGCGGACACCCGGGGCGCGGTCGCATCCGGTCCGCACACGGCCGGTCAGGCCTGTGAGGTCGTCGGGGGCGTGCAGCCACAGCCAGGCGGTGTCCGCAGTGGCGGGGATCGTCAGCGGGTGGCCGGTGCCGAGTGTGCGGGCGAGCGCGGTTGCCGTGTGCTGGAGCCTTTCCGCTGCGGGCAGCGGGTCGTCGGTGCGGTCGCACCACAGCACGGCGGCCAGATGCGTACGGGCGACGTCGTAGCGCAGCCGTCGGGTCGCGGCTTCCGGGTCCACCGGGCGGGCGGCCAGCAGGTCGTCGATCGTCGCGCGGCGGGCCGCTTCGTCGCTGCCGCGCCAGCGGTCCCGCTCGGCGAGGTAGGACTCGGCGATCAGGCTGGCGTGGGTGTCGGCGTGGGAGAAGAGTTCCTCGGTGATCCGGCGCAGCTCGGTGAGCCGTTCGCCCGCCGGGACGTACCGCTCGACGGCCGAGGTCAGTTCCCGGGTCAGTCCGGCGTGGCCGAGCCGCACCCCGCGCAGGACCCGGTCGAGCGGGAGACCCCGGCGTGCGAACTCGCGGCAGCTCTCCAGGGCTTCCTCGGGCAGTGCGTCGCCGTTGCCGGAGCCTTCGGCGAAAAGGAGGCGCAGGGCCGCCAGGACCGTTGACTCGGTCGAGCGCCGCAGGGTGGCAAGCGGCGCCGGGCCGCCGCCGTGTTCGGGAACCTGCTCCAGGACCTCCGCGGCCATGGCATCGGCGGTCTGCAGCGCCCACCGGACCGGATCGGGCCCGAGGACCGCGGCCGTGGCGATCACGGCGGCCGGTGGAATCGCCGGGTCCTGGTACGGGCGGTCCGGGTCCGGGCGGAGCTGTCGGAGCCACTGACGTGTCATGAGTGTCGCCCTTCGGGTGCGTGGGGCGGGAGCCCGGTGACCGCACCGTGTCCTCGCGCCTGCCCCACCCCTATCACCGCCACCTCCTGTCCAGGGGCCCGGCCCTCCCTCCGGGTGCGGACCGGAGGAAGGGCGTCACCTCACCGGGCGGCCACCGCGGCGGCGGACGAGGTGTCGAGCGCTCGCCGTAGTGCCGCCACCAGTCCGGGCATCTGCTCCGTGCGGGACGCTCCGCCGAAGACATAGTGGTCCGGACGCAGCAGCAGGGCTTCCTGGCCGCAGTGCTCCAGGTGGGCGCGGTAGGTGCCGTCGAGGTCGATGACGTCGGCGGGGCCGGCCGCCGCCGGGTGGTCGGTGAGCCGCAGGAGGCGGATGCCGAGCCGCTCACACCAGCCGAGCGCCTCGTCGTCGAGCACGGTGCGCGGGTCCTCGGTGGCCAGCAGGGTGAAGCCGGTGCCGACGACCTGGTCGAACAGTCCGGTGCGGCCGCGGAAGCGCACCCGGCCCTGGCAGTCGAGCTGTCCGGCGGGGGCCTGCGGGGCGCCGTCCGCTCCGTGCTGCAGCAGTCCTCCGGTGAGGCGCTGCGGGGGCATGTCCGCCAGCGGATCCCGCCCGGCCCGCCGGTCGGCGAGCATCCGCGCGTCCCGCATCTCCGCGGCGGCGGGGTCGGGCTCGCAGATGATGCCGCCCAGGAAGACGGAGAGTTCGATGGCGTGCCGCAGGTGCTGGGAGCGTTCGGTGGTGTAGGTGTCCAGCAGGGTGGCGTCGGCGTGGCCGGCGAGCACGAGGTCCAGTTTCCAGGCGAGGTTGGCGGCGTCGCGGATGCCTGAGCACATGCCCTGCCCGGCGAAGGGCGGCATCTGGTGGGCGGCGTCGCCGGCCAGGAGCAGCCGGCCCGCGCGCCAGTTGTCGGCCCAGCGGGCCCGGAAGGTGTAGACGGTGTGCCGCTCCAGAGTGGCGTTGCCCGGGTGCAGGTCCCAGTCGGCCAGGAGCCGCCAGGCGCTCTGTGCGCTGCCGAACTCCGCGGCCGACTCCCCGGGAAGCAGCATGAACTCCCAGCGCCGGCGGCCGGGCCCGCCGGAGACGGCGGTGGTGGGCCGGAAGGGGTCGCAGACCTGGAGATTGCGTGGGACGAAGTCCCGGCCCCGGTCGTGCGGGATGACATCCAGGACCAGCCAGTCGTGCTGGAAGCCGCGGTCGGTCATCGCCGTCGTCATCCGGGAGCGGACGAAGCTGTTGGCACCGTCGCAGCCGACGACGTACTGCGCGCGCAGCCTGCGATGTCTGCGCACACCGCCACGTATCACCGGCTCATCCCCGGCGCTCTCCGCCACGGTCAGCGAGACTCCGTGCGCGCTCTCGGTGAGGTCCACGGCCTCCCAGCCGCGCAGCACCTCGACTCCCGCGGTGCGGCGGGCCTGTGCCTCCAGGGCGGCCTCCAGCTGCGGCTGGGTGAAGATGTTCATGGCCGGCCAGCCGGAGTGGCCGGTGTCCTCGAAGGCCAGCCGCAGGAGGGTCTCGCCCTTGCGGTTGCGCCATTCGTAGTCCGCGGCCGGTTCACTGAAGGCGGCCAGGTCGTCCGCGAGGCCCAGTGAGGCCAGGATGCGGGCGACCTCGTGGTCGAAGACCACTGCCCGGGGCAGTGGGTAGGGCCTGGGCCAGCGTTCGACGAGGCCGACCCGCCATCCCTGTGCGCCGAGCCGGATCGCGGTGGTCAGTCCAACTGGTCCGGCGCCGACGACAAGTACGTCGTACACGTCGTCGCCGGTGACTCTGGGGGCTCCGGTGGCGGGGACGGGGCCCTGGGCGGTGTCCGTCCCAGCACCCGGCCCGGTGTCCTTGTGCTGCTCGTTCATGGTGTCCTCGATCCTGGCGGTTCGTCAGCTCGCGTCGTGGGCGCCGGTCATCAGCGCGGCGAGGTCCTCGGGATGGAGGAAGGAGGGCGGGACCGGCGGACCCCAGTTGTAGAGCGAGCGGGCGTCCTCCCACACCCGGGGCGTCCACAGCTGGTCGTCGACGATGCAGTCCATGTCGGCGAAGTACTCGGAGAAGTTGCCGGCCGGGTCCTTGAGGTACCAGAAGAAGTTCGAGCCCACGTGGTGGCGGCCCAGGCCCCAGACATGGCGTTCGGGGTGGCCCTCCAGCATGCGCGTCGCGCCGCGCCCGACCTCGTCGACGTCATCGACCTGCCAGGAGGAGTGGTGCAGGAAGGGGATCGGGGCCTGCTGCACCAAGACGTTGTGGTGATCGGTGGAGCAACGGAGGAAGGCGGCACCTGGGACCAGGTCACTGATCTTGAAGCCCAGGCCCTCGGTGAAGAACCGCTGCGAGGCGGGCTGGTCGGTCGAGCCGAGCACCACATGCCCCAGGCGGCGCGGCCGGACCGGGCCCTCGCGCAGTACCGCCGGTGCCCGGCCGTCGGGCCGCTCGACACGACCGGGCCCGTTGTGCGGCACCGGCTCGGCGGCCGGCTGCACGAGACGGGGCTGGACCTCGACGGTGACGGTCACCTCCGTCCCCGGATCCACCGCGCGCAGACAGTGCCCGTCGCGGACGTAGGGCATCTCCAGCCGGTCCAGTGCGGTGCCGATACGGCCCAGGTCATCGGCGTCATCGACCGCGATGACCAGTTCTTCCAGTCGGCGACGGGCGGCGGGCACGATCTTCAGCTGCTCGCCGCCGTCGGCCGAGGCGAAGCGCCCGCGGCCCAGGGCGGTGAGCCCGAAGTCGGCGTAGTAGTCGTGCGTGGTATCGACGTCGGGCACGCCCATCGTGATCCGGGCGAGACGGTGCAAGGGCATGACAGCTCCTCGAAACAGGGGAGGGCGGGGAGGTCGGTCGGGATCAGAGACTGGGGCCGTCGGGATAACCGGGCCCGGCGACCATTCGGTTACGCAGCACGCCGATGCCGTCGATCCAGCTGTGCAGTTGCTCGCCGGGGGCCAGGAAGCGGCGTGGCTCGCGGGCGCCTCCGACGCCCGCAGGGGTACCGGTGAAGACCAGGTCGCCGGGCAGCAGTGGGCAGATGGCGGAGAGCCAGGCGATTTGCTGGGCGACCGGGAAGACCATCCGGCCGGTGCGGGAGTCCTGCATCGTCTCCCCGTCGACGGCGCAGCCGAGCGCCAGGTCGTCGGGGTCGTCGAACTCATCGGGCGTGACCATGACCGGCCCGGTCGGACTGAACCCGGGGAACGACTTGCCGAGCGCGAACTGCGGTGCCGGTCCCTGGAGTTGGATACGGCGCTCCGACAGGTCCTGGCCCACAGTGAGCCCGGCGACGTGCTGCCAGGCGTCCTCCGCGCGCACCCGGTGGGCGCGGGCGCCGATGACTGCGACCAGCTCGACCTCCCAGTCCACCATCGTGCTGGGCAGTTCCACCGTGTCGTACGGACCGGCCAGCGACGTCGGGTACTTGGTGAACACGGCCGGCTGCGCAGGGGTGTCGAGGCCGGACTCCTCGATGTGGTCGGCGTAGTTCAGCCCGACGGCGAACACCTGGCGCGGGCGCGGAACGGGAGCACCGAGCAGGTGGTCCGCCAGCGGGACGCGCTCGGCCTCCTGTGGGGCGGGCGTCCGGGCCCAGGCGGTGAACTCCTCCCAGTGGTCGTAGACGGCCTGCGGGTCGGACGGGAAGCGGCCGTCACTGACCTTCTCGACGTCCACCACCCCGTCGTCGTGGACAAGTACCAGACGGTCACCGAGATTTGCTGTGCGCATGGCGCACCACCTCCGGAAGGAAAAGGGGGGAAGGGGAGTGGGGGGTGTGCGCCGTCGGTGCGGCGGCGCGGTAAGAGGAAAGGCGGCCACGGGCACCCGTGGAGCTCACGCCCGGGCTCTGCGCCACCGCAGGTGCTGGCGGGCTCCCTCGTCGGTGGAGGCCGTCAGCAGCAGTTCGTCGGGCCCGCTGTGGACGGCGCGCTGCAGGGTGGTCCCCACCCAAGGCCCGTAGTGGCTCGCGGCGACGTGATGGCGCACCGACCCGTCCGGCGTCCGCTCCCAGCGCCCGGCATACGCCACGGTCCCGCCGGACACTCCGGCCCCGGTCGCCGCTTCCGCCCGGGCCATGGCCGGATCGGTCGTCAGCAGCGCGCTCATCCAGCCGTCGTGGGTGTACAACAGCATCCCGCCGGGCCGCTCGCCCAGCGGCCGGGACGTCTTCCCGGCCCGCTCGACCGAACAGTGCACCAGGCTCCAGCCACCGACGATCTCATCCTCGTCCACGCACGCCTCACAGGTCTCGTTCGGAACGGCTCGACCGGACCGGGCGCACAGGGGCACCAGGGACCGGCACCCGACGGCCGGGCCAGGGGGCGGCGTCTGCCGCCCACACCCCGAGCCAATCGCAACCCTCACCCGCCGTCCTCGGTCCGCGAGCCCAAAGAACCCGGCCGCGATTGCGCTCCGTGGACCCCGCCGACGCCAGCGCCGCCCCCGACCCCGCGCCCGACCGGCCCGGTGTGCGTTCCCGGCTGGTGAACCTGGGCCTGACGATCGCCGTCCCCGTTCTGATCGCCCAGGCGATGTACGGCGGATTCTTCGTCCACAATGCACACCGCCATCAGCCGGACCCAACAGGGAGCGCAGATCACGTACCGCGGAGGGGGCCATCGCCGAGCTGCTGCTGGCCGGCGCACTGGCCCTGGCGGCCCGAGTGACGGATCACGGCGGCCTTACCGCCTTCCGGCCCACAGCTGGGTGCGACGGCAGGGCCGCGCTGAGCGGAGAGACCCAGGCACCGGTCACGCCCTGGCTCCGCAGGTGGATCAGCCAGTCACGCGATCAATCATGCGGCGACAGCACGGACGGCGTCGTGTTCGTCAGCGTCCGCACCGGGCCCGGCGAGGACGGATCAGTCGCCGACGGCCTGGGGCCAGTTGTGACGGACGGTGCGCAACGCCTTGTTGAGTTGGGCCTCGGTCGGGAACTGCGGTGTGCCCTCGACCGTCGGCAGCCGTGAGGCCAGGGCCTTGTCGAGGGTGCCGTTCTTCGCCATGACGTCCATCAGTACCGGGCGGGCGTAGTCCACGAGGCGGAGGTTCTGACCCTCCGGACTGAAGAGGTACTCCTCCCACAGTCGCGCCGCGGCCGGGTGGGGGGCGTGCTTGTTGATCGCCTGTGCGTAGTACTGCGAGAAGCTGCCGTCGAACGGGATGGAGACCTTCCAGTCCACGCCCTTCCCGCGGAGCTGGTCGACGTGCTGCAGGTTGAGGTAGTCCCACTCGATGCTGATCGGTGTCTTGCCCTGGGCGATGGCGGCCGGGTTGGGGTCGGTCCGGTTGTAGTTGCCGATCTTGTCGAGCCGGGCGAAGAAGTCGATGCCTGGCTGGATGTCGGAGAATGACCCTCCGTTGGCGAGTGCCGCCGCGTACACGGCGGCGAAGGCCGAACCCGCGATCGTGGGTTCGCCGTGGATCGCGACCAGGCCCTTGTACTCCGGCCGGAGCAGATCCGCGAAGGAGTCGGGGCAGGTCCGGACGCGGGTGGCGTCACAGCCGATGGAGATGTACCCACCGTAGTTGTTGTACCAGCGAGCCTTGGGATCCTTCTGTTCCGGTGGAATCTGGTCGAACTGCGCGACCCGGTAAGGGGCCAACAGGTTCTGGCGCGCCGCCAACTGGGCGAAGGAGTCCCCGAGGTCGAGCACGTCGGGCGCACGCTCCTGCCCGCGGTAGCGCTTGACCGCGTCGATCTCCTGCTGGCTGTGGCCGTACGGATTGTCGACGACGACCTTGATGCGGTACTTCTTCTCGAAGCCGTTGATCAGCCCTTCGTAGTTGGCCCACGGCCGCGGCAGCGCGATCGCGTTGAGCCTGCCCTCCTGCTTGGCGGCCTTGACCAGCGCGGCCGTGCCGCCCGCATCCGCAGCGGACTGGGCCCGGGCCGGCGCGACCGGCCGGGTGGTTCCCTCTCCCTGGCAGGCACTCAGCCCGAGCGCCGCGAGTCCCAGACAACAGACGACAGCGCCTGTGCGGACCCGATGGTGTGTTGCCACGACGCCTCCAGGAATGCGGGGTGGGGGGTCCGCCGGTGGCCGGCGGAGCAGACAGCGCCGGCCACGAGGGGTGCGGTCGCAGCACGGCCGGTACGGCGGCCCGACCACCAACGGCGCAACACCCGGAGGTGGGGCGGTACACCGAGGGGCCTGAGAGGCTCGTTGCGCGGGTGTCCTCGGCACTCCCGCGGGGCCGTCGACGACTTGGCATGCGGGCGGTCCCGGCGCCACACCGAGGCGACATGCCACTGTCTGACGTTTCTCTCTTCAGCAATGGTCCGAACCAGAGTACTCCGCTCCCCTTGCGGAGCTCGGCCACGACGGTGATCGGGCCAGGTCACCGCGGCGAGCAGGTGCCACGCGGGTAGCCAGGCACCGACGAGCACCACCCTCGTCCCCGGGCGCGGCCGCCAGGCCACGGCCTTACCCCTCCCCGCTGTGCCCTCGACGGCCGGGGAGGTGCTCGCCCGGCTCTTCGTCCGGAGGCGGGGCGTCGGGAGCGACCGCCTGAGCGGCCCAGATCGTCTTGCCCCTGGGGGAGTAGCGGGTGCCCCACTGTTCGGCGAACTGCGCGACGAGGAAGAGGCCGCGGCCTTCTTCGTCGGTGTCCTTCGCCTGGCGGACGTGCGGGGAGGTACTGCTGCCGTCGGAGACTTCACAGATCAGGGTCCGGGTGTGCAGGAGCCGCACGTGGATGGGCTCGGAGCCGTAGCGAACGGCGTTCGTGATCAGTTCGCTGAGGATGAGTTCGGTGCTGAAGGCGAGGTCCTCCAGACCCCAGTCCGTCACCTGCCGGACGCAGGCATTGCGGACCGGGCCGACGGCCGCCGGGTCGCGGGCCACGTCCCACTCGGCGACCCGTGCCGGGTCCAGCCGCCGGGTCCGGGCCACCAGCAACGCGACGTCGTCGGCGGACCTGGTCGGCAGCAGCGCTTGCATGACGGTGGCGCAGGTCTCCGCCGGCGTACGGTCCGGTTCGGCGAGGGCCGCACGCAGCGCTTCCAGCCCCTCGTCGAGGTCGCGGCTGCGGTCCTCGACCAGCCCGTCGGTGTAGAGCACCAGACGGGACCCCTCCGGCAGTGACAGCTCAGTGGGCTCGAAGGGCAGGCCGCCGCTCAGCCCCAGCGGCGGTGAGACCGGGGGGTGCAGGAACTCCACCCTGCCGTCGGGGTAGGCCACGGCCGGCGGCAGATGGCCGGCCGTGGCCGCGGTGACCCGTCCGGAGACGAAGTCGTACACGACGTACAGGCAGGTGGCGCCGGTGATGGCTGGCCCCGCCTCGGTGTCCTCGTCCTGGATGTCGATGCGGGTCACCAGCTCGTCCAGGTGGCCCAGCAGCTCGTCGGGGGAGAGGTCCAGGGCCGAGAAGTTGTGCACGGCGATGCGCAGCCGGCCCATGGTGGCGGCGGCGTGCAGGCCGTGTCCGACGACGTCCCCGATGACCAGCGCGACCCGGGCGCCGGGCAGCGGGATGACGTCGAACCAGTCGCCGCCCACGCCCGCTTGCGCGGGGAGGTAGCGGTGCGCCACCTCCAGGGCGTCCTGCTCGGGCAGACCGCGGGGCATCAGGCTGCGCTGCAGCGTCATCGCCATGGTGCGTTCACGGGTGTAGCGCCGGGCATTGTCGATCCCCACGGCGGCCCGCCCCGCCAGTTCCTCGGCGAAGGACAGGTCCTCGTCGTCGAACGGAGGGGAGCTTCCCGACCGCCAGAAGTCCACCGCTCCCAGCACTACGCCCCGGGCGAGCAGCGGTACGACCATCAAGGAGTGCACCCCGTGTTCCAGGATGCGTCGGGCGCGTTCCGGGTTCTGGGACTTCCATTCGGAAGCGCCGGCCAGGTCCGGTACGGCCATGGAGCGGCCCTGGTCCACACCCGCCGCCACCGGGGTGCCCGGGACGAACCCCATCAGCTCGCCGGCGGGGTGGAGCGGATGGTCCGCGGCCAGGCCCGCGAGGGCCGCCCGGTGCAGCTTGGTACCGGCCGCGGCGGGCTCCTCGCCCTGCAGGACCGGGTCATGCAGCTTGACGGCGACGATGTCGGCGAACCGGGGGACCGCCACCTGTGCCAGCGCCGCGGCGGTGCGTTCGACATTCAGTGTGGAGCCGATGCGTACCCCGGCGTCGTACAGCAGCCGCAATCGCTCCCGCGCCCTCTCGGCACGCCCGGTCAGCCACCTCAGTTCCGTGGTGTCGCGCAGGGTCACCACGCTCCCGTGATGGGCTCCGTAAGGGGCGGTGGACCGCTTGTTGAGGGCCAGCAGGCGGTCCTGGGCCAGGTGCACCTCGTCGGTGGCGGCCCGGTCCGACGTCAGGAGGTCGACGGTGCGAGTGTCCAGGCCCAGGTCGCCGACGTGGTGTCCCTCCGCGTCCGGCGGCAGGTCCAGGAGCCGCCGTGCCTCGTCGTTGGCCAGCAGTAGCCGCCCGCCGCGGCCGACGATGAGGACGCCCTCCCGGACCGCGTGGAGGACCGCATCGTGATGCTCGTACATCCGGGTCATCTCGGTCGGCCCCAGACCGTGGGTCTGCCGCCGCAGCCGGCGGCTCACCAGCCCCGCGCCGCCTCCGGCGAGCGCCAGCGCCCCCACTGCGGTGCCCAGGAAGAGGGGCAGCTGCCGGTTCACCGATTTCTGTACGTTCTCCACCGTGACCGGTGCGGAGACGATGGCGATGACCCGGCCCGAGGAGTCCTTGACGGGGGCCGCAGAGATCACGGAGAGGCCCAGGGCGCCCTGGAAGGTCCTGGTGAAGGGCTTGCCCCGGGCGGCTTCGGCATAGGGGCCGATGACGTGTTTGCCGATCTGCCGCGGGTCGCTGTGGGTGAGGGTGATCCCATCGAGTTTGTACACGATGAGGGCGTCGACGCCGGCTGCCTTGCGGGCCGCCTCGGCCCGGGGCTGGAGCTTGGCGGTCGGATCGTCGCTGTTCAGCGCGTTCTGAAGCCCCCAGGAGTTCGCGAAGGACTCAGCGGCGGCGAGCGTCCGGTGCCGGGCGTCGGTCATGATGTCCCGCTGCGTCTGGACGACGATGGCCAGCACCGCCGCCGCGATGAGCAGAACCACGAGCACCAGCTGGAGCAGGAAGACCTCCCGGGCGACGCTGCGCGTCGTCAACCAGGCCCGCAGGCCCCGCGAGCCCCCGGTCCCCACAGGGTGTTCGCCCTGCCGGTCGTCCGGATCGCTCTCAGTGGAGGAGACGCCCCGGAAATCGGAACGGCTGGGCGCACGGTTCAACCAACGCCGAAAGCGCCCTGAATGTCCGGTCATGGTCCATATTTACCCCGTGGGGTTCGGGAGCTGGCAAGGCATGCCGCTGCGTCCCGCGCGGCGACCGGCATCGGCGGGGACGTGGTTGCCGCAGCCCCGGGTGGCTCAGCCCGCGCGCGCAGTGGTGGATCATGCACATGCCTGGCGAAGTCGGGTTCCTTCACATGCCTGGCGGGGGCGGGCTGGCATGGGAGGGCCAGCACCCGCGCGCATGGCGTCCAGGGCCGCGTCGACGGCCCGGACCTCCGGGAAGCGACCGGTCGGCGTACCGGAGCACCTCGTGCGGTCATCCGGTCGGCGTCCGACCGCCTGGCGCGGCTACGCCTTCCAGCGCTGGGAGAGGGGAACCCGAGCCGGCGGCAACAATGCAACCGGTGGTGCACACGGTCGGCCGCGACCGCCACGGGGCGTCCGACGTTTCTCCCTGCTTGCGGGTGAACCACGAAGCCACGTCCTCGCGCCGCCCGAGAATGAGCACTCGTGCCCCTTACTGTCAGATCTTGTGCCATTGAGCTGCGCTTTTGTGAACCTCAAGCCGGGCGTCGGAAAGACGACGAGTGCTGTCTGGCTGGCCCACGCCCTTCATGAGTCGGGACTGTCACCGCTGCTCGTCGACGGTGACCCGGCCGCCTCCGCGCTGCGCTGGAGCGAGCTGGCCGACGGTTTCCCGTTCCCGGTGATCGCGCTGCCGGTGGGGGACGTCCACCGTCGCGTGAACGACTTCCTCGGCAACCGGCAGGCCGTCGTGCTCGATGCCCCTCAGCTGGAGGACCATCCCCGCATCGCCCGCAGCATCATGAGATACGCGGGCGAGTGGATCGTGCCCGTGACCCCCGCCCCCATCGAACTGGACCGGATGGCGCCCATCCTCGGCGAGATGGCGGACGTGCAGTCCCTGCGCAGCGAGCCGGCCCGCACGGCGGTCCTGCTCAATCGCACCAACCGACCCGATGCCACGCGCACCGGGCCCGATGCGGACGCTCGCGAGGCACTCACCGAACGGGGTTTTGAGGTGCTGGAGACCCAGATCGCTCGGCTCGACCTGTACGCCCAGTCCTTCGGGAACCCGGTCCAGGCCAAGGGCTCGGCATACATGGACTTCGCAGAGGAACTGATCAAGCGTCAGGATGAGGTATGAGCCAGCGCAAGGAAAGCTACCGTGCTGCATTGCGGCGTGAGCAGGACGTCTCGTCACCCCGGCCCGCCAATGTCACCACGCTGCAGAACAGATACATCCGGGTGACCGTCGAGGTCGATCCCCACCTACGAGGCGATCTGACGCGATGGCTGGGACGGCCGGTCTCCTCGGTCGTACTCGCGGGCACGACCGTCCTGCGCACCCTGGCTGTCACCGCCGGCTGTGTCTCAAAGCCCGAAGACCGGGCTGCGTCCGTCCCGGGTGAGGATCGGGCGTCGGTTCGCTGACCAAGTGGCTCACACGGCAGGGCGACCCTGCCTGAGGTAGCTGCTACACGGCGAAGGCGCTGGCCGGCATAGCAACGGCCGTGCTCTGGTGCGGCGGCGCTGCCCACTTAACCTATCCGGTCACAGCACCAGCTCATTCCACGGTGCGTCTGCGGTCAGAACGCCGCCCGGCCGGAGACGCCGACGTGCTCAACGCGACCACCGGCGGGGCGACGGACGCAAGCCTGATGAGCGCGTGAGTCTCCAGACGGTGCCGTACGGGCAAGCGGAAGCAGGCAGGGTTGTGTGAGCTGTACCGCGAACGCTCGGAGCGTTGGTTCGCCGCACTCACGCAGAAGAAACTCAAGTGTGGCGTGTGCCGCTCCGCCCAGGCACTCGAAGGCGACATCCGGTCTCCGACTCAGGTCACCAGCGGAAGACACCGCCCCAGGCACGCTCCGCCAGGTCGAGACTGCTGTCTGCACGGTGTTCAGCCGGCGGGCACCACGTTGGTTGCGTCCACCGCTGGGCGCAGGGCCCGGGCGAGCCTGACGCCATCGCCAACGGCCCAGAAGTGGACGAAGAACAGGCGAGGTTCGTCCGTCAAACCGTGGTTGTGCAGCTCAACGAGCTCGGCCCCGGCACGCCGCAGGGCCGCCAGAACGTGCTGGACTTCCTTGGCGATCATGGCGCAGTCACCACTGATCGCGGCTCGACCTCCGCCGAGCGGCTGGAAGTTGAACGCACTGGTCGACCCCAGACCGGGGGGAAGCACCAGTCTGCCGTCGGTGATGGTCTCGCGGCGGACGAAGATGCACTTGTAGATGCCGTCGTCGACGGAGCCCTTCGCACCCAGCGCGGCATCGATTCCTTCGGTGTCCAGGTCGACGCGCTGTCGCCGGGTCGACGGCAGCGGGGCCGGGGTGCCGGTGAGGTTGAACGCTGCGCGGAGACCGCGGGCCACAGCCATCGGGTGGTGACCATGCGCATGGATATGGATCCACCAGATATGGGGGCTTTGGGAGAGGAGATGCTTGTGGATCGCTGTCAGCCCGATCTTGTGCTCGTGCAGAACATCGATGAACGGCTGCAGTTCGTGCTCGGTGACCACCACGTCACCCATCACCATCGTGCTCTTGTCGGCGTAGCGTACGAAGGACACGTGCGAGCCGAGGGCGAGCTCCGGTTTGACGGCGACGTGACGGGAGTGCACCCGCAGGTCCCGGCGTGGGAAGGCGGTGTGGTACATCATCTTTCGCTTCATATCGCCTGCCCGGCCCAGCGTCTTGGCCACGCTCTTCCAGTGCGACCGAGCTGTGGACACTGGCTTGATCAGGCCGTGGCCGTTCGCCTCGGCCATCCCTGTGGGCAGGGCCCGAGCGGGGGACGGTGCCCCGGCCAGCATCGGAGCCAGGGCGGCCGCGGCCAGCACCCGCCGCCGCGGCGCACCTGCGTGCGGGTAGCTGTCCTGCTGTCTGCCTTCAGCCGTCATGTCAACACCTCCGTGACGGCATGGAAGCACGACGAGGTGGAACAGATGGCTTTACCGTCATCGCTTGGGGCCAAGTGGACTAAGAATTCCCCCAGGTCGCCACAGCCCCTCAGCGACCCTACGAACGGCCGGCCCAGCCCAAAGTCCATGCGCTGTGGTGATGATCTCTGTGTGACTGCGGTGGTGGCTTGGCCACGCAGGTCGTTTCTTCCTCCACCCTGCTTGCAATTTTGGTCTGGCGTCAGTTCCACGGCAGTCACGCAGAACTGTCACGCACGGAACTCAACGTGGGGAGAGGTCCCCGCGAACGGCAACATGGGGAAGCGTGCCCGGAAAGGTGCCCGGAAACGTGATCGCCTTCCCTCCGCTCTAGGCGATGCCTCAAATGATCTTGCGTTGTGAATCTTGGTTGAGTGGCATACCGCCATGAACTGCCGTATACCGAGGGGGAGTACGTCCAGTCCCTGCTGTCCGAGTCCTTGCGTGGTCGGAAGCGGTCGGACGGCCGCACCGTGCTCAATGGGATCGTGTGGGGGGAAGTTCCGTACCGGAGCCGCTTGGCAGGACGTGCCCGAGCGGTACGGTCCGTGGGCCACGCTGCACACCCGGTTCCGGCGATGGGCTTTGGACGGCACATCCGAGCGGATGATCCAGGCAACCCAGGCCAGGGTGGACGCGGCCCGGGGACATCGACTGGCTCGTGTCGGTCGACTCCAAGGTGGTTGGATCACTCCGGGACTGATGATCCGCGGGTGCGTAGTGGCTCGGCCGAAGCCATGGGAAGTCGCCTACGAGTTGTGGGCGGTGATCGACCCGCTGCTGCCCAAGGTCGAGCGTCGGCCGCGGCATCCGGGACGCAAGCGGCATCCGGGCCGGATCGTGTTCCAGGGCATCCTGTTCGTCCTGCACACCGGAATCGCCTGGGAACACTTGCCGCCCGACCTCGGCTTCGGCTCGGGCATGACCTGGTGGCGCCGCCTTGCAGGGTGGACCGAGGCCGGAGTGTGTCCCCGGCTTCACGAGGTCCTCCTCGCCAAGCTCCGCAGCGCGAACGCCCTGGACTTCTCCGGAGCCGGCCGGACGTGGTGCTGGGCGACCGTGGCCACGACCACGACAAGTACCGCCGCCTGGTCTGGTCTCTCGGCGTGAAACCGCTGATCGCCCGCCGCAGTACCGAGCACGGCTCTGGCCTGGGCAACCAACGCTGGGTCGCGGAGCGTGCGTTCGCCCACCTGCACTGGTTCCGCCCGCTGCGGATCAGCTGGGGGAAACGCGACGACATCCACGAAGCGTTCCTCACCCTCGGATGCGCGCTGATCTGCTGGCGACGCCTGAGCTCAGCTGTCGACCGCTAGTTTTTCTGCAGGGTGCGGGTGACACCCGCGATGACGGCGGTCGTCAGCACCCAGCCGAAGGCGATCAGTAGGTAGGCCAGCCACTGGAGGCCGCCGTTCGACCAGTACCAAGCCGTGCGCTGACCCAGACCGCCGATGGGGATCAGCAGGTCGAGTGTGTAGACGAGGGGCTGAAACGGGGAGCCTTGTCCTCGTTGGACGGGGTTGGGGGAGTGCGTGCCGAAGGACAGCGTGCCCAGCAAGGTCAGCGCGAGGAGCCAGACGCCGGCCAGCCAGGGGCGGTAGCCATAACCGACGGTCGCATCCAGCAGGTGCCCCCACCCACGCGCGGCCGGGGACAGAGTTTGTCGCCGATGGCGCTGTTTGGCCAGGAGTACGCGCCGGGCGTCGTCGTCGTGGCCCGCCTTCCGATACCAACTTGCCAACTGCTCATAGGGCTGGGGGCTGTAGCCCGGGCTGCGTCGAATCCACGCCAGACGGCGGGCCACGGAGTCCTGGCGCCCTACTGCCTCTCGCCGCTCGCCAGCCTCGTCCACCTTGATGGAGCCGTAGACGAAGCCGTCCAACTCCACCACGTCCGGCCAACTGTGGCCGTTATCGTGAAGGAAGGAGACCTGTGCGCCCCGCAGGTCCACGGCGCCGGACGGTGGCCGGGCAAGGGTGAAGTCGAAGTCGACGGCCTGCATCAGCAAGGCGACCAATGACGGGCCGTGGCCGCCAGGCGGCCCGTTCAGGACGGCTCCTTCAAAGGTCAGGTTGTCCGAGATCCGGGCACCCCGCAGCCGTATGGTTCCGTTCGCGATGAACCCGCCGGAGAAGTTGAGGGTCGAGGCCACGGTGTTATCCAGGGCGATCGCCACCCCGCGCTGGCCGGAACCCACCAGGCGTGCGCCCCGCATGTGCAGTCCGCCTGGCAGCTGTGCTCCCATGAGACGGACTTCACCGTGCGCGACAAATCCGTCCTGGCAGTAGACGCCGCCCTCGGCGACCAGTCCGCCGGCGGACACTGCCCATTCCTCGGGTGCGATGATTTCGGCGCCGTTGAGGTTCACGGCGCCGCTCACGTGGGCGTTGATGAGCGACAAGGCGGTGACCCTTCGGTGGAAGGGCGAGGCGGAGCCGCTTTCCAGGCGAGAGCGCCGCAGGTCGATGCGTCCCTCGATACGGATCAAGCCGGCTTCCACGCCCGGTACTCGGCTGCCCACGATCGCAATCGACTGGGTCGACGCTCCGGAGAGGTCCACGCCCTCCTCGAACCAGCAGTCCTCAAGCCAGAGAGCGTGAGCGATGTGCGCGCCAGCCAGGTTGACGTGCCCGGATATCCGCGCCCCGGCGAGCCTCAGGCACGCGACAGCGCCCGGCTGCGCGGTGTTCGCGCCCTGGAGGAGCGCCACGATCACGGCGGCCCGAACCGTCCGCTCGGGGCCCCACTGTCCACCTTCGGCCACCCGGTCTTCCTCAGGCACACCCGTGCACAGGTCCACGCAGCGTCCCTCGGGAAACGCATCCCACAGCTCACGCTCTGGTGAAGTCAACTCGTCGTAGGAGAGCACCCATGCAGAGTAGTGATCTTCTTCCGCGCTCGCCTTGCCTTACCGCGCGCGGATCGGAGAGCTGTCCATTCTGTTAGCGGTCCTTAGAGCTCGATCTGCCCTGTCAGCCACCATTCGAGGTACTTGCCCAGACTCGGCGCCACCCAGGTGCGGCTGTCGTCCTCGTGGTTCCAGACGAAGACATCCGGCCGGTCGATCTTGGCGAGGAGCGCGAACAAGTCTCCGTTCCCCGCGTCCGCGAAGAAAAGCAGTGGGTCGAACGGCATGTACAGGGTGGCGAGCTCACTGTCCTGGCGGAGACTCTGGTTCTCGGAGACGATGCGCTCGGCAGACCAGATGAGCTCGGCGCCGTACTCACCTTCGATGCCGTTGCTCTCGCGGAGTAGGGCAGCGAGGTCAGCGGGCATGGGATGACCGAGGACCGTGGCGCAGCGGAGCAGCGACGACTCCGATGCAGGAGCCTGGAAGGCGGTCGTGGCGGGCAGGGCAGTGACCACTTCGGTCCACATGGTTGGCGACCAATCGACATCGGTTGTTGTTGGAGACAGCAGCAATCAGGGCAGGGGCCACCACGCTCGGCGCGAACCGGCGTGGGCGTATCGCCTCAGTGAAGCCCAAGATCACGCAACCGGCATCGGCGCACGCGTGTGTCGGCTTCGTTGATCTGTAGGGGCAGTGCTTGGTGACCGTTTCGGAGGAAGTTGGTGATTGCCTGGCGCACGGGCCTTGATGGGAACCGACGGCGCTGTCGTGTCGAAGGACGGGGGACGGCCAGCCGCTTGTCACAGCGGCCGGACGTCCATGGGGTCGCCGGAGCCGGGGGTGAACGTCGTGCCGAGGTGGTACTGCGCGATCCCGAAGGGTTGGAAATCGGCATCGGCGAGGATGCGGTAGAGGAATTCGGAGGTGGAGATGTCGTACCGGTGCCATCCGCCGACGTCGTGGGACCGCGCGAGGATGGGGTAATCGCCCGGCTGGTTGGCATCGATGAGCCAGCAGTATTCGTCGGCCCATTCGGTGGAGCCCCACTCAACCAGTCCCTTGCCGCCCGGCACGTAGGTTGCGTAGGGATCGGCGGCGGAGAGGTCTTTGGACGTGTTGTCCTGGTCGACGGACAGGGAGACCCGCCACTGTCTCAGGAGGTCGAACGAGATGCCCTCGTCGCGCCCCAGAAAGTAGACGGAATCACTGAAGACGCCGCCGCCGAACGCCTCGTAGAGCTCCTTGTAGTCAGCCGGCAGCGGAACTCCCAGTTCTGCTTCGATCGCCGCCCAGTCGACGGAGATCCCGAGCGGCTCCCACCCGGTCAGTTCGATCACTCGCTGAACCCACATGCAACCATCTTTTAGCACCGGTCCTCGTTCCGATGTCCCTCCCCCCTCTCAAAGCCGTCGCCTGGCCAATCCGGCGAACCTGTGCCGCCATGGCACCCGCAGTCGGTGGGGGCGAAGTATGTGCCGTGCCGGCGACGCGAACGCGTTGAGGTCCATAGCGGGCAAGGCACCCGAGTAGGAAGGCCAACCGCTCCTCACCATGGCCTTGATCGTCCAGCCGGGCGAACCAAGCGGGCACGGCACTAGGGTCCGTCTGCAAAGATCACTTTTCCGCCGTTACGCCCTGGACGGCGTGTTCACCCGCTCTCCGTAGCAGATCCAGGCCCGCGCCGATGCGGCCGATGACATGGACTGGTGCTGGTACAGATCGACTCCACCCTCGTTCGCGCTCACCAGCACGCCGCCGACACCGGCTGAAAAAAGTCGGTGGGGTGTTCAATGCGCTCAGTTCGGCCTTCGTTTCCATAGTCCTGTCCATCCCGGCTGCGCGTGTCGTGATCACCGGTCCGAATGGCTGACTGCTGCCGCCTGTTGCGTCGGCGTACCCATCGTCATGACGGCCGGTCGGATTGAGTGATGCTGCGGGCGCCAGCGGGGTGCCTGCTCCACCGGGCGACTATCCGGGTGAGGCCGAGAGGGGCTGGATGTGGAAGGTGTACCGCCGGACGCCTGGAAGTGGGAAGTCGACCGTTCGTCCGACCCGCGGCGCGAGCCCGGACCGATCAATGTGCAGAGATACGCATTCGTACCGGCCTACGCCGGGATCGCCACGATCTTCGGGCTGCCGCTGTGCCTCAACCCGGACGATCTGCGTGCCGGTCATGTCGATGTGGCGGTCCTGGGAGCGCCGGTGGACATGTCCACCGGACACCGGGGGGCGGCTTACGGGCCGCGCGCCATCCGCTCTGACGAGCGGATCCTGCCCCACACACCGCAGATGCTGGTCAATCCCAGCACACGCATCAAGCCGTTCGAGGAATTGACGGTGGTCGACTACGGCGATGCCGCGGTCGACCCCTTCAGTATCGACAATTCCATGGAACCGATCCGTACTCTCGTCCGAGAGATCGCCGGGACCGGCGCAATCCCTATCGTGCTCGGCGGGGACCACTCGATCCTGTGGCCGGATGTCGCGGCCGTGGCGGATGTGCATGGGGCAGGCAAGGTCGGGGTCCTCCACTTCGATGCGCATCCGGATTGCTCCCACGACCTGCTCGGTCATCTCGCCTCGCACGCGACACCGATCCGCCGGTTGATCGAGGACGAACATATCCCCGGACGCAACTTCATCCAGATCGGCCTGCGCAGTGCAATCGCACCCGACGCCGAACTGTTCGGCTGGATGCGTGACCACGGCTTGCGCACGCACTTCATGGCTGAGATCGACCGCCGCGGATTCCACGTAGTCCTTCAAGACGCCATCGAAGAGGCACTGGACGGGCCGGAATACTTGTTCGTGTCGCTGGACATCGACGTGCTGGACCCTGCCTTCGCGCCCGGTACCGGCACGCCGGAGCCGCCCGGTCTGACCAACCGCGAACTGTTGCCGGCCATCCGCCGGATCTGTCACGAGACGCCGGTCGTGGGCATGGATATCGTCGAAGTCGCGCCTCACCTCGATCCCGGCTACACCACGACGATGAACGCCCGCCGGGCCATCTTCGAGGCGCTGACCGGGATTGCGATGCGACGCAAGGGCGTGCCTGGGCCCGATTATGTGGACCCGGCAGTCTTCGGCCCGGCGCCTGGGCGTGATCCGTTGGAAGACGGACCCTAGGCAGCCCTTCGTACCGCCCCTGGGCACGATTTCGAGGGCCAGGGCGACGTTGTAGCCAGCGGCGCCGTGCCGTGGTGTTGCCGGTGGATGACATGGCTGGGGCGTAGCGGGACATGGCCGGGACGTAGTCGAGGTGGCCGCGGACCGGTGGGACGTCGGCGGGCCGGTCGACGGTTCGCTTCAGGGGCGCTCGGACGCGGATTGCCGGGCTATCCCTTGTTTCCCAGTCTGCCCAGTGCCTTGGCCACCCGGTCGACGGCCGTGCAGACCTCGTCGGGCTGGCGGGCGGTGTAGCAGAGGCGGAAGAAGCCAGGGGCGGGGCAGGACATCACGCCTCCGGGGAGAAGGGTGACTTCGGCGGCGGGGCCGGCGAGGTAGTGGAAGAGGAAGACCTCGTTGGGGTCCAGGTCGTGAGCCTTGAGGGGCAGCACTTCACTGACCTCGTCGCCGCTCTTCGGCGGGCGCTTGCCCAGCCAACTGGTGAGGTCGAGCCAGAAGAACTGTGCGGCGTTGCTCTGGGGCTCGTGGACGTACGGGATCTTGTTCGCGTCCAGCCGGGCCTTGACCTTGGTGAAGCTGGCGTCAAGGAGCCCGGGGTAGCGCTTCATCGCATAGGTCGTGTACAGCTCCGAGCTGCCGTTGACGGTGGTGGTCAGGACCGCGCCGATGACGAAGTGCTTCAGGGAGTCGAACGGAGTGAACCAGGACATCGGGTGGCGCTTCTCCGCCACGTCGTGCGTTCCGAGCATGGCGCGCTGCACCGGCCCGTACTTGGAGACGAGGAAACCGGTGCGGAGACCGGAGAGCCCGAAGTCCTTGGCGAAGCCCCAGACGACGTGCACCCGCTCCGGAGACTTCGCGTAGGCGCTCAGTGCAACGGCGCTGGTGAACGGCACTGTGATCTTGGGCAGTTGGGAGTGGCAGTAGATCTCGTCGGAAACGATGTGCATGTCCGTGTGGTCGAGTGCCCAGGCGTAGATCTGCTCCAGCAGCTCCTTGGGGTAGTTCACGCCCAAGGGGTTGTGCGGGTTGGTGAGGACCAGCAGCCGCGGCGCCTTGCCGGTCCGCTTTCGCGTCGCCTCGTACTGGTCCTTGATCAGGTCGAGGGTGAGCTGGAAGCGCTTGGGGCCCGAAGTGGGAAGGTTCACCGGGACACAGGTCAGTTTGGGCCGCTGTTCGAAGGACCAGCTGAACCCCTGCCAGAACGGTGCGGGCAGCAGCACCGCGTCCCCGTCGACCAGCGGCGGGGGCCCGGACTCCGAGCCTCTCGGCTTGTCCTTGAGGGCAAAGGCCAGGCACTCCAGCGCCGAGGCGACACCCGCCGTACCGAAGACATCGTCCGCAGCCACCGTGGCGCCGAACGCCCTGGTCAGAAGCTTGGCCACCTGCCTGCGGAGGGCCGGTGTGCCGTAGGGGGAGAAATAGTTGATGTACTGCTCGGGCAGCAGACGGGTGTAATCGAACACCAGCTTCTGCATGGAGTCCTGGTAGACGAGGACGTTCTCCGCCACGGAGAGGTCGATCGCGGTCGGGGGCGCCAGGTGCTGGTGGTAGAAGGCGAGCGCCTGCTCCAAGTCGGGGAGGTGCGTGAGGAGCTCGACTGCCTCTTCGGGCCGCACGTTCTGATGCTGACTGCTGGAGGTGGATTCGGTAGCCATGGGTGTCTGCTCTTTCCCGCTCGCAGGTCACTTAGAAGGCGGACACAGCCTTGCCGGTCCGCACGCGCATGAGGCCAGCGGACCACGCCCCACCCCTGCCCGCCACCGCTCGGCGGCCATCCGGCACGGCCGGCCACCCGCGGCCCGGCGCCACTGTCATATCTGGTGATGACGCCCGGGCCATCTTTGGCAGTCCGCTCCGACAGGCGATCTTGTAGCCTCTTTGTTCGTGAGGAGCCTTCCGGGGGGTGTCATACCGCTGCTCGGACGTTGCTGAGGAACTGCTGAACTCCCTGTACTTTCAGGTGAGTTGTAGCCGTCTGCGGGGTCGCTGATCTGGCGGACGCAGCGGAAGGCGCCGGGCAGTTGAGCATGGCGCGGCGGCGCGCCGCCTGCCTGATTTCCTCGGGCCAGACCGCTCTGGCGACAGTCCGTAAAGATCTCGGGCTGCTGCGAGGGGTGCTTAGGGAGCGTGCAGCGTGCTCATCCATCCATCTCAGGATGTGAAGGCCCGCTGGGGGCCGGAACACGGAGGGCCGCATGGCCCCTGCATGTTCCTCGAAGGCCGGTTCCAGCAAGGGGAGTTGTTGGGCGTACTCACTCGCTCGCCGGGCCGCTCGGTTCCGGGCAGGCTCGGGCCAGGATGGGGGGCCCGGCACGGGCCACGACGCGGTGACCACCCTCGCGCCGAGTGGCGCGCCGGACAGCAGCTTCTGGACGTCCGCGGGAAAACCCCTTGCTCAATGGTCAAGAATCGTTGACCATTGCTCGCATGCCTACAGATGATCTTCCCGAGACGTTTCACGTCACCACTGAGGAGCAGCTGCGCGCCGTCTCCAATCTCACGCGTCACCGGATCATGGCCGTGCTCCGCTTCGAGCCGGCGACGATTACGCAGATCGCCGAGCGGGTTGGCCTTGCGAAGGGGAGTTCCAGCTATCACGTGCGGCTGCTGGAGCGGGCCGGCCTGGTGAAGGTGGTGCGGACACGGAAGGTGCGGGGGGTCACCGAGCGGTACTACGCGATGGCCGCACGGTCGATCGAGCTGCCGGACCCCGGGGCGGGGCAGCCCGATGTGCTGATGCGGCATGCGGTGGCGGACCTGGAGGCATCGCCGGCGGATGGCGAGCGGCACGTACGGATGGCGCATCTGCGGCTCACGGAGGAGCAGTTCGCGCAGCTGGGGGCGCGGCTGGAGGCGCTGGCGGACGAGTACCGGGAGCTGTCCGATCCGTCGCTGCCGGACGCGTCACTCGTCTTCGCACTGTTCCACCCGGCAGCCGGCGAGCAGGCCGAAGGGGGCGCCAAGTGACCTCTAACGTTGGGAAGTTGCCGGCCGGGTTCGGTCGACTGTGGACCGCTCAGACGATCTCCTCGCTCGGTGACGGGGTGATGCAGGCCGCGCTGCCGCTGATCGGGTTGACGTTGACGCGGGATCCGATGGCGCTCGCCGTCGTCACGGCCGCCGGGACGCTGCCGTGGGTGCTCTTCGGGGTGCTCGGCGGTGCGCTGGTGGACCGCTGGGACCGTCGGCGCACGATGTGGGTCATGGACGCGGCGCGTGCGGTGCTGCTCGCGGTACCGGCGGCAGCGGCCGCGCTCGACGTGCTGAGCATTCCGCTGCTCGCGGTCGTCGCCTTCCTGCTCGGCCTCGGCGGGCTCTTCTTCGACACGGCCGCCACGGCCTATCTGCCGGATCTGCTCGGCCGCGAGCCCGCACTCCTGGAGCGAGCCAACTCGCGCTTGCGCGGCGCCCAGACCGCCATGTCCGGCTTCGCGGGGCCGCCTGCGGGCAGTGCGCTGCTCGCGCTCGGGCGGGCGGTTCCGCTGCTCGCCGACACGGTGTCGTTCATGCTCTCCGCACTGCTCGTACGGTCGCTTCCCGCGATACCCCGGCCCGTGCCGGAGGTCCGCGAGTCGCTGCTTCGGCAGGCGCGGGCCGGAGCCTCGTACGTCTTCCGGGACCGGTTGCTGCTCGGGCTCGCGCTACGCCCGGCGGTCGGGAACGTCGCGTTCCTCGCTGTGGAGACCGTCCTCGCCCTCTTCGCGCACGACCGCCTCGGCATCGACACCTACGGCTTCGGCCTCCTCCTCACGGCGGAGGCCACCGGCGGTCTGCTCGGTGCAGGCATCGCCTCCTACCTTGGCCGACGGCTCGGCACCGGCACCGCACTGACCTGCACGGCCGCCGTCGAAGGGCTTGCCATTCTGGGCCTGGCCGCTGCCCCGAACCCGTACGTGGCCGGGCTGGCGCTCGCCGTCTGCGGGGCAGGCATGGGCGCCACGATGGTGCTCGGCCCCTCCCTCCGGCAGGCGATCGTCCCGGCCCACCTCATGGGCCGGGTCGCCTCCACCTCCCGCATGCTGGCCATGTGCGCCGCCCCCATCGGGGCCTTCCTCGGCGGCTGGCTGGCCACCACCTACGACATCCGCACCCCGCTCTACGCAGCCGCCGTCCTCCTCCTGGCGATGACGGCCGTCACGGCATCCATGACCAGCAACCGCCGGGTCGAAGCGGCGCTGCGTGCCGCCGCCCCGGCCGGAGGTCCAGATCACCCGGCATCCAAGGAACCCGCCCAGGAGAGTGCACCCGACTTGTTGTGACGCCTGCCGCGAGCCGGCTCGCCGCCCGGTACGGCTTCCGCATCGTGGCCCCCCTCCGGCCTGGCCCTGGCCGGAGGGGGGCTGCTGGCGCTGGGCATGGTGCCCGCCGACATCGGTCACGGAAACGTGGGGTGGCGGCTGGGAGTCGTCCGGGTCGCGCCCGCCCCGCGGCCTGGTCAACCCGGGCACGCCGATCCCGCCGGCGGACCCGACTTGCCGTTCCTATCGATAATCAATAGATTTCCATCGTAAATCGATGAGGGGAGTGGCGTTGGGAAAGCTGACAGTGCTCGCGCTGCGCGTCGTGATGGTGGCGCTGCACGCCGGATCGGTGTGCGCCCAGGCGGTGATGGTGGCGATGCTGACGGGCGCCATGAAGGAGAGCTTCCTTGCGGGCAGTCGCACTCCGGCCCTCGTGATCATGTGCCTGGGCGTCGTGACGGTCCAGGTCGTCCTGGTCTCCGTGTGGCGGCTGGTGACGATGATGCAACGCGGAACCGTGTTCTCCCACGCCGCATTCCGCTACGTCCACCGCGTGATCGGCGCGTTCGTGGCGGCCGCCCTCCTGGTGCTCGCGCTCGGGGCGGTCCTGGCGTCGGGTCAGATCGTGTCCCTGGGCGTGGTGGCCCTGTTGGGTGGGGTTTCCCTGGCGGTCTTCGGGGTCGCGCTCATCGTGCTCGTGCTGCGGATGCTGCTCGCGCAGGCCGTCGTACGCGACGTCGAGGCGTCGCAGCTGGGGGCCGAGCTGGCCGAGGTGATCTGATGCCGATCGTCGTCGACATCGATGTGATGCTGGCCAAGCGGAAGATGTCCGTGGGCGAACTGGCGGACCGGGTGGGGATCACACCCGCCAACCTGGCGGTGCTCAAGAACGGCCGTGCCAAGGCGGTGCGCTTCACCACGCTCGCCGCGCTGTGCGAAGTGCTGGAGTGCCAGCCCGGAGACCTGTTGCACTACGAGCCCGAGGACCCCAGTGATGGGGTCAAGGCCGCGCACGAATCCGGAGCATCCGCCCCAGTTGGATCCCCGCCGCGGTGACCGTAGCCGCGGTGGCCGGCCGCCCGCACACCCTCACCAGGTGCGCCCTCGACCGTCCCTGCTGCCCGACCCGCTCCGCCTGATCTTTGGCAAGCCCCCGAGTGACGACCTGACGACGACGCTCCGCATACCTCACCCTCGCGGCCGCGCGGACCGTCACCTTTCCGGCCCGGGCCGTCGCCGTACTGCCTGCCGCCGGTCGGCGCCTGCCGCGCGCCGAACGTACCGATGACGGACTTCACAAGGAGGCCGGCAGACATGACAACAGCACGCCTCTCCTATCGGATCGGAAAAACAGACCGGGCCGATGTCCTGGTGGTCGGAGCTGGACTGGCCGGACTGAACACCGCCACACTCCTGGCCCGCCAAGGCCACGACGTGCTTCTGGTCGAACGCCGAACCAGTCTTGCCGGTGCGATCCGCACCACCGGAATCTTCGTGCGGAAGACACTCGACGACTTCCCGCTGTCCCCTGACCACCTCGGACCACCGATCCGACGCGTGGTCCTCTACCCTCCTGACCTGCGCCGGCCGGTCAGCCTCACCAGCCCCCGCGATGAGTACCGGGTGGGCGACATGGCGCCGCTCTACGAAGCGTCCGCCGCCACCGCGGTCGACGCCGGCGTACGGATGGCACTGGGCACGCGCTACGCCGGCCGACAGGGCAACCTCTTCCACCTGGCCGGTCGCCACGGGCCGAGCACGGTTCGGGCCCGCTTCGTTGTCGGCGCTGACGGGGCCCGCTCACGAGTCGCCCGCGACCTCGCGCTCGACCGCAACCACCACCTGATCGTCGGCGCCGAAGAGGTCTTCGAACTACCCGGAAGCGACCAGCCACCGACATTCCACTGCGTACTCGACCCCTCACTTGCCCCCGGCTACCTGGCATGGGTAGTGAACGACGGGCAACACGCCCATGTCGGAGTCGCAGGCTACGCCAACCGCTATCCCGACGGTCTTCGTCGAGCCATGGAGCGGTTCAGCGCCTCAGCGCCCGGACTGACCGGCGTCGAACGTCACGGAACGGTGGAGCGGCGCGCAGGCCTCATACCGGTCGGCGGCCTGCTGCGCCGGATCAGCTGCACCGACGGGCTTCTCGTGGGGGATGCAGCAGGCGCGGTCTCCCCACTCACCGCCGGCGGCCTGGACCCGTGCCTCCGGCAGTCCAAACTCGCAGTCGAGGTCCTCAACGACGCACTGCGCACCGGGAATGCGGACGCGATGACCCACTACGACGGAGCCGCACTCCGCCCCCACTTCCGCGGACGGCTCACGCTGCGCCGGGCATGGTCCCATGTGCGGACGCCCACCACAGCGGCAGTGGCATTCAACCTTGTCCGTACGCCGTTCGGCCGGGCTGCGGCAAGCCGAATCCTCTTCGGCGACCGATCCTTCCCCGACCCGCATTGAAGTGAACTCACCGAAAAAGAGACCAAGTCATGCCTTCATTCCCCATACCAGCGACTACCAAGCTCCTCACCATGACGGCGGGACTGGTGGTTGCCTGTGGACTCCTGACGGCCTGCGGTGCCGAGAGCGCCGACAGTGCCAAGAGTTCCGAGGTGACGTACAAAGCCTGGACTGAAGGAGGCAACCTGGAGTCCGTCAGGCACGACTACGTCGATGGCCTCAACGGCGCGGTGAGCGTGCCGGCGGAGGTGAGTGGAGCCAAATGGAGCACGGAGGAGGACGGTGGGCACGCTCCACGCCTCAAGGTCGTGCCCACTCACCAGGGCGTGGCGCACTGTCTCCTGATGGAACACAACGGCCACGTTCTGGACCAACGGAAGGGAGCAGCAGGCCAGCCGGTGGCCTGCTCCGCAAAGCGGTAGGACGTGCACGGTCCTCACGACTTCCCGCCGCGTGCACCTGGTCCGTTGGCATCCGTTCCGGCCATCTCCTTCCTTGGTGTTGCCTCGATGCGGCGAACGGTGGGCAAACCGGGCGCCGCTTCCCAGATCTTCACCGCGAGGGGGTCGGGGTGACGTTGGGCCTCCGCAAGACGCCTGTGCCTCCGGACGCACCGGTCGGTAGGCGCCGAAGTAGGCCATCAGCCGCCGGCGTGAGCCGATCACGTCGGCGAGCGGGGCACGCTGACGAAGAAGGGGAGAATGCACGGCGGGCGCGGCTCTTCCGGGCCCGACGGCACGGGTTTACAGCTCGTTCACCACTACTTACATCGCACTAGGTGAGGTTCGCCCATGGTTGAGCACCGCATGATCGACGTGAACGGTATCCGGCTGCACATCGCGGAGGAGGGCACCGGGCCGCTCGTCGTGCTGCTGCACGGCTTCCCCGAGTCCTGGCACTCCTGGCGCCATCAGTTCGCCCCGCTGGCCGCCGCCGGGTTCCGTGTGGTCGCCCCCGATCAGCGCGGATACGGCCGCAGTGACCATCCGGAGGACGTGGACGCGTACAGCATCCTCCACCTCGTCGGGGACGTGATCGGACTGATCCACGCCCTGGGCGAGAAGCAGGCATTCGTCGTCGGGCACGACTGGGGCGCACCGGTTGCCTGGCACACGGCGCTGCTGCGGCCCGACGTGGTGCGCGGGGTGGCGGGACTGAGCGTGCCGCCACCCTTCCGCGGAGAGCACCCGCCGCTCAAGGCCATGCAGGAGCGGTTCGGCGGACGCTTCTACTGGAACTACTTCAACCAGCCCGGGGTCGCCGACGCCGAGTTCGCCCGGGATACCCGCACCGCCCTGCGCAAGCTGTTCTACTCCGCCTCCGGTGACGCCCCCGGCGCCGGCCGCCCGGATCAGGCATTGGTGACCGACCCGGCGCAGGGCTGGCTGGCGGACATGACCGACCCCGAGGTACTGCCGGACTGGCTCACCGAACAAGATCTGGACGAGCTCACCAAGAACTACGCCAAGGGCTTCACCGGCGCCCTGAACTGGTACCGCAACCTGGACCGCAACTGGGAGCTGACCGCCGCCTGGCACGGCGCGGTCGTCAGTCCGCCCGCGCTGTACCTGTACGGCGACCGCGACTTGGTCCCGGCGTTCCCCGGGACGCTCGAACTCATCGCCAAGCTCCCGGAGTTGATGCCCAACCTGCGCCGGGAGCCGATCGTGCTGCCGGGCTGCGGCCACTGGACCCAGCAGGAGCGGCCCGAGGAAGTGAACGCCGCCCTGGTCGAGTTCCTGACGGAACTGCGGGGCTGAGTGCCGGTGCCTGGCTAGGCCTGCCAGGGCCCCTTGGAGCAACCGATCGTCGTGCTGAGCCTCCCCCTAGATGAATGAGTCCTATGTTCATGCTGGCCGCGACCATGGCGAAGGGCGCCCGTTGGCTCGTGTGTGACGACAAACCTGGACGCCCTTCT
>NZ_JBIDAJ010000035.1:0-79064 GCF_043202395.1 Streptomyces sp. NPDC048197
CCCCAACGGGAGGGGACGGGCCGGAGGGGCCGGTGTTTGGGACGTAAAGCGACAGCAGTCCCAAACACCGGCCCCGGAGGCCCGTCACCGCACCCGACACCCACCCAGCCCGCCGCAGGCGCAACGGCGAACAAGCCCGCGGCGGGAAAGACAGGTGCGTACGGGGGCGCCGCAAAGCGCAACGGCGAGCAACCCCGACGGCGGGACGGCCAGGTACGTGGGAATCAAACAGCCCGTAGCGCCGCCGCGAGGGCTTCCGCTCCTTCCTCCGCCTCGGCCACCGTCAGCGTCATCGGTGGAGCGATCCGTAGCGCCGCGCCGCCCTGGCCGCCCTTGCCGATGAGGAGGCCGCGTTCGCGGGCGGCCTCCAGGACCTGGGTGGCGGCTTCCGGGGAGGGGACGTCCGTGCCGGGGCGGACCAGTTCGATGCCGATCATGAGGCCCCGGCCGCGTACCTCGCGTACCACGTCGAGGCCGGCCGCGACCGCCCGTAGGCGCTCGATGAGTAGGCCGCCGACCCGTCGGGCGTTGCCCTGAAGGTCGTGTTCGAGGAGGTAGGTGAGGTTGGCCAGGCCGGCGGCCATCGTGACGGGGCTGCCGCCGAAGGTGGAGATGGAGTTGGCGGGCAGCGCGTTCATGACCTCGGCGCGGGCCACCACTCCGCCGATGGACATGCCGTTGCCGATGCCCTTGGCGAACGTGAGCAGGTCCGGCGGGCCGTTGTCCGCGTGGGCCTGCCAGCCCCAGAAGTGGTCGCCGGTGCGGCCCCAGCCGGTCTGCACCTCGTCGCTGATCCAGAGGATGCCGTGCCGGTCCAGGACCTCGCGGAAGGCGGCGTAGAGGCCGTCCGGCGGCAGGGTGAAGCCGCCGACGCCCTGGACCGGTTCGGCGATCAGCGCGGCGACGCCGCCGGCCGTCTGCTGGAGCATGTCCTCCAGGTCGGCGACGCAGGCCGCGATGTACGCCCGGTCGTCCAGGCCGGCGTACGGGCCGCGGCTGCGCACCCCGCCGTGGACGTAGAGCGTCTGGAGGGGCGAGAGGCTGGTCGGTGACCAGCTGGTGTTCCCGGTGACGCCGACGGTCGAGAAGGACCGGCCGTGGTAGCTGTTGCGCATCGCCAGGATCTGGTTGGAGCGGCGGTGGTTGGTGGCCAGCAGGAGGGCGGCGTCGTTGGCCTCGGTTCCCGAGGTGGTGAAGAAGACCCGGGCGTCGGGGATGCCGGAGAGCGCCGCGATCCGCTCCGCCAGCTCGATCATCGGCCGGGAGAGGTAGAGCGTCGAGGTGTGGATGATGCGGCCGGCCTGTTCGCTGACGGCCTTGGTGACCTCGGGCAGCGCATGGGCCGTCATGGTGGTGAGGATGCCGCCGAAGAAGTCGAGGTAGCGGTTGCCCTCGGCGTCCCAGACGTACCGGCCCTCGCCGTGGGTGAGCTCGAGGGGCCGCTCGTAGTAGAGGCTGAGCCAGGAGGGCAGCACGGCCCGGTGGCGGGCGTGCAGCTCCGCCGCGTCATGGGGGTGGTGGGTCACGGCTGCACCAGCCCCTCGTACGCGTCGGGGCGGCGGTCGCGGTAGAACGCCCACTGCTGGCGGACCTCGTCGATCAGGGCGAAGTCCAGGTCGCGGACGACCAGTTCCTCCTTGGAGTCGCTGGCGACCTCGCCGACGAACCGGCCGCGGGGGTCGACGAAGTAGCTGGTGCCGTAGAAGTCGTTGTCGCCGTACTCCTCGACGCCGACCCGGTTGATCGCCGCGACGAAGTACTCGTTGGCGACGGCCGCGGCGGGCTGCTCCAGCTTCCACAGGTAGGCGGACAGGCCGCGGGAGGTGGCGGAGGGGTTGTAGACCAGCTGGGCGCCGTTCAGGCCCAACTGCCGCCAGCCCTCCGGGAAGTGGCGGTCGTAGCAGATGTAGACGCCGACCTTGCCCACGGCGGTGTCGAAGACCGGCCAGCCGGCGTTGCCCGGTTTGAAGTAGTACTTCTCCCAGAAGCCCTTGACCTGCGGGATGTGGTGCTTGCGGTAGCTGCCCAGGAACGTGCCGTCGGCGTCGATGACGGCCGCGGTGTTGTAGTAGAAGCCGGACTGTTCGACCTCGAAGACCGGGACGACGATGACCATGCCGGTTTCGCGGGCGAGGTCCCGCATGCGCCGTACGGTCGGGCCGTCGGGCACCGGCTCGGCCCAGCGGTAGTGCTCCGGTTCCTGGACCTGGCAGAAGTACGGAGCGTTGAAGACCTCCTGGAAGCCGATCACCTTCGCGCCCTGCGCGGCCGCCGCCCTGGCGTGTTCCTCGTGCTTCGCGATCATCGATTCGGTGTCGCCGGTCCAGGTCGCCTGGACCAGTGCGGCACGGACAACATCGGCCATGAGCTGCTCCCTTGTCCTAAGTCAGCCTGCAGCCCACGCGGGATCTACGCGTGTGGAGGTGACCGTAGGCCCCGCCATGGGCGCTGGCAAGACCATCTCCAGCGTGGCGCGTCCGCGGCGGATCGTCGATTTTGACAGGCAATCTTGCAAGTTTACCTGTCGACCTCTTACGGTGGAGGCATGCCGGACAAGGAACAGGAACGGCTCGCGACGGACCTGCGGGCGACTCTCTCCCAGCTGATGCGACATCTGCGGATCGCGTCGTCGGACGGCGAGTTCACCCCGTCCCAGCGGGCGGTGCTCTCCCGGATCGAGACCGACGGTCCGGCCACGATCGCGGCGCTGGCCCGCGCCGAGCTGGTCCGGCCGCAGTCGATGCGGCTGACCGTCGGCGCGCTGGAGGAGCGGGGGATCCTCGCCCGCAGCCCGCATCCGACGGACGGCCGCCAGGTGGTCTTCTCGCTCACCGAGGAGGGCCGCCGGCTGATCGACGCGGTGCGCCGGGCCAAGCACAACTGGCTCGCCGTGGCCATCGCCGACCGGCTGACCCCCGAGGAGCAGCAGACCCTGACCGAGGCGACCGGGCTGATACGCCGGCTGACGCAGCCATGAGCGACTCCGCCGCCGGGGAAGGGGCCGGCGCCCGCTCGGCGGCCGCGCCGGGCCGCTCCGACGGGCCCGCGCGTCCCGACGAGCGGGCCTTCGGCGCCCGACTGATGACGCCGCTGCTGCTCGGCTCGCTGCTCAACCCCGTCAATTCGACGATGATCGCCACGTCGTTGGTGGCCATCGGCCAGGATTTCCACGTCGGTGCCGCGGAGACCGCCTGGCTCGTCTCCGCGCTCTACCTCTCCAGTGCGGTCGGCCAGCCCTGCCTGGGGCGGCTGGCCGACCGGATCGGCCCGCGCCGGGTGTTCCTCGGCGGGATGCTGGCCGTCTGCGCGGCGGGGCTCATCGGGGCGCTGGCGACCGGCTTCACCCTGCTGGTCGTTTCGCGGGCCGTGCTCGGCATCGGTACCGCGGCGGCCTATCCCGCCGCGATGGCCCTGCTGCGCGCCGAGTCCCGCCGGCTGGGCCGGCCCACGCCCCGGTACGTCCTGGGCCGGCTGTCGCTGGCCGCGCTGGGCAGTGCGGCGGTCGGGCCCACGCTCGGCGGGCTGCTGGTCGCCACGGCGGGCTGGCGCGCGGTGTTCGCGGTCAACGTCCCGCTGGCGCTGCTGGCCGGGGCGGGGGCGCTGGCCTGGCTGCCGGCGGACGGCCGGCGGGGTGGTGCACGGGGCGAGGAACGGGGCGGCAGCGGCGAACGGAGCACCGCTGCCGGGAGTGCCGGGTCCGGCGCCGGTTCGCTCGATCCGCTGGGCATCGGGCTGTTCGCCACCGCGCTGACCTGCGCGATGTTCTTCCTGCTGCGGCTGCGGGACCCTCAGTGGCTGCTGCTGGCGCCGACCGCCGCGCTGGGCGCCGCCCTGGTGTGGTGGCAGCTGCGCCACCCGGAGCCGTTCATCGATCTGCGGATGCTGGCTCGCAACCGCGCGCTGGTGCTGACGTATCTGCGGCAGGGCCTGACGTACCTGGTCGTCTACTGCGTGCTCTACGGCTTCAGCCAGTGGCTGGAGGAGGCGCACGGCTACTCGTCCTTCCACGCCGGGCTGGTCCTGCTGCCGATGTCCGGCGCGGCCGCGGTCTGCGCGGTCGTGGGGGCCCGGACGAAGGGCATCCGCGCGCCGCTGACCGTCGCCGCGGGCTGTCTCACCGCCGGCAGCGCGGTCTTCCTGCTGCTGCACGGGACCAGCCCGCTGCCGGTGCTGCTGTGCGCGGGGGCGCTGTTCGGGATCCCGCAGGGCCTGGTCTCGACCGGCAATCAGGCGGCGGTCTACGCCCAGGCCCCGGCCGACGGCGTGGGCGCGGCGGCCGGGCTGCAGCGCACCGCCCAGTACCTCGGCGCGATCACCGCCGCCGGTCTGATCGGGCTGCTCTACGGACAGCGGGCCGCGGATCCCGGGCTGCACCGGATGGCGCTGATCGGCGTGGTCCTGGGTCTGTTGCTGATCGTTCTGACCGTCGCGGACCGGTCGCTGCGCCGCGGTGCCTCCCCGGCCGACGGCTGAATCCGGCCACCGGTCACGCGCCTCACCGGCGCCACATCAACCTCATCGATGTCCTCGATCCCTCCCCGCACAAGGAGCGTCATGCCCGTCACCACTCTCGACCCGAAGACCGCCCTGGTCCTGATCGACCTGCAGAAGGGGATCACCGGGCTGCCCACCGTGCCGGTGCCCGCCGCCGATGTCGTCGGGCGGGCCGCCCGGCTGGCCGCCGCGTTCCGCGCCCGGGACCTGCCGGTCGTCCTGGTGAACGTCACCGGTGGCGCGCCCGGCCGTACGGAGTTCCCCTCAGGTGGCGGCACGCCGCCGGCCGACTGGGCGGAGCTGGTGCCCGAACTGGACCGGCAGCCCGGCGACCTCACCGTCAGCAAGCAGCGGTGGGGCGCCTTCCACGGCACCGGGCTGGACCGGGAGCTGCGTGAGCGCGAGGTGACCCAGATCGTGCTGGCCGGCATCGCCACCAGCATCGGCGTGGAGTCCACCGCCCGCGCCGCGCACGAGCACGGCTACCACGTCACCCTCGTCACGGACGCCATGGCGGACCTGGACGAGGCGGCGCACCGCAACAGCCTGGAGAAGGTCTTCCCGCGGCTGGGCGAGACCGGCACCACGGAGGCGGTGCTCACGCTCCTCGGCTGACCACCGTGCCGTCGATCCGGCCCGGACGGTCCGGCGGCCGGTGCTCGTACCAGCGCAGTTCGGCTTCGAGCTGGGCGGCCAGCGAGATCAGGCGCGGCTCGCCGTGGGCCGGGCCGAGGAGCTGGGCGCCCAGCGGCAGGCCGTCCGCGCTGAACCCGGCCGGGACGCTCATGCCCGGCCAGCCGAGGACGTTCCACGGCCAGGCGTACGGGCAGGCCGCGATCATGGCCTGATCCGTGCGCCAGCCGCTCATCTTGGCGAGGGTGCCGATGCGTGGCGGCGGGGTGGCCGTGGTGGGTGTCAGCAGCACGTCGTAGGGGCCGAACAGGGCGCCGATGCGCTGCTGTTGGCGTCGCTCGGCGGCCCGGGCGCGGCGCAGTACGGGCCCGCTCAGCAGCCGGCCCAGCCGCGCCGACCCGCGCGTGCGGCGGTCCAGCAGGGAGCGGTCGGGGACCCGGGCGGCCCACTCCCCCACGCCGACCGTGGCCCGCGGGACGAAGGCCAGGCCCACCAGCCCGTAGTCCGGTTCGGCCTCCTCGACGAAGTGGCCGAGCCGGGCCAGGGCGCGGGCCACGTCGGTGACCGCCGCCCGGACGTCGGGGTGCAGCGGCTTGCGGGTGAAGGTGGTGGCCGCCTTCCAGGACAGCGCGATCCGCAGCCGGCCCGGGTCGCGGCGGACAGCTTCGTGGGCCGCGATGGCGGGCGGGCGGTGCAGGTCGCCGGCGTGGTTGCCGGCGGCCACGTCCAGCAGCAGCGCCGCGTCCTCGACCGTACGGGCGAGCGGGCCGATGCCGGTGATCCCCTGGAACGCCTCGGGGTCCGGCCAGGTGGAGATGCGGCCGCGCTGGGGTTTGATGCCGACGAGGTGGGACCAGGCGGCGGGGATCCGTACCGAGCCGGCGCCGTCGGTGCCGAGTGCGGCCGCCACCAGGCCGGCGGCGACCGCGGCGGCCGAGCCTCCGGAGGATCCGCCCGGGGTGTGCGCGAGGTTCCAGGGGTTGCAGGTGTTGCCGAAGGCCGGTCCCTCGGTGAACGGCCACTGCCCCAGTTCGCAGGCGTTGGTCTTGCCGACGATGATCGCGCCGGCCGCGCGCAGCCGCCGGACCACCTCCGAGTCGCGTTCCTTGGGCGGGAATTCACCGGCGCAGCCGAAGGCGGTGGGCTCGCCCGCCACGTCGGTGTCGTCCTTGACGGCGACCGGCACGCCGAGCAGCGGCAGCCGCTCCCCGGCGGCGAGTCTGCGGTCGGCCTCGGCGGCCTCCGTGAGCGCGGCCTCGGCGCGTACCCGCCGGAAGGCGTTGACGGTGCCCTGGGTGGCCTCGATGCGCTCCAGGGAGCGCCGGACCAGCGCGGTGGAGGTCACGCTGCCGTCGGCCAGCGCCCGGGACTGCTCGGCGAGTCCCTCCAGTTCCCCGGCCGCGGTCCCGGTGTGCCGGTCCGGGGCTCCGGTCGCACTGTCCTGGCTCTCGTCAACGCTCACGCTGCGTGCCCTCCCTGGGACCGCTCATTCGAACGAACGGTCCCAGGAGGCTAATCGGCGCCGCCGCGCCCATCAACGACGCCGCGCGGGACGGTACATCGACGACACACGGACGGCACACAGCGGCCGCGGGAGGGCGGTGACGTGACGTTCCGGACATCCGGCGGACATCGCGGGCGGCGGCGCACGACGGGCCGACGGCGCCGTTTCCGCGGCCGTCCGGCGCCCCGCCCTCGAACGCACAGCCGGGCAGCCGCTACGCTCCCCGGCCATGGATGACACCCTGCTGCTCCTGACCGTGGCGGCCGCGGCCCTCGTCGTGGGGCTGGTGGCGGGCTGGGCGGGCCAAACGGCCGTGGCCCGCCGGAAGCTGGCCCGCGAACAGAGCTTCTTCGGGCTGCCGGGCGGTTCGGAGTGCGTACTGGTCACGCACCGCGACAGCTCCTCGCCGCACTGGTCCATCCCGCGCCATGACGCGCTGGCGCTGCTGGGGCTGGCCGCAGTGATCGAGAACTGCGGTGCGCACCCGGAGGTGGCCCCGCACGACACCGGGCTCCAGGGGTTCGGGGCGCGCACCGAGTTCTGTGTCGGCGATCCCACCGCGCACCGCCGGCTGGCGGCCCATGTGGCCAGTCTGCTGCCGGGGGTCGCGGTGCATCCGGGCGACGAGTCCGGGGCCGGCCGGGGCACCTTCACCATCGGCGGTACGGCGTACCGGGTGGAGCCGGGGGTGGTGGAGTATGTGCTGCTGGCCCGGCTGACGGCGGGTGAGGGCGGCCGTCCGGTGTTCCTGGCGGCCGGGCAGCGTCCGGTCACCCACCGGGCCGCGGTGCGCCATCTCGTCCGCAACCGGGCCCGGCTGGCCCGCCGGCACGGTGCCGACGGTCAGTTCTGCCTGCTGCTGAAGGTGGTCAACTCGCAGGCGTACGGGCCGGACGTGGTCGAGCTGGTCGCGGACGTCACCAAGGCCGCGACCGCGCCGGCGGAGCCGAAGGGGCATCGGGCGGCGGTCTGAGCACGGTACGGCGGGCGGCCGGAGCGCGGTGCTTTTGCCGGGATATGTCCGGTCGGTCTGCGAAGCTCGTCGGCATGATCGCACTTCTCCGTTCGCCCTTCCTGCACTGGACGACGGTGGTGCCGGTGCTGGCGGTGGTGCTGCTCGGCCTGACGTGGGGGCGGTCGCTGCCGCCCCCGCTGGTGGGTCTGGTGTCGTACTTCCTGGCCGCGGCGGTGCTGTCCGCGGTGCACCATGCGGAGGTGATCGCGCACCGGGTGGGCGAGCCGTTCGGGTCGCTGGTGCTGGCGGTCGCGGTGACCGTCATCGAGGTGGCGCTGATCGTCACGTTGATGGTGGACGGTGGGGAGAAGAGCGCCGCGCTGGCCCGGGACACGGTCTTCGCGGCGGTGATGATCACCTGCAACGGCATCGTCGGGCTGAGCCTGCTGGTCGGTTCGCTCCGGCGCAGGGTGGCCGTCTTCAACGCCGAGGGGACCGGGGCCGCGCTGGCGACGGTCGCGACGGTGGCCGGGCTGAGCCTGGTGCTGCCGACGTTCACCACGACCGCGCCCGGCCCGCGGTTCTCCACCCCGCAGCTGGTCTTCGCGGCGCTGGCCGCGCTGGTCCTCTACGGGTTGTTCGTGGCCACCCAGACGGTCCGGCACCGGGACTACTTCCTGCCGGTGACCCCGTCCGGCGAGGTGATCGACACCGCGGACCACGCCGACCCGCCGACCGCGCGGGCCGCGCTGGCCAGTCTGGGCCTGCTGGCGCTGGCACTGATCGCGGTGGTCGGGATGGCCAAGGGCGTCTCGCCGGCCATCGAGTCCGGGGTGGCCGCGGCCGGGCTGCCGTCGTCGGTCGTGGGCATCGTGATCGCGCTGCTGGTGCTGCTGCCGGAGACCATCGCGGCGGTCCGCGCGGCCCACCGCGACCGGGTGCAGACGAGTCTGAACCTCGGTCTCGGCTCGGCGATGGCCAGCATCGGCCTGACCATCCCCGTGGTCGCACTGGCCACGGTCTGGCTGCCGGTGCCGCTGGTCCTGGGCCTGGGCGCCAGCCACATGGTGCTGCTCGCGCTGACCGTGATCGTGGGCACCCTGACGGTCATCCCGGGTCGCGCCACCCCGCTGCAGGGCGGCGTCCACCTCACCCTGCTGGCCGCGTACATCGTGCTGGCGGTCAGCCCGTAGAATGGCCGGGCGCCCTGCTTCGGGGGTCCCGCGGCGCCCCTGGGCAAGCGGCTCCGTGCCCGTGCGTCCGCGGGACGAATAGCCCGCCCCGGCCAGCCGATCGGGTACCGAACCCGCCGCCCCCGGTGTCGCTCCCGCCCGCGCGGAAACCCGCGTGAGAGCACCTGGAGGATGCCATCGGACGATCACCCCCACACGAGGCGGAGGTTGCTGCAGGCCGCGCTCGCGGTGGGCGCACTCTCCGCCGGCCGCTTCTTCTTCCCGTCCGCGGACGGCACGCCGGGGGCAGCCGGCGGCCGGCCGGACCGGCACCGGCCGCCGCCCCACGACGCCGCCCGCCGCCCCGCGAGCACCTCGGAGGCGTACCGGCTCCGCCCCATGGCCGGCGAGACCTCGCTCTCCGGGCCGGGGGCGTCCCCGCCGCACCCGGACGTCGCCTTCACGCTCGGCACCGACCGCCGGGAGGTCTTCCTGACCTTCGACGACGGGCCGCACCCCCACTACACCCCGGAGATCCTGCGGATCCTGCGCCGCAACGAGGCCCGGGCGACCTTCTTCGTCATCGGGGAGAACGCCGGCGCCTTCCCGGAGCTGCTGCAGGACATCGCCGACGACGGCCACGCCGTCGGCAACCACACCTGGACCCATCCGCAGCTCACCCGGCTGCCGCCGGGCGCGGTACGCAGCGAACTCGGCCGCACCAGCAGCCTGATCGACGACGTCCTGGGCACCGCCCCGAGCCTGGCCCGGGCCCCGTACGGCGCCTGGGACGATCCGTCGCTGAGCATCTGCAACGAGCTGGGCATGTCGCCGGTCGGCTGGGCGATCGACTCGCAGGACTGGACGGCCCCGGGGGTGGGCAGCATCGTCGACGCGGTCATGGCGGAGATGCGCCCGGGCGCGATCGTGCTCTCGCACGACGGCGGCGGCGAGCGCGGCCAGACCGTCGACGCGCTGGACCGGTATCTGCCGCGCCTGATGGACGACGGCTACCGGCCGGCCCGCATCGAACCGTGAGCCGCGCGGACACAGGCGCGCACCGCAGCCGGTGAGGGGCGGCGATCAGCGGCCGGCATCGGCCTTGTCACCGAACAATCACAAACGGGTACCAATGGGTGAGAACGGTCACTCCCCAGCGCATTGCTCACCCCTATGGTTTATCGTTCAATTGGAAGCGGCGCCGAGCGCCCTCTCCCAAGCTGCCCCGGCCGAATTCCCCCGTTCGGCCGGGGCTTCCCCTTTCCTGGGCGTCCCGGGCTCACCTCAGGTGCGAGGCACCGTTCACGTCCAGCACCGCCCCCGAGGACCAGACCGCCTCCGGTGAGGCGAGGTAGTGGACGGCCGACGCCACGTCCAGCGGCGCGGCCACCCGCCCGAACGGGCTCTGCTGCCGCACCTCCTCCGTCAGCCGGTCCGCGACCCGCTCGGTGGTCACGAACCCCGGCGCCACCGACGCCACCGCGATCCCGTACGGCGCGAGGTGCACCGCCAGCGACTGGCCCATCGCATGCAGCGCCGCCTTCGTCGCGCCGTACGCCGGATGGTCCGGCTCGCCGCGGTACGCGCCGCGCGAGCCGACGTTGACGATCCGGCCCTCCACCTCGCGCTCGATCATGTTCCGCGCCGCGCAGTAGCTCACATGCGCCGCGCCGAGCAGATTGACGTCCACGATCCGCCGCCAGGCCCGCTGCCAGTCCTCGAACGAGGTGCGGTCCAGCGGATGCGCCTCGTTCGCCGCGGCGTTGTTGACCAGGACGTCGACGCCGCCCAGCCCCTGCACGGCGGCCACGACCACCGCCTCGGCCCCCTCCGGCGTGCTCACGTCCCCGTGCACCAGCACATGCCCGCTCCCCGCGAGCCCGGCGAAGGCCTCCTCCGCCGCCTCCCGCCGGGACGCGTAATGCAGCGCGACCCGGTCCCCGCCCGCGGCGAACCGTTCGGCAACCGCCCGCCCGATCCCCCGCGAGGCCCCTGTGACCAGCACTCCCCGGCTCATCGACACCCCTCCGTCGCTTCCGTCGCCCGCTCGGCCCGCGCCTCTCGGCATACCGCAAACGATCTTAGGGAACGACGCGGGGGCCGGCAGGGGCCGGGGCGTCCACGCCGCGGGGCAGCACCTGCGCCCCAGGACACCCCTACAGTCACCCCATGCCGTTCGATCACAACGACCACTACCACCGCCTGCTGCTCCGGCAGCTGCCCCCGCGCTGCCGTACGGCCCTCGACGTGGGGTGCGGCACCGGGCGGTTCGCGCGGCGGCTGGCCGCGCGGGGCATCGACGTCCATGCGGTCGACCCGTCGGCCGAAACACTCACCCGGGCCCGCGCCGCGACCGCGGGAACGCCCGGTGGACCGCCGGTGCGCTACCAGCAGGCGGACGCCGCCCGGCTCCAACTCCCGCCCGGCCACTACGACTTCATCTCCTGCCTGGCGAGCCTGCACCACATGCCCTTCGAGACGGTGAGCACCCTGCGGGCGGCGCTCGCGCCCGGTGGCGTGCTGGCCGTCCTCGGCTGCTATCCGGAGCGGTCCCCGGCCGACTACGCCTGGAGTCTGGCCGCCGCTCCGGTCAACGCCGCCGCCCGGCTCGCCGTGGGCGCGGCGGAGGCGCTCCGGCCGTCCGGTGCCGCGGATCCGGTACGGGCGCCGACCGCCCCACCGACCGTGCCGCTCCCCCGCATCCGTCAGCAGGCCGCGGAGCTGCTCCCCGGGGCCCGCATCCGACGGCTGCTCCTCTGGCGCTACCTACTGGTCTTCCGCCGGCCCGACAGCTGATCCGGCCGGCGGCCGCAGGGCCCCGCCGGCCCGCCCGGCGTCGATCTGCGAACCCCCGCCCGGCGGCCGATGATCGAACCATGGCCCCCACCACCGGGCGCGGCCCGGCCCCGTACCCCGTGATCGAGCCCATGCTGGCCACGATCGGGCCGCTGCCCGCCCCGCACGAGGAGGCGGCCTGGGCGTTCGAGGCCAAATGGGACGGCGCGCGGTGCATCATCAACACCCCGGGCGACGGCACGATCCGACTGGTCACCCGGGCGGGCAACGACGCCACCACGACGTACCCGGAGCTGGCGCCGCTCGGGGAGCAGCTGCGGGGCCGGATCGCGGTGCTCGACGGTGAGGTCGTGGTCCTCGATGCGCGCGGCCGGCCGGACTTCGGGCTGCTGCAGCGCCGGATGGGCGTGGTCAATCCGCGCCGCACCGCCCGGCTGGCCATGGAGCACCCGGTCCACCTGGTCCTCTTCGACCTCATGTATCTGGAGGGATCGCTGCTGGGCGCGCCGTACTTCGAGCGCCGCACCGCACTGGCCGGGCTGGGACTGCGCGGCCCCAACTGGTCGGTGCCCGGCTTCGTGGAGGGCCACGGTCAGCAGGCCTGGGAGGCCTCGCTGCAGGGCGGCCTCGAAGGCGTGGTGGCCAAGCGGCTCACCTCGGCGTACCTGCCCGGGGTCCGGTCACCCGAGTGGCGCAAGACCAAGCACCTGGAGACCCTCGACGTGGTCATCGGCGGCTGGCTGGAGGGCCACGGCACGCTGGCCGGACTGCCCGGGTCCGTACTCGCGGGGGTGGCGGAACCGTCCGGGCTGCGGTACGTCGGTTCGGTCGGCTCGGGGCTGTCCGACCGGGAGCGCCACGAACTGGCGCAGTACCTGGGGGTGATCCCGCTCGACCGCTCCCCGTTCGTCAACCCGGTGGACGCGTCGGGCGCCCACTGGGCCGAGCCCCGGCTCGTCGCCGAGATCGCCTTCAGCGGCTGGACCTCGGCCGGCCGGCTACGCCACCCGATCTGGCACCGACTGCGGCCGGACTTGACGCACTTGGGGTGAGGTGGGGGGAGGGCGTGGGGGATGGGGATGGGGATGAGGGTGTAGGGGGACGGGGGTGCCGGGGCCGGGGGGAGTAGTGGGGTACCGGGGCCGGGGGGAGTAGGGGCAGGGACGGCTGCCCCATGGTGCCCGCCGTTACGGGCGGCGGAACCTCAGCCCGTCACGGACGACAGAAGGAGCCCGTCACGCGTGGCGGAAGGAGCTCGTCACGGGTGGCAGAAGGCCGCCTCGGTGATCGAGCCGCCGGCGTTCTCGTCGTCCGAGCCGAGGACGCCCTGGTGGGACTTCGGCAGACAGGCCAGCGCCTCAATCTTGTGCCCGGAGAAGGTGGCGAGCCGCTTCGGCGTGTCGGACACCTTCAGCCGGACGGCGCCGTGCTTGCCGACGGAGAGGTGCCCGGCGGCGTAGAGCGCGGAGTCGAACGGCCCGTCGTCGCCCGGATCCGAGGTGGACGACACGGTGAGCGCACCCTCGGCGGAGAGCTTCACGTCGGAGATCTGCCGGACGTCCTTCTTCGGATACGGTGCCCGGAATTTCGCCGAATCCCGGGCACCGAATGCATTGGTGTCCGGGTTCCATTCCGCCGCGGTGAGCTTCCCGGGGTGATCACTGCTTCCCCGGTCCGCCCAGACCGCGGCTATTTTCCCGTGCCCGACGGCGGCCAGCGCAAATCCTTCGTAGTTCCCGTCCGGCGAAACACCGGGCAGCCGGAAGGTGCGCAGTACCCGGACGGTGGTGTTCTCGCGACGGATGCGGTACGCCGTTCCGTCGCTCGCCAGGGCCACGTACTCATGGGCCCGACCCGGTACGGCGTCGATCGCCTCCAGGTCGACGGGCAGGGTGCCGCGCCAGGTCACGGGGGTCACCCGGGGTGCGGCGCCGGGGCGGTAGGCGACCGCAACCAGGCGGTTCTCACCGGGCTTCTTGTTGTCGCGGACGGCGAGGGTGTCCACCGTGTCGCCGTGCCGGCCGTCGACCACGATGCCGCTGAGACCGGCCGTGATGCCGTCCCCGACGCGCTGCCAGCCCTGCGCCGCGCCGGCGGTCGCGGACGGTGCCAGGAATGCGGCGCCCACCAGGGCGACGCTGAATGCTTTCTTGATCATCGGGCGATGGTAGGCAGTGCTCCGGGGTGCTGAACAGGTCCCTTGGGACACCTCTCTCACATTCCATCCCGCATTCCGGAGGAATTCCACCGCAAGACACCCGACCTGCCATAAGCCGCACGGTTTGCGGTCGCCCCCGCCATGAGGTCCGGGCCCGGAGGGCACACGATGGAGAACACGAGGGGCACGCAATTGGCCTGGGGGTCCGCGCCACCGCAGACGGAAGGAGCCGACCATGCCCGGCAACGACAAGGGAAGTGACAACGCGAGCGGCAACGGCAACGGCAACGGCAAGAGTGACGGCAATGCCGCGTACGGCAGCAAGCCCTTCAAGCGGTCCAAGAGCCACTTCGCCGACCGCGTCACGGCGGACGGCCGCGACGGGTGGCCGGTCGAGGCCGGCCGCTACCGCCTGGTGGTCAGCCGCGCCTGCCCGTGGGCGAGCCGCGCCGTGGTCTCCCGCCGGCTGCTCGGGCTGGAGGACGCGCTCTCGCTCGCCATCGCCGACCCCATCCAGGACGACCGCAGCTGGCGCTTCACCCTGGACCCGGACGGCCGCGATCCCGTGCTGGGCATCCGGTACCTCAGCGAGGCGTACGACGCCCGCGAGAAGGACTACCCCGGCGGGGTCAGCGTGCCCGCCGTCGTGGACATCCCGAGCGGCCGGCTGGTCACCAACGACTTCCAGCAGATCACCCTGGACTTCGCCACGGAATGGACGGCACTGCACCGGCCCGGCGCGCCCGACCTGTATCCGGAGCCGTTGCGCGAGGAGATCGACGTGGTCATGGCGGGCGTCTACCGCGACGTCAACAACGGGGTGTACCGGGCCGGATTCGCCACCGGGCAGAGCGAGTACGAGTCCGCCTTCCACGATCTCTTCCGGCGTCTGGGCCTGCTGTCCGAGCGGCTTTCGGACCGCCGCTACCTCGTGGGCGACACGATCACCGAGGCCGACATCCGGCTGTTCACCACGCTGGTCCGCTTCGATGCCGTCTACCACGGCCACTTCAAGTGCAACGGGTTCAAGCTGGCCGAGGACCCGGTGCTGTGGGCGTACGCCAAGGACCTCTTCCAGACCCCGGGCTTCGGCGACACCGTCGACTTCCACCACATCAAGCAGCACTACTACCGGGTCCACACGGGCATCAATCCGGCCGGCCTGGTCCCGGTCGGGCCGGACCTGTCCGGCTGGCTGACCCCGCACCACCGCGAGGAGTTGGGCGGCCGGCCGTTCGGCGACGGCACGCCGCCGGGCCCGGTGCCACCGGCCGAGGAAGTGCCGCCCACCGGCCGCCCCGAGCCACTGCACTGACCACGGGGCCTGCCGCCCGGCCCGACCGCCGCGCCCGCGACCCGGCCGCCGCGCCGTGCCACGCAGTGCCGTGAGACGCTGAAACAGAGATGCCCCAGGCAGAGATGCCCAGGCAGAGACACAGGGACAGACGGGACTCCACAGTCAGCCGAGGAGTGAGTCCGATGAGGATGGTCCTGAAGGCCCGGATACCGACCGACGCGGGCAACGCGGTACTCAGGAACGGCACCCTGTTGAAGATCATGGATGCGGCGTACGCCGCCCTGCAGCCGGAGGCGGCGTACTTCGCCCTCGAAGACGGCGAGCGCACCTGCTTCTTCTATTTCGACATGCAGCAGTCCTCCCAGATGCCGCCGGTGCTCGAATCGTTCTTCATGGACCTGAACGCGAAGGTCTCGCTCCAGCCCGTGATGAACGCCGACGATCTGCGCACCGGTCTCGGGGACATGATGAGCGGTACGTGAGCCGAGAGATGAGCGGTACGTGAGCCGAGGGCGATGAACGGCACCTGAGCGGAAGGTCGGGCGACACCGGAGCCAACGGGGCGGGCGGCACCTGAGCTGACGGGGCGGGGCGGGGCGGAGCGACACTTACGCCGAGGGTCGTGACACCTCGCCGAGGTGTCGGGGCTGCACCCGGCGACCGTTCCGATCGCCCCCCCGGCTGCCCCACCCGTCCCCGGCCCCCATCCATCCTGGCCGTTGTGATCATCCCGGCCGCCCCGGCCGTCCCACCGCGGGACCGCCCCACCCGTCCCACCTATCCTGACCATCCCGGCCGCCCCGACCGCCCGCTCACTCCGCCGGACCGCTGTCCTCCGGTACGCCCCGGGCCAGCCCGGCCAAGACGTCGAGCGCCTCGGCCAGGGCGTCGAGCGACGGCGAGGCGAGCGCCAGGCGTACGGCGTTGGGGGCGTGCCCCGTGCCGACGGCGAACGCTCCGGCCGGGGTGACGGCGATCCCGCGACGCGCGGCAGCCGCGACGAAGGTGTCGGCCCGCCACGGCTCCGGCAGGTCCCACCAGCAGTGGTACGCCTGCGGATCGGCCCGGATACGGAAGCCGTCCAGCCGCTCGGCGACGATGCCCTGACGCTCGGCCGCATCGGCGCGCTTTGCCTCCTCCAAGGCCGCCGCCGTGCCGTCGGCCATCCAGCCGGTGGCTGCCTCCAGCGCAAAGCGGGACGCGGCCCAGGCCCCCGAGCGGAGGGCCGCCGCCAGTTCGCGGGTGAGGCCCTCGGGCGCCGTGAGGAAGCCGAGGGACAGGCCGGGCGCCAGCCGCTTGGACAGGCTGTCGATCACCACGGTGCGCTCGGGCGCCAGAGCCGCCAGCGGCGGAAGGTCGGGGCGCAGAAACCCGTAGATCGCATCCTCAACGATCCGCAGATCCAACTGCCGGGCGACATCGACCAGTTCGCGTCGCCGTGGGTCGGGCATCGTGATGCCGAGCGGGTTGTGCAGCGCCGGCTGGAGGTAGACGGCGCGCAGCGGGGCGGCGGCCCGGACCGCTTCGGGCGTCAGACCGTGCTCGTCCATGGCGAGCGGGACGAGGGTGACGCCCAGCCGGGCCGCGATGCCCTTGACCACGGGATACGTCAGCGCTTCGACGCCCAGCCCTTCGCCGGCCGGCACCAGCGCGGCCATCGCGGCGGCCACCGCCTGCCGCCCGTTGCCCGCGAAGAGCAACTGGCCGGGATCCGGGGCCCAGTCGGTCCGCACGAGATGAGCGGCGGCGGCCTGCCGCGCCGCGGCCGTACCGGCCGGGCCCACCGGGCGGAGCGCGGCGGCCAGGGCGTCGGGACGCACCAGGCGTTCGAGGCTCTTGGCGAGCAGCGCGGGATGCTCGGGCAGCACCGGGAAGTTGAGTTCCAGGTCGATCCGGGCCTCCGCCGGCTCGGCCAGTGCGGCTTCGGCGCGCGGTGCGGCGCTACGGACATAGGTGCCGCGGCCGACCTCCCCGACGGTCAGGCCGCGTCGGCCCAGTTCGCGGTACACCCGGGCCGCGGTGGAACTGGCGATCCGCCGATCCCGGGCGAACCGCCGCAACGGCGGCAACCGTTCCCCCGGCCGCAGCCGCCCCGCCGCAATGTCCGCCGCCAACCCATCGGCCAGCACTCGATAGTCGTCCATCCTCACCTTCCCCGCTCCTGGTCTTCCCGTCTTCCGTTCCCCCTGGTCCCAGGCTTCGGCCCCACTCCCAGGCCCCCGGCACACCCGCCCACCCTCGCCGCGCCGCCCCCCGCCCTGCCACGACAACATCGCGCCACCGACACAGCACAGACCACACAGCACGGCCCACACAGCACGGCCCACACAGCACGCAACAGCCTACATTGCACCGAGCACATTATTTCTATTGCGCCGAGCAATTGCACCTCATAGCATCGAGCGCGTCACATTGAACGTGGAGGGGATGTCCAGCATGGGATCGGTCGTCATAGGCGAAATCACCGTCGGCTACGAGGATGCGGGCGGCTACGAGGATGCGCGCCCCCAGGAGGAGGGCCACCCGAACGAGAGCGGCGGCAGCGAGCCGCTGGTGCTCATCCACGGGCACCCCTTCGACCGCTCCATGTGGCGTCCGCAGATCGCCCACTTCAGCCGGGCCGGCCGCCGGGTGATCGCCCCTGACCTGCGGGGCTACGGCGAGAGTTCGGTCGTTCCGGGCATTACCCCGCTGGAGACCTTCGCCCGCGACATCGCCGGGCTGCTCGACCACCTGGGCATCGAGCGCTGCGTACTGGGCGGGCTTTCCATGGGCGGCCAGATCGTCATGGAGTGCTACCGCCTCTTCCCCGAGCGGATCCGCGGTGTGGTGCTCGCCGACACCTTCGCGGCGCCCGAGACCGACGAGGGCAAGGCAGGCCGCCGGGCGATGGCCGAGCGCCTGCTGCGCGAGGGGATGGCCGGCTACGCACAGGAGGTGCTCGACAAGATGATTGCACCGAGCACGATCGAATCCCGGCCGGAGGTCGCCGCACACGTCCTGGGCATGATGACCGGCACCCCACCCGAGGGCGCGGCGGCCGCCCTGCGCGGCCGCGCCGAGCGCCCCGACTACCGGGAGCTGCTCACGCGGATGTCCGTACCGGCACTGGTGGTCGTCGGCACCGAGGACGTCTACACCCCCGTGAGCGACGCCCGCGACCTGCACCAGCGCATCCCCGACAGCACCCTGGCAATCATCCCCGAGGCAGCCCACATGCCGAACCTGGAACGGGAAGACGACTTCAACGCCGCCCTCTCCACCTTCCTGACCACCCTCCCCACCCCCACCAGCAACTAGGACATCCACCCCTCCACCCCTTCCACATCTCCCGCGCACCCCACTCTTGCGGCTTGCGGCTTGCGGCTTGCGGCTTGCGGCTTGCGGCGCAGTGGGCGTCGTAGATTGCGCGACAGGAGGGAGGAGCGGTCTCGTGCCCCTTGGGAGCGTCCCAGTCGTCGAATCGCCCCGGCGCCAGCCGGTCCGGGTCCACGACCGCAGGGGCGCCGCTACCAAGCAGCTACTGGAACACCTGCTCCGTCACCTGCCAGCCGACGCCGTCGGCGTTCGTGACCAAGCTGGCGTCGACGCCCCACAGACCGGCCACCACCCGAAAGGGGCCGACCAGTGGTATCTCGTAGCGGGTGAGGGCGAACCCGCCGCTGAGCCGCCGCCTCGCTCCAGCCTCCCGGAAGGCCGGGACGAGACGGCGAGCCTCAGCACAGGCCGACCCGAAGCCGCCTTTCCAGAACGGACATTCAACCCCGTAGGCACGGTCACCCGGTCGCACCCAAGCCGCGTCAGCTGGTACGCCCCACCGACGCCGGCCCTTATCCGCTCGCCTTGCCTACGTGCCGTTGCCGGCTCGCCTCTGATCGCCACGCCGCACTCAGGGCACCGTTACGAGCCGGCCACCGTGCCCCCACATGGGAACCTCACGACGCCTGGCGCACCCGCCCATACGCCAGCAACGCCCGATGCGGCAGCACCAGGCCACCGTCCCCGTCCGTGAACTCCTCCGCCAACAGGGCGAAGTGCCGCCGAACCCGCTCGACCCCCTCCACCCCCTGACTGGTAACGACCCGCCCAATCGTGGCCACCCCCGCCGCCGGTCCCTGCCACCACTCCTCCACCGTCGTGTGGTGATCCCAGGCCAGCGAACGGCACCCCGCCTCGGTCAGCCCTGCCTCGTTCAACAGCGCCGTAAGCCCCTCCTCCGTACGCGGAAAGTCGTCCTCCGGCGCGAGCGCGGGCACATCGGCCGGCCGGGGCACTCCGGCCGCCGCCGCGGCCCGTCCGAGCAGTGCCTGCCCGGACGCCGCGGGCACGGCCCAGACCGTGAGCGCGATTCGGCCGCCCGGCCGGGTCACCCGACGCAGCTCCGCAAGCGCCACCCGCGGCCGCCCCACATGATTGAGCACGAAGTTGCCTATCACCGCATCGAACTGATTGCGCATGAAGGGCAGTTGAGGCAACGCTGCAATGTATACGGCAGCATCCGGAACGCCTTGAGCGGCACGCTTAGCCATCCCGGGTTCGGCATCCACCGCCACCACCTGCACACCCCGCGCACCCGCCGCCGCAGCGACCAACCCCGGGCCCGTCCCCACGTCGAGCACCCGCATGCCCTGCCCCACCCCAGCAGCATCAAGCAACGCGGGCACCGGATACGCGCACAGCCTGCCGAACCCTGCCTCGTAGGCAGCCACGCTCCCCGCCCAGGCCCGCCGCTCACTCACATCGAACGGCGTCTGCACCCGCGCCGCCCCACCCACCTCAGCCGCCTTCACGACCTGCTCCCCCAATTCGCCGCCCATCGACTGTCGCCCCTTCCTTGCCCCCGCCCCCACCCCTCCCATCCCCCTGACACTCCCCCACCCACCCGGCCACTCCTCCGCCCACATCCCCGACCCCCCAACTCGGCCCGCCGCAGCCAGACGCGCCCAGACGTGCCCTGGCCGCCGCCCACCCCGCCCAATTCAGCTTGACCCACACCCAGCTCGCACCCACTCGCACTGGCCAACTAGTCCCGCAGAGCTCAGCTTGGCTCAACGAGGCCCGACGACACCCGACCCACACCAGCTCGCCGCCATGCGGCTGAACTCTGCTCGATGCCGCCTACCCAAGCCGAACACGACCGAACGTGGCCCGATGCCAACCGAATTCGACCCGACCCGCCTTCCCTCCACTCGAATCCAGCGCCGCCCGACGCACCCCGAGGCAGCCGGGAGTCGGAGCCGGAGTCGGAGTCAGCCCGACGCACCTCGACGTGACCGATCCCGGCCCGCCAGGGCCACAGCCACCCCGGCTCCGATCTCACCGGACAGGCCCAACCCGGACAGACTCAGCCCGACAGACTCAGCCCGGGCCACACAGGCTCGACCCGGGCGGGACCAAGGCACGGCAGGACAGGACACCAGGACAGGCAGGTCAGGCCAGGCCAGGCCAGGCCAGAATCGGCCCCGGCCGCCCGCATGTTCACCCCAACTCACCTTCCCGCCACCGGAGTCAGCCGCACCCCACCCGGACCCACCCCAACTCGGCCCCAATTCAGCCCCGACCTCCCCCCGACTCACGCCCGACCCAAGGCTGTTACCCACCCGTAACCTACCGATGGGTTACCTTCGGTAAGGGTCGGACTTTACTCTCCAGTCACCTCGGGCCGGGCGTATGCCCCTCCTGTCCCCAGACAGCGTGCGGCCGGCTCGCATCGAGATCTGGAGCAGAAGATGACCCCCTCCCGTACGACCCTGCGCGCCGCTATCGGCACCGTTTCGGCGGCAGTGCTGGCCACGACCGTGCTCACCGGCGCACCGGCCACCGCTCAGGCGGCGACGCCGGACGCCGCCCCCGCGGCCACGGCATCCGCCGGTTCCGCCTCCGTGCGGTTCGTCGACATCAAGGGCGAAGGCGGGATCACCCTCAAGGCCAACGTCTTCACCCCGGCCGGTGCGGACGGGACGCGCCGGTACCCGGTCATCGTGCTGCCCACCAGCTGGGCGATGCCGCAGGTCGAGTACATGGCACAGGCCAAGAAGCTGGCCGATGCGGGATATGTGGTCGTCGGATACAACTCGCGCGGCTTCTGGCAGTCCGGCGGCCAGATCGAGACCGCCGGGCCGGAGGACATCGCCGACGCCTCGAAGGTCATCGACTGGGCGCTGGCGAACACCCCCGCCGATCCGCAGAAGGTCGGTATGGGTGGGGTCTCCTACGGGGCCGGGATCAGCCTGCTGGCCGCTGCGTTCGACAAGCGGATCAAGGTGGTGGCGGCGCTCAGCGGCTGGGCCAACCTGATCGACTCGATCTACAGCGGACGGACCCAGCATTTGCAGGCGGCGGCGATGCTCGGCGGCGCTGGTGAGCTGACCGGGCGGCCGAGCGCCGAACTCCGCACCGTCCTCAAGGACTTCCTGGCCTCCAATCTCTCCAAGGAGAAGGATCTGATCGCCTGGGGGAAGAAGCGCTCCCCCGCCACCTATCTCGACCGGATCAATGCCAACGGCGCGGCGATCATGCTGGGCAACGCCTGGGGCGATTCGCTCTTCCCGCCCAACCAGTACGCCGACTTCTTCGACAAGCTCAAGGGGCCGAAGCGGCTGGAGTTCCGGCCCGGCGACCATGCGACCGCCGAGGCCCTCGGGTTGTTCGGGCTGCCCAACGACACCTGGACCGACACCAAGCGGTGGTTCGACCACTACCTCAAGGGCACCGACAACGGGATCGACAAGGAATCTCCGGTACTGCTCAAGTCCCGCTCCACCGGTGCCTACGAGGGCTACAAGAGCTGGAAGGACGTACCGTCCGCGCACCGGAGGATCGCCCTGGACGGCACCCCGCAGATCAACACCAACTGGGACTCCGGCGCCGACGGCGGGCTGATCTTCCTCTCCAGCATGCTGGACCAGTTCTTCCGGTTGCCGCCGATGGCTTCCATCCCGCTGCTGCCGCGCTCGCTGGCCGCCGTCTGGCAGTCCGAGCGCTACGAGACCGGACAGCGGGTCCGCGGCACCACCCGGCTGCACACCACCATCACCAGCACCGCCGAGAGCGGTACCGCGATTGCGTACCTCTACGACGTCGGCCCGCTCGGCATCGGCAAGTTGGTCACCCACGCGCCGTACACCTTCCACGGCAAGACGCCCGGTCAGCCCTTCGGCGTGGACCTGGAGCTGTTCTCCACCGCCTACGACGTCCCGGCCGGGCACAAGCTGGCGGTGGTCGTGGACACCGTCGATCCGCTGTACATCGAGCACAATCCGTCCGGCGCCCGGCTGACGTTCTCCTCTCCCGCGGACGATCCGTCGTACGTCTCCGTCCCGGTGCGCGACTAGGCATCGCGGCGGCGCCGGCCCCGTTTCGTCGGCACGTTGGTGAGAGCCGGGGAGGGTAGGGCGGCGGATGCCGAGGGAGCAGGGATCGAGGTTGCAGGGATCGACGTAGAAGGAGTCGAGGTAGCGGGGGTCTGGATAGTGGGGAGCGAGGGAGTGGGGATTGGGGGAATGGGCTGGGCCGGGGTGGGTGAGGGCGGTGAGCGTGGACATGGTGTGCCTCCCGAAGGGACGTCGTGTGACGGGCTGTTCGTGACATCAACGGTTCCATGCCTGCCGGCCCAGGTCATCGCACCACGGGTTGACCCACCTCAACCCCTGGTTCTCAACCCCTGGTTCTCCATCCTCGGTTCTCAACCCCCGGTGCTCGCCCATGGTTTCGTCCATGGTTCTCCCCCCGTCGCGGCCCCGCGGACCGGTCGTAGGACCCGGGGCGTACAGCGCGGGCCCGAGGCGGCGGGGGGTGGTGGTCGCTAGCCTCACCGTATGGCCACCACCCCACCGGCCCGCGACGCCGGGCAGCGGAAGCGCGATGCGCTCGCACGACTGAGGACGGACGAGGACGCCTGGATCTCCTCGGCGTCCGCCGACGGCACGCCCTACCTCGTGCCGTTGTCGTTCGTCTGGCACGACGAGCGGCTGGTGATGGCCACGAAGAAGAACAACCCGACGGCCCGCAACCTCCGGGCCAACGGTGCCTGCTGGGTGGCGCTGGGTCCCACCCGGGACGTGGTCCTCATGGAGAGCACGGCCGAGACCGTCGCCTCCGACGCGCTGCCCGACGACATGGGCAAGGCGTTCGCCGAGAAGCTGGGCTGGGATCCGCGCGGCCGGGAGGCCTGGGTGTTCCTCGTCTTCCGCCCGCGCCGGGTCCTGGTCTGGCGCGAGGTGAACGAGCTCGCGGGGCGGGAGCTGATGCGGGACGGGGTGTGGCGGGTGTAGCCCCGCGCGGCCGTGTGTCCGGGCCCGGGAGCGGCCGGTGGCATGATCGCCGGCATGGGAAATTCCGCCTCGGGCCCGCAGCAGCGGCCGCATCTGCCCACGACCGAGTCAGCCGTCACGGCCGTACGGGAGGTCGCTGAGGAGTACCGGCTCGAAGCGACCGTCACGGACGACATCGGTGCGGATGTGATCTCCCGGCGCACCTCCGCCGGGGCGTTCACCGTGCTGGACCCGGACGGCTCGCTGCCGCACGAGGCGTTCGTGGAGCTGGGCGGGGACCCGGCGGTCACCGTCCAGTTGTTCCCCGAGGGCGATGCGAAGATCACGGTGGACGGGGTGGAGTTCGCGGATGTGCCGCGGGATGCGGTGCCGGCGTTCCTGCGGTCCGTGTTCGGCGGTCCGGCCCACGTCAAGACGCGGTACTTCCCGCCGGGACAGTGGCTGATCGTCCCGCTGCCCGGCGATGAGACATACAAGGAGCTGATCCTGGGCGGGGCGCTCAGCCCCTGGCTCGCGCGCCGCGTCCGTTGACGGTGGGCCGGTGAGCGCGTGGATGCGCCTGAGCCGGGGAGGAACGGGCCCGCCCGCCGCCTGCCTCACCGCGCGTGTCTCAGGTGACCCGCCTCAAGTCGCCGGCCGCTGGTGGTCGCCCGGCATGAGGTTGCCCGGTTCCGCGGCGGCCACCTCGGCGGACTCGACCTTGGGGTTGCGCATTTGGCGCCGGGAGACCCAGTTGGCGAACCAGGAGAGCAGCATGCACATCCCGATGTAGATCGGCGCGATGATCATGACGACGGGGATGAACGGCAGGTCGTAGTCGAGGTTGGAGGCGATGAGCTTGCCGGCGTGCAGGAACTCCTCGTAGGTGATGAGGAATCCCAGCGAGGTGTCCTTGAGCGCGACGACCAACTGGCTGATGATCGCCGGCAGCATCGCCCGGACCGCCTGCGGCACCAGCACGTACCTCATGACCTGCGTCTTGTGCATGCCGAGGGCGTAGGCGGACTCGCCCTGGCCGCGCTCGACGGCGTTGATGCCGCTGCGGAAGACCTCGGCGAGGACCGAGCCGTTGTAGAGCGTCAGGCCGGCGACCAGGGCGGGCAGCGGCGCCACCTGGAGCGCCACGTAGATGAAGAAGATCATGACGAGCAGGGGCATGGCGCGGAAGAACTCCACGACCAGCGTGCACAGCCAGCGGATCGGCCGGTGGACGGAGAGCCGCCCGGTGGCGAGCACCGCGCCGAAGGCCAACGACAGCACCGCGGCGAAGCCGAAGGCCCGCAGGGTGTTGGCCAGTCCGGTCAGCAGGAGTTCCTGGATGCCTACGTAGGTGAAGGGGCTCCATTTCGCCCTGGTGAACTGGCCGGTGACGAAGAGCAGGTAGAGGATCCAGCCGATCAGGGCGAGGATCACGACCGTCCCGGCGAGTCCGTAGGTCCGGTGGCGGGTCCTGGCCCGGGGGCCGGGGACGTCGTAGAGGGCGTTGGCGGTCATCGGGCGACTCCGTAGTGCTTCTCCAGCACGTTGAAGATCGCGCTGATGGAAAGGGTCACGATCAGGTAGCCGACGGCGATCCAGACGAAGGTCCAGATGATGCTGTAGCCCAGCTCGTTGAGCGGTTTGTAGACGCCGAGGAGTTCGACGACGCTGAAGGCGCCGGCGATCGCGGAGTTCTTGGCGAGCGCGATCAGCGTGGACCCGATGGGCGGGATGACGGAGCGGAACGCCTGCGGCAGGACGACGATGCCGAGGGTCTGCGGGAAGGTCATGCCGAGGCTGCGGGCCGCCTCGCCCTGCCCGGTCGGCACCGTATTGATGCCGGAGCGGACCGCCTCGCAGATGAAGGCGGAGGTGTAGCAGCCGAGCGCCAGGATGGCGAAGAGTTTGAAGGGCAGGACGAGGCCGAAGCGTGGCAGGCCGAGCACCACGGCGAAGAACAGCAGGGTGAGAGGGGTGTTGCGGAGCACCGTCACCCAGGCGGTGCCGAAGGCTCGCAGCGAGCGGACCGGGGCGACCCGGAAGGCCGCCATGAGGAAGCCGAGGGCGAGCGCCAACAGGGAGGCGTAGACGGTGAGTTCGACGGTGCCGAGCAGCCCCTCCGCGTAGAGGGAGAGGTTGTCGAGGAGAACGTTCATCGGTCGGTTCCTTGGCGGCTCAGGTCGCCGGGTAGCGGTCGATCGGGGGCGGCTGGGGGGCGGGCACCCCGGACAGGCCGAGGGTCGCGGCGTAGGCCTTCTTCCAGTTGCCGTTCTTCTCGTTCGCGGCGAGCGCGTCGTCCAGGGCGAAGCGCAGCGCGTTGTCGGCGCGCGGGACGCCGATGCCGTACGGCTCCTCGGAGAAGGGTTTGCCGACCACCTTGAGCTCGCGGGGGACCTTGGCGGCGTAGCCGAGCAGGATCGCGTCGTCGGTGGTGACCGCGTCGACCTGGTAGGTGAGCAGGTTGTCCACGCACACCGAGTAGGTGTCGTAGGCGACGAGGACGGCCTTGGGGTACTCGGACTGGATGCGCTGGTACGGGGTCGAGCCGGCCGCCGAGCAGACGCGTTTGCCGGCCAGGTCCTGTGGTCCGTGGATGTCGTGTTCGTCGGTGCGCACCAGCAGGGACTGGCCGGCCATGTAGTACGGGCCGGCGAAGCCGACCAGCTTCTTGCGCTTGTCGTTGATCGTGTAGGTGCCGACGTAGAAGTCGATCTGGCCGTTCTGCAGGGCGGTCTCGCGGTTGGCGGAGGCGATGGTCCGGAACTGGATGGTGCGGGGCGGGAAGCCGAGGGCGGCGGACATCATTTTGGCGATCTCGATGTCGAAGCCCGTGTAGACGCCGGTGGCGGGGTCCTTCTCGCCGAGGTACGGCTGGTCCTCCTTGACGCCGATGATGAGGTGGCCGCGGCGCTTGGCCGCCGCCCAGGTCGGGGAGGACGGCAGCCGGAAGTTCTTGGCGACCGGGTACCGGGGCAGTTCGCTGCCCTTGGGCCCCTTGACCGGTGGGCTGCCGGCCCGGCCGCAGCCCGTGAGGAGCAGTGCGAGGACGCCCACTACGGCGAGCACGAGGGCTGTGCGGGTGCGGGGCAGGCGCGCGGAGTGTCGGTGTGGAGACCGGCGGTGTGCAGACTGGCGGTATGGCATGGCGGCACCCCCGTTCAGTGCTTGAGGATCTTGGAGAGGAAGTCCTTCGCCCGCTCGCTGCGCGGGGCGGTGAAGAATTCCTCGGGGGTGCGGTCCTCGACGATCCGGCCGTCGGCCATGAACACCACGCGGTTGGCGGCGGACCGGGCGAAGCCCATCTCGTGGGTGACCACGACCATGGTCATGCCCTCCCGGGCGAGCTGCCGCATGACCTCCAGCACCTCGTTGATCATCTCCGGGTCGAGTGCGGAGGTCGGCTCGTCGAAGAGCAGCGCCTTGGGGTCCATGGCGAGCGCGCGGGCGATGGCGACGCGCTGTTGTTGGCCGCCGGAGAGCTGCGCGGGATATTTGTCGGCCTGGGAGACGAGCCCGACCCGGTCCAGGAGTTCACGGGCGCGCCGCGCGGCCTCGTCCTTGCGCTTCTTCCGGACCTTGACGGGGGCCAGCATGATGTTGTCGAGCACGGTCCTGTGGGCGAAGAGGTTGAACGACTGGAAGACCATGCCGACCTCGGCGCGCAGCTGGGCGAGCGCCCGGCCCTCTTCGGGCAGCGGTCGGCCGTCGAGTTCGATCGTGCCCGATTCGATGGTTTCCAGGCGGTTGATGGCCCGGCACAGGGTGGATTTCCCGGACCCGGAGGGCCCGATGACCACGACCACCTCCCCACGGTCGACAGTGAGGTCGATGTCCTGGAGGACGTGCAGTTTTCCGTAGTGCTTGTTGACCCCGCGCAGTTCAATCAGCGCCTCACCGGCCATGTCCGACCTGCCCACTCTCATCCGTACAGCGGAGAGCCCGCAAACTACCGGGGAGATTGAGGCGGTACGCCCTGACACGCACGTCCAGGCGGGTTCAGGGGGATAAATCGGGTAAGTCGGCCTGATGGCGTTCGGGGCCGATGCTGCGCTCTCCGGGGGTGCGCACTCCGGGGGCGCTCTCCAGTGGCGCCCTCAACGGCGGGGACGGGGACGGTACGCACAGGGTCGGTACGCCCGGGGTCGGTACGCATGGGGCCGGTACGCAGGGAACCGATACGCACGGGGCCGGTGCGGCGGGTCCCGGGCTTGCGGGGGTCAGCTCTCCGCGGCCTCGGCGTACACCTGGGAGAGTTCCGGCGCGCCGTCGTCGGCCCACTGGTGGCCGGCCGCCACGACGTCGATCTCGCGCCCGGACGCCAGCCGGACCACCGGCTGCCCGTCCGGCCAGACGTGCCAGACCGCGCCGCGGACGGTACGCACCAGTACGGTGCCCAGGTACAGGCCCGCGTCGTTGCCGAGCCAGGGCGCGACCTCGGGGTCGTCCCGCCAGACCGGCTGGAGCTGGTCCAGCCGCTCCAACGACCGTACCGAGTCGTCGAGTTCGACGCCCGCGGTGGTGGCGTGGGACCGCAGCAGCTCGCACTCGGACAGCAGCTCGATGACGCTCTCCGGGTCGGCGCGCACCGACTCCGCGAGCGGCACGGACCGGCGGGTCAGCGGTCGCTTGCGCCACTTGTCCAGGAAAGACATGTTCATGGTGTGCAGGGTCCCACCCCACCTGTGGTCGGGGCCACAGGCGCGCGGCGTGACCCGGCGCCGTACGCCACCTTGACGCGCCCCCGTCGGCTCCCTACCTTCAGTGCGCCCGGAGCGGATCTGCGGCCGGAGGGGACACGGACCGATGCGCCTACGCCGATGGGGCACCGCCCTGACACTGCTGCTCCTGATGACCGCGCTGCAGGGCACCGCGCTCGCGCCGGCGGCCGCGGCAACCACGGCGCCACCGGCGCCCCGCCCGCTGCCCCGGCTCTTCGACAACACGGCGGTGAGCGACAACTCCCGCCCCGGTGCGGCCGATTTCGACGGCGCGGGTCACTCGCTGTCCGCACAGGACCTGGCGGCGGCCGGCTGGTCACCGGGGAGCGTGCTCTCCCTCGACGGCGCACGACTCCGCCTGCCACGCAGCGCGGCCGGGACGCCGGACAACGTACGGGCCGACGGCCAGGCGGTCGCGGTGCGCGGCCGGGGTGATGCGCTGACCTTCCTGGTGGCCGGTACGGGTGGCCAGGTGGCCGGCCGCGGAACCGTCCGCTACCGGGACGGCTCGCACAGCGCCTACGAACTGACCGCTCCCGATTGGCGCTCCGGACCGCTGAGCACCAAGGCGGTGGCGCTGCCACACCTCAACGGACCGGACGGGCAGTCGGCCGGTCCGGCGCGGCTGTACGCGGTGACCGTACCGCTGCGGCCGGGGCGGGAGGTGGCGTCGGTGGTGCTGCCGTCCGCGCCGCCGGCCGCGGCCGCCCTGCACGTCTTCGCGCTGGCGGTACGGGACACCGGGCGCGGCCGCACCGGGAGTTGGGCGGCGAGCACGGCCGGCTACCGCGCCGTCGGTCCCTGGCGGGACCGTACGGTGCGGCTGGTCGTCCACAGCGGCGCGGGCGGGCCACGGGCGCGGATCCGGATCGCCAACACCTTCGCGGCGGCACCGGTCACCATCGGGGCGGCGAGCATCGCGGTGCGCGGTACGGGAGCGGCGGCCCACGGCCGGCCCGTGGCGCTGACCTTCGGAGGGCGGGCCGGGGCCCGGATACCGGCCGGCGCGGAACTGTTCAGCGATCCCGCGGCCTTCACCGTCCCCGCGGACACCGATCTGCTGGTGAGCCTGCACCTGCCCGGGACGGTGACCGCGGCGCCGGTGCACCAGGAGGCGGCCCAGCTCTCGTACGTGAGCGCCGACGGCAGCGGCGACCGCACCCGGGACGCGGACGGCGGCGGCTACCCGCAGACCATGACCTTCTGGCCGTTCCTGACCGGTCTGGACGTCGACAGCGGCCCCGGCTCGATCGTCGCGCTGGGCGATTCGATCACCGACGGGGTGAAGTCGACGAGCGGCGCCAACCGCCGCTGGCCGGACGTCCTCGCCCGCCGCTTCCGGGCCCAGCACGCGCTGCCCCGCTACGGCGTGCTCAACCACGGCATCTCGGCGAACCGCATCGTCACCGACCGCTATCAGGGCGACGGGGTGAGCCCGGACACCGGCGGGGTCAGCGCCCAACACCGGCTGGAACGCGACGCGTTGGCCCAGGCGGGCGCGCGGACCGTGGTGGTCTTCGAGGGCATCAACGACGTGCGCTGGGGCACCCCGGCCGAGGACGTCATCGCCGGTCTGCGGGCGCTGGCCCGGCGGGCGCACGAGCGGGGGCTGCGGGCGGTCGCGGCAACCCTCACGCCGTGCGGGGGCTACCCCGACTGCACCCCGGCCGCGGAAGCCCGCCGTCAGGCCGTCAACGCCTTCCTGCGCGACGGCGCCGGGCAGGGCGCCTTCGACGCGACCCTGGACTTCGACGCCGTAGTGCGCGACCCGGCCGCTCCGGCCCGGATGCTCCCCGCCTACGACAGCGGCGACCACCTCCACCCGGGCGACGCGGGGCTGCGCGCGCTGGGCGAGTCGATCGAGCTGAGGACGCTCGTGCCCTGAGGACGCTTGTGCCCCTGAGGGCGCTTGGCCCTCAGGAGCCTCGAACGATGGTCCGTCACGCCCCCGCGGACTGGACGTCCAGGTCCACCACGACCGGGGCGTGGTCCGAGGCGCCCTTGCCCTTGCGCTCCTCGCGGTCGACGTAGGCGTCGGAGACCGCTTTGGCGAAGGGGGCGTTGCCGTAGACCAGGTCGATGCGCATACCGCGGTTCTTGGGGAACGCGAGCTGGCGGTAGTCCCAGTAGGTGTACGGGCGGTCGTACTTGAGGGGGCGCGGGACGACGTCCGACAGGCCCGCCTCGCGGAGGGCCTGGAGGGCGGCGCGCTCGGCGGGGGTGACATGGGTGGAGCCGACGAAGACGGCGGGATCCCAGACGTCCTCGTCCGTGGGGGCGACGTTGTAGTCCCCGAGGACCGCGAAGGGGCGGTCGCCCGCCGCGTCCTCGGCGACCGCGGTCTTCAGGGCCTCGAACCAGCCGAGCTTGTAGGTGTAGTGCGCATGCTCGACCTCACGGCCGTTGGGGACGTAGACCGACCAGACCCGGGCCGCGCCACAGGTCGCCGAGATCGCCCGGGGCTCCTCCACGCCGTCGTACTGCGGCCCGCCGGGCAGGCCGATGACGACGTCCTCCAGCCCGACCTTGGACAGCACGGCCACGCCGTTCCATCTGCCGTTGGCGTTGACCGCGGCCTCATAGCCGAGCTCGCGGAGCTGCTCGTAGGGGAACTGCTCGGCGGTGCACTTGGTCTCCTGGAGGCACAGCACGTCCGTGCCGGAGCTCTCCAGCCAGGCCAGCAACCGCGGCAGGCGGGCGGTGATCGAATTGACGTTCCAGGTCGCGATGCGCATGTCTGCAAACCTACCGCCCGCCACTGACAGCCCGGCCCCGGTCCCGGGAGGGCCGGGCCGGCGAGGGCCAAGCCTGGGGGCATCGGCCGCCACGGGTCTCAGCCCACCGCGGTTCAGCCCACCAGGGATCAACCCAACGCGGCTCCACCCACCAAGGGTCAGCCCACTGCGGTTCAGCCCACTGCGGTGTGGCTGCCGGGGGTGAGCCGGCCGTGGTCCGTACCGCCGAGCTTGTCGATCATGGAGTCGTAGATCGGGCGGGCGTGGTCCTGCAGCAGGCTGTCGTGGATGTCGATGGCCCGCCGTGGCGCGACCTCGCGGACGTAGTCGATCACTTCGGCGACCTTGTTCCAGGGCGCGTGCACGGGCAGTAGCAGGGTGTCGACCGTACGCCCCTCGGGGACCGTGAGCGCGTCACCGGGGTGGAACACCGCGCCGCCGTCGAGGAGATAGCCGACGTTGGTGACCCGCGGGATGTCGGGGTGGATCACGGCGTGCAGCTGGCCGTGCACCTCGACCTCGAAGCCGGCCGCGGTGAAGGTGTCGCCCTCGCCGACGGTGTGGACGCGGCCCGGGAAGGCGGCCGAGAGCTGCTCGGCGACGCTGGCGAGGGTCCAGATCTCGGCACCCGGGTTGGCTTCCATACCCGCCCGCAGCCGGTCCTCGTGGAAGTGGTCCATGTGCTCGTGGGTGACCAGGATCGCGTCCGCGCCGACGGCCGCGTCCTCCTCGCTGAAGACACCCGGGTCGATGACGAGCGTCTGCCCGTCCTTCTCCAGCCGGACGCAGGCATGGGTCTTCTTGGTGAGTTCCATACCTGCCATCTTGCCGCGCCGGAGAGCGGGCGGGGGCCCGGTGGGCTCCCCCCCCGAGCCCACGTCTCCCCGGCTCACGTCTCTGAGACTTGCGCGTTCGCGTCACCTGACCCGCCCACCCCCCGAAGGGGGGTGGGCGGCGGGGAAAAACTTAAGGAGCGGGTGGGCAGCGGGGAAACCTAAGGAGCTGGTGGGGCGGCGGGGAAACCTAACGGGCTGGAGGCCGGCAGGGAAGAGAGCGCTCAGGCACTGCACCCGGCGCGAGGGCGCTCAGGCGGTGCACTCCGCAAGGGAGTGCGGAGGCGGCGCGCCCCGCAAGAGGGTGCGGAGGTGGCGCGCCCCGCAACAAGAGGGCCTCAGGCAGCCGCCCCCTCCCCCGTACAAGGAGACGACGAGGGGCCCGCAACCCCCGACTCCCTCACCCCTCACTCTCACCCCTCGCCCCGCACCCCGCTTCCCTCACCCCTCCGGTGTCGTTTCCTCGCGGATTACTTGCTGGGCGACCGCGAAGGCGGAGTTGGCGGCCGGGACGCCGCAGTAGATGGCGGTGTGGAGGAGGACTTCCTTGATCTCCGACGGGGTGAGGCCGTTGCGGAGGGCTGCCCGGGTGTGCAGGGCCAGCTCTTCCTTGTGGCCGCGGGCGGTCAGCGCGGTGAGCGTGATGATGCTGCGGGTGCGGCGGTCCAGGCCCGGGCGGGTCCAGGTCTCGCCCCAGGCGTAGCGGGTGATGAAGTCCTGGAAGTCGCCGGTGAAGTCGTCGGCGGCGGCCTGGGCGCGGTCGACGTGGGCGTCGCCGAGGACCTCCCGGCGGACCTTGAGTCCCGCCTCGTACGTGCCGCCGCGGTCCTGCTCGGGCTGGGCGAGGCCGGACTCTATGGCGGCCGGGGGCGCCTGCGGGGGCGGCGGGGGTGCGATCTGCGGCTTGGGGGCGGCGGCGCCGATGGCCGCCTGGCCGCCTGGGCCCGGCTTGTCGTGCCAGGCGTTGGTGAAGTGCCGGATGAGCAGCTCGGTGACTGCCGCGGGCTGCTCGACGGGCGCCAGGTGGGAGGTACCGGGCACCAGGGCCAGGCTCGCGTCGGGTATGCCGGCGACCAGGGTGCGGGCGTCGGTGGTGGGGGTGACCTGGTCCTCGGAGCCGACGACGACGAGCGTGGGCACGCCGACCCGGCCGAGTGAGGAGCGCACGTCGTAGGAGGCCAGCGCCTCGCAGGCGGCGATGTAGCAGCCGGGGTCGGTGGTCCGCACCATCTGGACGGCCCATTCGACGATGGCGGGCTGGGCGCCGGCGAAGCCCGGGGTGAACCAGTGCTCGGGGGCGGTGCGGGCGATCGGGTCGAGTCCGTTGGTACGGATGACGACGCCGCGCTGCCGCCAGGCGTCGGCGGTCCCGTAGCGCGGTGAGGAGGACACCAGTGCCAGGGAGGTGACGCGGTGCGGGCGGGTGAGCGCCAGCTGGGTTCCGATGGCGCCGCCGATGTTGCAGCCGGCGTAGCCGAAGCGGTCCACGCCGAGGCCGTCGAGCGTGGCTATCAGCCGGTCGGCCAGCTCGGCGACGGAGGGCGCCGCGTGGGCGGGGGAACCGCCGTGTCCGGGCAGGTCGAAACGGATGACCCGCCACTGGCGGGTCAGCTCGGGGATCTGCCGGTCCCACATGTGCCATGTGGTACCCAGCGCGGCACCGAGGACGAGTACGGGTGCGTCGTCTGGACCGTCGATCCGGTGCTGCAGGGTCTTCTCACTCACCCGACCACGCTACCCACTCCGTGACGCGATCCTGACACCCGGGTCAGGAAGAGCCGTCGAAACGTGGCCGCCGAGCGCGCCTGGAGGCGGGATCTGCGCAGGTCAGAGCCTCACCGTGGAGACTTCGTGGACGACCGGGTGACCCGACTCGTCGTAGCTCACCATGATCCGCTCGTACGGATCCCACGCCACCTGGCTCATTGCGGTCCTGTCCGCTGATGATCTCCCCGACCTGCTTGACGGGGTATTGGCGGCGACCGATGAGCACGGACTCACCGGTGTCGGGTTCGGGTTTGGTGCATTTCCTCGCGTCCGCGGTCTTGAGCAGGTCGAAGGGGAAGCGGGCGATGACGCAGCGCATCGTGCCTCTACAGGGCCGAAGAGGAGCCGGAGACGGAGACGGATCGCCGCCCCGGGTGGAAAGGATCAACGGCTCAGGGCGACGATGCCCAGGGCGTACCCGTCCTCATTGATCACGGGTGAGGCCCGCAGCGCGCGTCGGCGCATGGCACGTTCCGCCTCGCGTACAGACATCGCGGGCGAAGTGAAGGGACCGCGGTCGTAGCTGAGGTCCCGCAACCGAGTCTCCTCGGTGTACCAGGAGCCGTGGTGGTGGGCTGCCATCTGGGAACGAGTGATCAGGCCCGTACACCGCCCGTCCTCATCACGGACGAGGAGATGGTCGGCACGGGCGCCGATGAGGACGGACAGGGCCAGGTCGACGATCATGTCGTCGCCGACCTGCGGTCCCGGCGGCGTCATGACGTCGCCGGCCGCCCTGTCGGAGCAGTGCGCCTGGGGGCAGGTCTGAAGCAGAGTCAACGGAAGCCTCCGTGCGGTGGTGGTCCAGCGAGCCGAGCGTGGCCGTCCGGGCGGGACCTACGCGGCCGTGTCCCGGGAAGTCTGCCGCTGAGACCTGGGTGTCGCGGTCCGGGACGATCCTGCGAAGCGTCGGGCCTGGGCGGAGCGGCTGCGGCGGCCGCTCGTGGAGGAGCCGCTGCGCTTGGCGCGTTCGACGACCGGGGCGGTGAGGGTGACGGGAACTCCGGAGGGGGCCTGGGCGCCGGTGATGCGGCTCAGTGCGGCTTCCCCGGAGCGGACGTGGGTGGACTGGGGAGTGATGCCCGCGTCGGACATCAGGCGGTCCATCTCACGGCGCTGGTTGGGCAGGACGAGGGTGACGACGCTGCCGGACTCGCCTGCCCGGGCAGTGCGGCCACCGCGGTGCAGGTAGTCCTTGTGGTCGCTGGGCGGGTCGACGTTGACGACGAGGTCCAGGTTGTCGACGTGGATGCCGCGGGCGGCGACGTTGGTGGCCACCAGGACGGTGACATGGCCGCTCTTGAACTGGGCCAGGGTGCGGGTGCGCTGGGGCTGGGACTTGCCGCCGTGCAGGGCGGCGGCGCGGACACCGCTGTGCAGCAGGTGCTCGGTGAGCTTGTCGACGGCGTGCTTGGTGTCCAGGAACATGATCGACCGGCCCTCGCGGGCGGCGATCTCAGTGGTCGTGGCGTGCTTGTCTGCGCCGTGGACGTGCAGCAGGTGGTGTTCCATCGTGGTGACCGCGCCAGCTGAGGGGTCGACGGAGTGGACCACCGGGTCGGCGAGGTAGCGCCGGACCAGGAGGTCGACGTTGCGGTCCAAGGTGGCCGAGAAGAGCATGCGCTGCCCCTCGGGCCGGACCTGGTCGAGCAGTGCGGTGACCTGGGGCATGAAACCCATGTCGGCCATCTGGTCGGCCTCGTCCAGCACCGTGATGCCGACCTGGTCCAAGCGGCAGTCACCGCGCTCGATGAGGTCCTTGAGCCGCCCCGGCGTGGCGACCACGACTTCGGCGCCGCCGCGCAGCGCGCCGGCCTGCCGGCCGATCGACATCCCGCCGACGACGGTTGCCAGCCGCAGCTTCAGTGACCGGGAATAGGGCGTGAGCGCGTCGGTGACCTGCTGAGCCAGCTCCCGGGTGGGAACCAGAATCAGGGCCAGGGGCCGCCCCGGCTCGGCGCGCCGGCCGGCGGTGCGGGCCAGCAGGGCCAGGCCGAAGGCGAGCGTCTTGCCCGAGCCGGTGCGCCCGCGGCCCAGAACGTCGCGCCCGGCCAGCGAATTCGGCAGCGTGGCGGCCTGGATCGGGAACGGGACCGACACCCCTTCCGCGGTCAGCGACGCCAGCAGCGCGGGCGGCATGTCCAGTTCCGCGAAGGTCTCGGCCGGGGGCAGGGCGGGAGTGCGCGTGACGGGCAGGGCGAACTCGCCCTGCCGTGCGACGGGACGACGCCGATTGCCGGCGGAGCGGTTCGACGGTTGCGAGCGGTATCCGCCGCGGCCGGAGCCGGAGGAGCGGGTACGAGCGTTGCGGTCATTGGTACGAGCTGTGCGGTTCATGGAGAACCTTCCTCGATGCGGTACGTCGAGGAATTCCCGGCGACTCAATATGCCGCACACAAAGAATCACAAGGACGAACCGATGAAAAGAGATGAAACGAAGCGGGGCGGAAATATGCCGGCCCAGCGCATCGGAGGGAGAAATTCGGCAAATGCCACAAAGGGCAGCGACAATTTGCCGGATCATGAATTTACTGGGCGGATCATCGTCCGCCCGCGCCATAGAGGGCAAGGATTTTACGACCGCCCCACGCCGCTTGTGCGGCCGTTGCGGCTCACAGGGAAACACGCAAAAGCAACGAGCTGGGGCCCGCACCCAAGGTGCGGGCCCCAGCTTCGTGTGTACGCGTCAGCGTCGACAGCGTCAGGCGGGAACGATGTTCTCGGCCTGCGGGCCCTTCTGGCCCTGCGTGACGTCGAAGTTCACCTTCTGGCCCTCCTGCAGCTCACGGAAGCCCTGGGCGGCGATGTTCGAGTAGTGGGCGAAGACGTCAGCGCCGCCACCGTCCTGCTCGATGAAGCCGAAACCCTTTTCCGAGTTGAACCACTTCACGGTGCCAGTAGCCATGTCATATCTCCTTCGGGGCAGTGCCCGGAGCCCACACCGTGCGGGCCCCGTGTCGCCGCGATGATTACCCCGCCGGGAAATACGCCGGAAAGCATAAAAGCACTCTCGCCGAGTATTACGGCGAGCGCACTTGAAGTCATCGGGAACCACAACTGCAACTGACGTCAACGCTAGCACGGTACTGGTGACCATGCACAGCACACACGCTCCCGACGCTTTCGAGGACATAAAAACCCCTCCTGCGCCGGTAGCCATTTCTGCAGTTGCGACACGAGATATTCGGCGTCGGCGCTCAGCCTCTATCCGGCCGGAAAAGCATCGGTCCCGTCCTCCAGCGCTCAGACTTCGCGGGCAGCGGACCGGGCACCAGGCGTCTCACCGTGCGGGCGATCCTGGCGGCGCGCAGGCACCTTCCACACCGCCCCGAACTGCTTGTTGCTCACAGCGCCGCCCTACAGCCAAGCCCTGCCCGGGCCGACGGCCGCCCTGAGCCCTGCCGCACCCGGGGCCTACGGCCCACCGCGCCGGGCGGCGGGAGCAGCCTGATTCTGTTCCTGCAGCCGAGTGAAATCTATGGTGGCCGCAGTAGACATTCCCGCTTCATGTGGCTAAGGTTTCTCTCGTAGCCAACGACGTCAGCGAGGCGCGGCAGACACGAACTGCCGCGAGCAGGACACGGCATGGCAGTGGAGTCGCGGGGCCGGGACTGTGCAGGAGGGCCCCACCGCTGACTGCCGTGCCGGGCGGCTTTCAGGGCCGCCGAGCATGACCGCACGACAGCAACACCGAAGAGAAGTACGAAGAGAAGTTAAGAGAAAGAGAGGAGCAGGCACCATCAGGATCGCCCGAGCGAGGACCCAGCCCGCTCGGGTACCGCAGGCCCCGGATTGGAAGGTGGTCCCCGGTCACGCAGCTGCGATCCCCGCATCCCCGCCCCCTCGGGCGCGCATGCGGAAACAGAAGGCCGGTGCCTGGCACCGGTAGATGGTGTTGAAACCCTCGGGGCCCTGGTGCCGTATGGCACCAGGGCCCCTCGACGCGTCCTATGAAGAGGTTCAATGACCCGAGAGACCCCCTCGCGCGCCACCGACAAATTCGATGACGACGACTACCCCGCCTACACCATGGGCCGCGCCGCGGAGATGATCGGCACCACGCCGGCCTTCCTGCGGGCCGTCGGCGAAGCCCGTCTCATCGTCCCCTTGCGTTCCGAAGGCGGCCACCGCCGCTATTCCCGCTACCAGCTGCGCATCGCGGCCCGCGCCCGGGAGCTCGTCGACCAGGGCACCCCGATCGATGCCGCCTGCCGCATCGTCATCCTCGAAGACCAGCTCGAAGAGGCCCAGCGACTCAACGAGGAACTGCGCCGGACCGCTGCCGAACCGAGCCGGCCCACCGGCCCCTGACACTCACCGACGGCTGACCGCCTCGCCCACCCTCGGCCCTCGCCAACCGGGGGTGGACAGCACACCGCACCCCCGCGCCTCGGTCGGTCACGAACAGGTGGCGATCACCCTCATCTGTTGGCTTTTTACCAACCGTGGCTATGAGAAGCCCCGGCCCCCAAGCGGTGCGAAACTCCCCCCTCTTTCTCCTCCGCGCCGATGCGTTCCCGCGCACGTCCTCCCGCTGGCTGGCATACGCCTGTGGCTTCAAGGCCAGCCGGTCCCTGCGCCGTACGGCTACATCAGGACAACGAGGGGGCTGGGGTTGTCGTGGAGGGTGGTGACGAACTCGACGTCTGGCGCGGACAGCGGTGCTCGGACATCGGAACGCTTGTGAACACCGTGGGTCTTCCCTCGGCGCGTCCCGGACCGGTGCGCACGGTGATGGCGACACCAGCTGTTCGTGTCTCCGGCCCGGCCGGCGGCCGTCGGTGTCTTCTCGGTGGCTGCGGCCGACGCGCCATCGGCCGTCGCGACCGGTGTGCGCGGTGTCCGCGACGGGCGCATGCGCCCGGGCGTCCGCCTTCTGCTGCGGTGGAAGTGGTGGGTGGTGACCGCGAGCCCGTTGGCGGAAATCGCCTGCTCGCCCGCCGTTCCGACCAGGCATTGTTGTACGGTCCGTGATTGATCAGGTGCGTTCTGTCACGAGCCTGTGCTGGGTATCGATGGTTGCTTCAAGTAGGGCGAGTAGCTGGTCCGTTCTTTCCTTCTGCTGCGGTTCGGAGGCTGGGGCTCTGTGTCAGCACGTGTGGGTGAGATCCGGGAAATCCTTGAGCAGGCCGCGCCGGGAGGAGCGGTCGAGATCCCCGTATCCGTACTGGATGGCCATGTGCCCGATGTGGGCCTGGTGTTCCGTGGCGGCCGGATGCGGGTCGAGGGCGCGGTGTGTGATCTGACGGAGTTGCGGATCACCGGGCAGGCCACGACGACCGCTTCTGCGTCTCCGGTGCCGGTGCGCATTGCCTTCACGGGCGAGGGTGAACGGGTGACCGGTACGGTGGCCGCCGCCGATCTCGGTGCGGGGCGCCGGCTGCTGCTGGTCGATGGTGCTGCGGCAGGTGCGGAACTGCCGCCCGGGGCCTGGGCAGTGGTGGACGGTCGGGCCATGCGGCTGACCGTACGGGGCCGTGCGGCGCAGACCGATCCGGACCGGCTGGACGGGCTGGGCCGTCCGCTGCCCCCGGCTCGCGTCCGCACTGCCGCCGAACGTGCACAGGAGCGCGGGCCGCAGGCACTGGTCACCGAGCGCGGCATCTTCGTACCCCGGCCGACGGCGTACCGGCAGCAGGGGGTGCGGGTGCTCGAGTCGCCGATGACGCGTGGTTGGCAGCCGGTCGAAACCCCCATTGGTGGCGGCGGCATCAGCGTGGAGTACGAGAAGGCGCCGGTGCGGGTCGCGGGGGCGTTCACTGCGATGCCGATCCTGGCGGAGGACGGGCCTTTCAAGGATTACGAGGCAGCGTTCGGCGGGGCGCTGCTCCTTGACACCGGGAAATTCAACGGGTCTCTGATGGGCGCGTACCTCGATCCCCGCACCAGCAGTGTTCGGCCGTCGTTGTTCGCCTACGGTTCGCTGGGCAGCAGTGTCACTCCGCCCCCCTTTGCCGTGCGGGGCGTCGCCGCCGGCGGCGGCTGGAACAGCCGGGTGCGGGTGCCGAGGGCGGACGACCTGGGCGCATTCCCGTTCCTGATGGCCCTGGACAACCCCGGTGCGATCGGAGCGGACGGCCCCTCGGTCGATCCCCTGAAGGTGCTGACCCGTCTGATCGGCCCGCCCAAACCGTGGGTGACCCCGCAGGAGGGCGACCTGTGGTTCGCCGCCGGTCTGGCCTTCGACTGCTTCAAGACATTGCGCGGGCGCGCGATGGCTCTGGTGCAGACGGGATCGGAACTGACGATCAGTCTGCTCGGGGCCGGTGGCGCACAGCTGCCGACGCAGAGCGAGAAGAAGATCGCCCGGCTGGAGATCGGCTTCGAGGTGACGGTCAAGCCCGTTGCCGGGGAACTGAGCATCAGCGCCGGTTTCACCGAGAAGACCTTCCTCATCGACGAGAACTGCAAACTGCGCGGCGGCGTCGGGATGAAGTTCTGGTTCGGCAAGCACCCCCAGGCGGGGGACTTCGCGCTGATCCTCGGGGCCATCCCGCGGGCCCGCGAACTGCCCGGCCACTACCCGAAGTCGGAACCCGCCGGTCTGGACTGGGGGATCGGCAACACGATCAAGATCAGCGGCACTGCCTATGCCGCTGTGACACCCAAGTCGCTGATGGCCGGCGGGAGTCTGGAAATCGTCTTCCAGGCCGGGATGGTGCGAGCCTGGCTCACTGCCAAGCTGGATGTCCTGGTGGAGTGGAACCCCTTCTACTTCGACGTGGGCATCGGGGTGCGGATCGGGGTTTCCGCCACCATCAAGGTGTGGTTCTTCCGGCTCACGATCTCCGTCGAGATCGGGGCCAGTGTGCGGGTCTGGGGCCCGGCGGTGGGCGGCGAGGCCACCGTCCACCTGTGGTTCATCTCCTTCACCATCGGATTCGGCGCCAAGCGCCGCAGCGAGAAGCCTGCCTTGGGCTGGGGCGGCTTCCAGGGCATGCTGCCGGAGCCCAAGCACCTCATCCGTACCGTCCCTGGTTCCGGGTACGCCGGCGAGAGCACCCCTGATGCTGCCGCCGGCAGTGACACCAGGCCGTGGTTGGTGGACAGCGGCGGCTTCACCTTCACCACCGACACCCAGGCCCCCGTCAGCAGGCTGTACCTGGATCGCGACAGCACCACACCGGTCAACACCGGCACGGCAGTGGACATCCTGCCCATGCACCTGCAGGGCAAGGAGAGCGAACTGCGCGTGTGGCTCGACCGCGAGGGCCGGGACGAAACCCTGAGGCACTGGAAGCACACCCCGATCCGCGGGAACGTCGTCAACGCCCTGTGGGGCACGAGCCCGGACGGCGGTGGCCGTGACGGACTGCTCCGTGAACGGATCATCGGAGTCCAGCTCGTGTCGCCCCCGGTGAACTACGGGACCTCCACCGGGTTCATCGACGAGAAGGGGATCTCTTTCGATCCGATCGCCCCGGACGGCCGCCAGCCGCTGTCCGCGGACGAAGACTCCTTCGGCGCCGAACCGCGGCGGCCCGGCGGGGTGATCGAGAAGATCCACGACGGTATCGACGCGGGCGGCACCCGCAGCAACCGTTCCGCTCTCGTCGGCGCACTGGGACGTCTCGGCGTGGAACTCGGGCCGGTCGACACCGACTTGAGCGGTTATGCGCGCGCTGCGGGCACCGCCTTCACTGCGAGCCCGATGCTCGTTCCCGCCGGCTGATTCCCCCTGGCCCGTGAACGACCGCGGGCCGAGCCTGCTCCTCCCCTGCCGGCGTTCGTAGCTCCCTTGTCGAAAGGCACGCTCGTGACCACCACACCCGCCTCGGGGCCCCGGCCTTTCACCGTGCCCACGGCCACACACCGCACCCGGTTCTTCGACTACCGCATTCCCTCGCTGTACGCCGGCCGCTACGCAATCCACGACCGGCAGATCCTCAAGGACGTCGACGGCGGCGACCGGGTCATCGACGCCACACCGCAGCCGTTCGACGTCATCGAGCCGCGGTTCAGCATCGACCCGGCCGGGATCAACGCCCGCTTCCCGGCGCCCGATGCCGTCGGCACCTACAGCCAGATCCTTCCGCACATCAACCTCGACGCCCCCGGCCTGCCCTGGAACCGGCCGCTGGGCCCGGAATATCCGAAACCTGTACCGTCGGAACCCGGGGGTCCACACCCCGAACCTCCCGAAGCGGTGCCGTGGATGGCCCTGCTGCTGTTCCGGGAGGACGAGCTGCCCGAGGACCCCGACGCGGTCGGTTCGGTCACCGCCGGCACGGTCCGCGAGCTCCTCTGCTCGCAGCTGGGCCCCGGCCATCCACCCGCCCTGCCCTCGGAGAGCCTGCGGGAGGAGGAGTACGAGGAGCGTTGTGCGACGGTCCTGGTCCCCGCCGACCTGTTCGACAAGATCAAGCCCCTGCCCGTGGAGATGGGCTACCTCGCCCACGTCCGCGAGGGCGGTCGGCCTGATGCCACGGTGGCCGGGTCCGACCCGGCGCCGGACGAGAAGCAGCTCAACGGCGTTGTCATCGCCAACCGCTTCCCCGCCGCCGAGGGCGGCCGGCACGTGGTCCACCTCGTCTCCCTGGAAGGCTTCGGCCAGAACCTGACCGCCCCCGCCCCCGCCGAGGGCGTGCGCCTGGTCTCGCTCACGTCCTGGACGTTCACCACCGAGCCTGACTCCGGTATCGGCTTCGGTGACCTGGCCCAGCACCTGGCCACCACCGACGGTGTCACCCCGCGCGACACCGAAGAACTGCGGCTGCGCCTGCCGGTCACCGCCCCGGCGGACCCGTCCGCCCCTCAGCGCGAGGCCCTCGACCGTATGGCGGGCGGCGCCGTCGCCCTGCCGCAGCGTCTGGAGACGGGCGAGCGCACCGTCGCGTTCCACCGCGGACCGCTCACCGCCCGGCCCGCCCGCGAGCTGCCCCCGCCCGGTTCCGGTGCCGTCCGGCTGGAATCGTCCGGCGAGGCGTTGATCTACCTGGAGAAGTACGGCGTCTTCGACACCGCCTACGCGGGCGCGTTCGCTGCCGGGCGCCTGCTGGCCCTGTCCGACGCCGAGTTCCGCGCCGGTCTGCTTGAGTTCCGGTCCGCCGCCCGTTCCGCGGTGCGCCGTCTGGCCTCCCATCCCCAGCTGGCCGGCACCGTGGTCACGGCCCGGCAGCTCACCGCGCCGCTGGCCTTCGAAGCCTTCGACCACATGCTCCTCGACGAGGACGCCACCCGCTTCGCCCGTGCCGTGGACCAGGCCGGCCCACAGCTGCGTGCCGGCCTGCGCCGTACTGTCACCGCCAGCGCCCGGCCGCCACGCACCGCGGCCGACCTGCGGGCCCTCGTAGGCCAGCCGGGCATCGCCAACCTCCTCACCCGGGCCGCCGGTGACCGGTTGAGTACCGTGGCCGGCTGGCTGGACCGGCTGCGACGCCTGGAAATGCTGGGCTTCGAGCATCTGGTACCGGACAGCCGGATGCTCCCGGAGGAGTCCATCCGCTTCGCCTACGTAGACCCCGACTGGGTCCGCGCCGCCGTGGACGGTGCCCTCAGTGTCGGCGTCGGCCACGCCCTGGACGCCGACCTCAACAACCTGGCCACCAGCGGCGGCCCGGTACCGGCCTGCGCCGTACTGATCCGGTCCGCCCTGGTACCCCAGTGGCCCCAGGCCGTCATCACCGCCTATCGGGGCACCGGCGTCGTCGAACCGCTGCGCAGCACCGTCTACGGCACCGACATCCGGCTGCTGCTCTACCCGCAGGTGATCGACCGGTTCGAACTGTGTGAGCCGCCGCGCGGCATCTGCTTCGGCATCGGCGATGTCGGCACGATCGAACTGCGCGAGATCAGCGGTGACCGCATCGGCTACCCCAAGGGCGAGTTCCCGCGGCCGGCCGGCTTCAGCCGCTTTCTGCGCCCCGGCGATGCGGACGTCCTCAACGCGCACGGCGACGGGGACGCACTGGTCCCCGCGCTGGCCGACGCTCACGGCATCGAGGCCGAGGAGTTCTCCCCCGCGTACTTCGCCCTGCAGATGATCAACGCTCCGCAGGCACAGAACTTCTCCTACCGGCTCTGACCGGCACCCGCCACACCCTCACCCGCAGCCACGCCGCGCCGTTCATGAAAGGACCGACGGCCCATGTCCGTGGACAACACCCTGGTCGTGCCGGTCGAGGTGGCCGCCCTCGCCGTCAACCGGCAGACCCGCGACACCGGAAGCCATCACGTCATCCAGCGCTGGAACACCAACTTCAAAGGCATCGGGCAGGGCGAGGAGCCGGAGCCGAGGCCCTTCGACGGACTCGAGACGTGGACCGGCCGCGAAGACCGCCTCGGCGTCTATCTCCAGTGGGAACTGCCCGCCGCGCTCACCCGCGGCCGGCACGACGACGAGGAAGGCGTCGGTGGCTTTCCCCTCGTCCCCAACCGCTGGCTGGTCGTCCGTCACGCGCACAGCACCGGCACACTCAAAGCCTGGATCGTCGAAAGCGACTACCTGGACGAGAAAAACGGCACCGTGTCCTTCCAGGATCCGCACGGCGACGAGCCGAAAGCGACCCTCATCGGCAAGTGCCACGAGCTGTCCGGACCCTGGCGGCATCCCGACAACCCGCGGACCCCGTTCCTGACCGCGATCGGGCCCGGCCTGCTCACCTTCTCCGTCTTCCAGCCCTACAACACCAACGTCTTCTCCCTGCACGACACCCTGGACGACCTCGCCGCCGAGCAGGAACAGCTGAGCTACTTCGTCGCCGGCTGGTACTCCGACCCGGCAAGCGACATCCTCGCCGGCCCCGAGGGACTCCCCGAGCACCTCGCCCCACTCCTGCGGCGTCTGGAATGGACCCAGCCGGCCGGCTCCGGCAGCCAGATCCGTTCCTCCGTCTACACCGGCACCGTCCTCGGCCTGGACTGGAACCTGGCCGGCCCGGTCCCCGGCCCTCCCTGCCCCCGCCGCGAGGACATCACCGTGATGGTCGCCAACACCATGTCCGAGGCGGCCGCGGAACTCGGAACCCAGGCGGACGGCGAAGGGGGCTTCTCCGCAGCCGAAGCCGACCTCTTCCGCGCCTTCCTGCTCGGCGGCATCGAGGGACTGGAAGAACGTGACCGTCCCGAAGCGGACATCCTCACCGACCGCCGCGCCCACGACACCGCCTTCGGCCCGGTCCCCGGAGGCTACCGCTGGTTCATCGGCGAACGCGGCGACGACCCCGGCCACATCCCCGCACCCGACGTCGTCGCCGCCCGCCGCTCCGCCCGCGTCGCCGAGGCCGACACCGTTGCCGAACTCAACCGGATGCAGGCCGAACACGACGCCACCGAAGCCGAATTCGACGCCGCCCGCGAACGCCTCTACCACCTGTGGTGGCTCAGCCGCCGCGAAGACCAGTCCGAGGAGTTCCGCGAACGCGTCCCCGGAACGGACGAAGGCGAACTCGACCTCGCCGATCCCGACGGTGCGGCCGGCCAGGTCATCGCCCTCGCCCAGCGCCTGGCCGAGCAGCGCCGCGCCCTGCCCTGGGGCAAGACCGAAGCGGACCTGGCCGCCAGTATCGATGCCCTCTACTCCCCATACGGCTCACGCGCCGACCGGCGGCTGATCCGCGTGCCCGCCCAGGACTACGAGTACTCCGCAGACCCCGTGCTCGCCCTGCAAGGCGCTCAACTGCACGCCCCGCTCACCCGCGACACCCCGCTGCCCTGTCGGACCCCCGACCGGCTGGTCACCCGCGCATCCGGCCTCACCACCAGCGACGTCGCCGACCTCGTCGCCCAGGTGAACCTCAGCCACCTGCCCCCCTGTTTCCACGCGCTGCTGACCGAATTCCTCATCCTCGACCGCGCCCTGGCCACCACCGGCCAGATCCGCGACGTCACCGGCACGCTGCCCGAGTACGGCACCGACGCTTGGGAGATGCCCTGGCAGCCGCTGTATCTGATGTGGAAGGCCGAGTACTTTCCCCTGCCGTTCCGCGACGGCGCCACCGCGCACTGGGAGTTCATCGAACGCTCCCGCTACCAGTGGCAGGGCACCGGCACCCCCGGCACACCGCTGACGATCTCCGGACGGCAGATCCTCACCCCCGCCGCCGGACACGCCCTCGACGGCGCCCTCACCGCCTATGCCCGCGTCCGCGACCAGCTCCCGGCCGACAGCATCCAGCACCTGCACGCCAAGGTGCGCAGCACCGACCTGCTCTCACAGACCCTCGACGGCTTCGGCGCCGCCATCGCCCAACGCCGGCCCGGCTCCGGCCTGCAACCCACCGGACCCATCGCCGACCTCGTCGGCAACGGCAACCACCCCCCGCCGGACCCCGGCGGCCTCCCGTCCAGCGACTGGGATCCATGGCCCGAATCGACCTTCCAGGAACTGCGCGCCGGACAACTCGCCTTCCACGAACTATCCGTCGTCGACCGCTTCGGCCGCGCCGTCAACCTCATCGGCCAGGCCGGCCACTTCCGGCCCGAAATGCCCCGCACCATGCGGCCCGCCCACCCCGTCAGCGGCCACGACAGCGAACGCCTCGTCGAACTCTCCCCCCGCCTCCTCCAGCCGGCCCGGCTCAGCTTCTCCTTCCTCTCCGCCACCGACGACGACATCGACCTCATCCCCGGCGCCAACCCCGTCTGCGCCTGGCTGCTGCACAACCGCCTCGACCGCTCCCTCGTCGTCCACGCCCCCGACGGCACCTCGCTCGGCGAACTACGCGTCACCCTCACCACCGACGACCGGCGCGCGGTCTCCTGGAGCGCACTGCCCGGCTCTCCGCTCGCTGACTTCGACCAGCTGGAGGACTTCTCCCCGCACACCTACCGGCTGCTCAGCGCCATCAAGTCCGGTGGCCCGCAAACCTTCGACGCGTTCCGCGCCACCGTCGACCAGGCCCTGCACACCATCGACCCCGACGGACCGGCCGACCCCGGACTCGGCTTCCTCCTCGGCCGGCCCCTCGCCCTGGTCCGCACCCGCCTCACCCTGCAACTGCACGGCCCCCTGCGCACCGACGTCAGCTGGCAGAACCTCTTCGACCCACCCGAGCCGGAACTCCCCCGATATCCCTGGACGATCCGCCTCGGCGAAGCCCGGCAGACCGACGACGGCCTCGTCGGCTACGTCCTCGCCGGCGACTACGACCACTTCGAAACCGTCATCGATCCCGTCGCGGGCAGCGGCGGCTACCTGCGGCCGATCGGCGACAAACCCAGCCTGGAACTGGACTTCGGTGACCACAACACCACCGTCGCCACCGTGCTGTGCGACCCACGCGCCGCAGTCCACGCCACCACCGACATCCTCGCCACCAAACGCGTCTTCGTCCCCCAGGAATTCACCGACCAAGCCATCGCCCGCATGACCGTGAACTTCCGCACCGGCCCCCTCCTGGCCGGCACCACCGAACTACTGGGCTCCGAGGGCCAGGTGCGGGAGACCGTGCTCATGCCCGCACCGACCGGCATCACCGGCACCTGGACCTGGACCGAGAAGCGCGGCACCACCTGGGAGAACCTGCCGATCCTCACCCAGGATCCGCACGATCTGCCCCTCGCCGGACCCGAAGTCCGCTCCGGCCACCTCACCCTCGGCGACGCCGTCGCCCACACCGCCGAGAGCTGACCCCACCGCCGGACCCGGTGCCGCGCCGGCAGCCGGCCCCGGCGCGGCACACACCCCTCGACCCGAGGAGCATCCTCATGGCTCTGGTCTCCCCCACCCGCACCACGGACGCCCCCGACCGTGAACCCCTGCTGTCCTACGCGCTCACCACCGACCCCGACCCGCTCAAGGCGTCCGAGGAGAACCCCTCGACGCCGGAGGAGAAGGGCGAGCTGATCATCGTCGGCTCGCGGCGCCACCGCGACCCGGCCGATGTGGAACGGATCAAGGTGAAGGTGCCGGCCGGGACGCTGTCACCGGACCTGGCCACCAACCTGTCCAGCGCCACCGCACGGATCAGCCTCGACCGCTGGACCGGCACGCTGAACGAGTCCTCGGACGAGTTCGTCTTCACCCCGGCAGGGAGCTACGAAACGATCGGGCCCGACACCGGATTCACCATCCAGCTGTCCCAGATCCCGATCAGCCGCAAGGTCGGCACCGCACCGATCACCGTAACCGAATACTCCCGCACCAGCGGGAACGCCTTCCCGGCCCGCTCCACCACATTCGACGTCGGCAAATTCCCGGCCGATTTCTACCTGCGCGAATTCATCGCCGAGCCACTTGTCATCGACAACGGCGGCGAGGTCACCCTGACCTGGAAACGCTCCACCAATGCCACATATGAACTGCTCTACGGGGACACCAGCCTCAACGTCACCAACGAAACCACCCGCACGATCACCAACGTCACCTCCGACACCACCTTCTACCTGCGCGGCACCACCAGCAGCGACCCCACCAACCCCGTCACCCGCATCCTCACCACCCAGGTCACCGTCCGGAGACCCGACCTCGACGTCGGCAACCTCACCGTCAATGGGCAGACCCTCTTCCACAACAGTGTCCGCGCGATCTCCGACGTGACGGTCACCGGCGGCATGAACGTCGAAGGCGCACTCACCGCCGACGGCACGCTCACCGCGAACGGTGACGTCAACGCCGTCACGGTCGGCAAGACCGTCCGGGTCGCCGACCTCCGCGGCCCCGCCGGCACACCCCTCAAGATCAACAGTCATGTCAACGTCCTGACCGGCAACAACGTCACCATAGGCGGCGCACTCACCGCCAACGGCACACTCACCGCCAACGGCGACGTCAACGCCGTCGCAGCCGGCAAGACCGTCCGGGTCGCCGACCTCCGCGGCCCCGCCGGCACACCCCTCAAGATCAACAGTCACGTCGACGTCCTGACCGGCAACAACGTCACCATCGGCGGCAGCGCGACGGTCGTGGGCACTCTGGTCGCCGGAGGAGCCGTGCAGTTCGCGACCGCCCTGTTCAGCGCGCGGCCCACGAGGCAGAACTACCCGAGGGGAACAAACAAGCCCGGCGAAGGCAACAAATGGACCATGACCGCCGCCAAGGATGGCTTCCTTGTGGTCGAGGCCGCGAGTCACCAGTGGTTCAGTGACGACGAAATGCACGGGCGCAAGCACCGGATCTTTGTCAGCACTCCGGGGATCACGTACTACTTCGACCTAGTCGCACGCGGGAAGAAGACCCAGCAGGATTCTCAGGGAATCTGGGGAAACACGTCGGTCCCGCTGGCGAAAGGCTCCCACGTCTCCGTATGGATCACCGACGTCGACAATGCGGGAAGCACGAAGGAGTGGGTGGCGATGAACATCTGCTGGTACACACTCGGCGCGTGACACGGCAGGGTCAGGTCACGAACGCGATGAGGGCGCCGGGCAGGAGGGCGGCCACGGCAGTTCGCGGCAGTCGGCGGGCTGCCTACTCACACAAGACGCCTCCACGGAACGGCAGTTCACGCCCTTACCTCGGTCGCGTGACAACCCGAAGCCTGGAAGGCCATCGCCGCGCCGGGAACAGCCAGGCCGGTCGGCACGGTTGCATCGACCGAGGGACCGGCGCCGCCGGGCGGGGAACACGGAGACCACCAGGTCGTCCGCCCCACCAGGATCCGGTCCCAGGATCGCGGTACACCCGCCGCGCACCCGGAACACGACGTATTTCCGCAGGAGGACTGTTTCATGACTGACCGGCCCTTGACGCTCATGGCAGTGCACGCCCACCCCGACGACGAGGCCACCGGAACCGGAGGGGTCCTGGCGCGGTACGCGGCGGAGGGCATCCGCACGGTTCTCGTGACGTGTACCGACGGCGGTTGCGGTGACGGGCCAGGGGGTGCCAAGCCGGGCGACCCCGGGCACGATCCGGCGGCCGTCGCCTTGATGCGCCGTCAAGAACTCGAGGCGAGCTGTGAAGCCCTGAAGATCAGCGATCTGGAAATGCTGGACTATGCCGACTCCGGGATGATCGGCTGGCCGAGCAACGACGCCCCCGGATCCTTCTGGCAGACCCCCGTGGAGGAAGGCGCCGCCCGACTCGCGGAACTCATGCGGCACTACCGGCCCGATGTGGTCGTCACCTATGACGAGAACGGCTTCTACGGCCACCCCGACCACATCCAGGCCCACCGCATCACGATGGCCGCGCTGGAGATGACCGCGCTGACACCGAAGGTGTACTGGACGACGATGCCCCGCTCGATGATGCAGCGGTTCTCGCAGACCATGCGCGAGTTCCAGGAGGACATGCCGGAGCCGGATCCTGCCGAGGCCGCCGCGATGGCCGAGATCGGCCTCCCCGACGATGAGATCACCACGTGGGTGGACACCACCGCATTCAGCGGCCAGAAGTTCGATGCCCTGGCCGCGCACGCCAGTCAGGGCGAGAACATCTTCTTCCTCAAGATGGGCAAGGAACGGTTCGGCGAGTTGATGGGCATGGAGACCTTCGTACGTGTCCAGGACGCCACCGGCACGGCCATACCCGAGAACGATCTCTTCGCCGGACTGCGCTGATCCGACCGTCCGACCGAGGCCGGAAGGGGCTCCTGGTCCCGGTCCCTCGCTCGCGCGGAGACGGGCGCCCCGGTATAGCCCATAGGGTTCGCTGCGCGTAGAAGCCCCGCCGGAGCATTCCGGCGGGGCTTCTCGTCTCACGGGCGGCACGTGAGACGGACGCCGCTACCCACAACCCTTTGCGCCGTGCCAGGCCAGCAGCGACTCGACGAAGGTGGTGAGCCGTTCGGCGATCTGGTCCACGCTGCCGTTCTGTGCGCTCACCTGCGCTCCCTCCAGGGCGAAGGTGAGCTCCGCTGCGGCCCCTTCGGGATCGGTGAGTTCGGCGGCGGTGCACATGGCGGTGAGACGGCGGAGTTGCCGCGCCTTGTGCGCTTCGATCACCTGGCGCGCGGGATGGTTGCGATCGGGCAGTTCAGCAAGGGAGTTGACGAAGGGGCAGCCGCGGTGCGAAAGCGTCGACAGGGTGTCGGCGACGAATGCGGCCACGCCCTTGATCTGTGCCCGGGGGTCGTCCGGCCACCGTTCCTCGATCGTGTCGAACGCCGAGACGTAATCGGCCGCGACGATCCGCAGCCACTGCGCCACCAGTTCGTCCTTGGTGCCGAAGTGCCGATACAGCGCGGCTTTGGTGGTCCCTGCCCTCTCCGCGACGGCCTGGACGCCGACCCCCCTGATGCCCTCGGAGTGGAAAAGCTCCTCAGCCGCATCGAGGATGCGCTCGCGGGGCGGCAAGGTGGCCACCCGCTCCGCACGGCCCGGCCGCACCGTCTCCGTCATGCCCGATCCTCCCGACTCCCCGACCCGCTCTCCACGTCTTGCCCTGAGCGCCTTTTCGGCTGCGTCCCTCTCACGCTACGGTACCGGACAGTCCCGCACGATACCGATCGGTATCGCATGGGACTGCTCGGTATCGCATGTCGCAAGGCAGAGGAGTTCTCGTGAAACTGTCGGAGTACGTGACCTATGACGCCGTCGGGCTGGCCGAGTTGGTCGCCCGCGGTGAGGTGACCGGCGCCGAACTAGAGGCGGCCGCGCTGGAGGCGGTCGCCGCCGTCAATCCGCTGATCAACGCGGTCGTGGAGACCTGGCCGGCGGAGCGTGCGGAGGAGTTGGAGGAGGAGAAGGAGGGGGCCGGCGAGGGGGCGCCGTTGGCCGGGGTGCCCTTTCTGGTCAAGGATCTGGGTGTGTCGATGGCGGGCAAGCGGATGGAGCTGGGCAGTCGGCTGGCCAAGGGCAACGTCGCGTCGGCGGACTCGTATCTGATGCGGCGCTTCCGGGAGAGCGGACTGGCGACCATCGGCCGCACCACGACCCCCGAGTTCGCCTACGGCATCACCACCGAGGCCGTGCTGTACGAGCCGACCCGCAACCCCTGGGACCTCGACCGCTCGCCGGGCGGCTCCAGCGGCGGGTCAGCGGCCGCGGTCGCGGCCGGTATCGTGCCGATCGCGCACGGCACGGACGCGGCGGGCTCGATCCGCATCCCGGCCGCCAGCACCGGCCTGTTCGGGCTGAAGCCCACCCGGGGCCGGGTGTCCATGGGGCCCGATGTCGACGAGATCTTCAACGGCCTGGCCGTACAGGGCGGCATCAGCCGCACGGTGCGCGACAGCGCGGCGCTGCTCGACCGGATCCAGGGCCCGGAGAGCGGCGACCCGTACTTCGCCGCACCGCCCGACCGCCCCTACTCCGAGGAGATCACCCGCGCCCCGGGCCGTCTGCGCGTCGGCGTCATCGCCCAGGGCGGCGGCCGTCGCCGCACCGAGGGCCCGGTGCTCGACGCGCTGTCCCGCACCGCGGAACTCCTCGCCTCGCTCGGCCACCACGTACAGGAGGCCACCCTTGATCCAGGGGTCGGCTGGGAGCAATTCGTAGGGGCCAACGCCCGGCTCTGGACGGCCAATCTGGTCCCCTGGCTCGATGCCCTGGCCGCCGCCTCCGGCCGGCCCATCGATCCGTCCACCGTCCAGACCGAGATGCTCGCCAGCTACGCCTGGGGCCGCCAGGTCACCGGCGCCGACTTCGTCAGCGCACTCGGCGTACGCAACACCGTCGCCCGCAGCATCGGCCGCCATTTCGACCACTACGACGTACTGCTCACCCCCACCCTTCCCGAACTGCCGCCGCGCCTGGGCGTCTACGCCGAGGCCGTCGAGGAGCTCGATGGCCTCGGCTGGATCGACCGGCTCTTCGACCGATCCCCCTTCACCGCCTGCTTCAACGTCGCCGGAACTCCGGCGATGTCCGTACCGCTGACGGCCGACCCCGCCACCGGACTGCCCATAGGCATGCAATTCGCCGCCGCCTACGGACGGGAGGACACCCTCTTCCGCCTCGCCGCCCAGCTCGAAGAGGCTGCCCCGTGGTCCCACCGCACGCCCGCTGTCTGGGCCGGCTCCCACTGATCATGCGCTGGCCTCGCCGCAGATGTCTCCGCGTGCTCACCGCCGGCCAGTCCTGGTCCGGACATCAGGTGAAATACCCCCTTGTCCCGAATTGGGGGGTTGCGTGTATCGTCCCCAGAGGCAGTTCCCGCACGCGATGGGACTGGGAGACATGATGAAGAAGATCATTGCCATAGCGTTCATCACCGCACTGCTCAGCGCCGGAGGCGCCGGCATCGCCTCCGCGGCCACGGCGTCGCCCGGGTCCACGCCGAATCAGGGCACCCTCACCACGACGTTCCACTGTCCAGCCCCGCGTGGCACCTTCACGATCACGGCCGACCCATGGGTGATGGGCCAGTACGAGTGGTACTACGGCGGGCAAGGCTGCACGTACGCGTCGTAGTCGATCGGCTCTCCCTCATGGCGCCGGCCGGTGTCGCGCGGAGCGGGTTCCGGCGCTGACAGCCTCATCACCCTCAGCCTTCATCCCCTCAGTCCTCGCCGGTGACGACGATGACCACGGCATGGCCGTTGCCGATGCCGACGACGGCCGCATCGAAGGTGGCCTCGGTGACCGGCGCCCACGAGACGTTGCCGTTGGCGCCCTCCCGGTAGGCGGCGTAGCCGTTGGCGCGCCAGTCGGCGTCCGGGCCGAGCAGGGCGATCAGCCCGTTGGCGAGGGCGTCGGCCACGGGGCGCATCGGGCCGTCGTGGCTCGGGTGGACGAGCTCGCGGATGAGTGTGGCCGCTATCCAGGACGACAGTTGGTCCGGGGGGATCCGGATGCCCAGGGCGGACTCCATCTGCTGCGGGTTCCGTGGGCCGCCGTGCCCGTGCTTGCAGTGGCCGCAGTGCGGCGCGAGCAACCCGGTGGGCGCCAGGACGTCCCAGCACAGCTGTCCATGATTGCGGCCGTCGTCCGGCCCGTGGTGGACGATCCGGTCCGCGTACTCGGCCCACTCGGCCAGCCACATGCCGAGGTCCGCGTCCGGCCCCAGGTCGTACGGCTGAGGCGGCTCGAATGACAGATTCACGACTTTCCTCCCCCTGTTCCGCAACCTTATTCGAGCTGTTGGGAACGGGAGCACGGTGGTGGGGTGTCTTGAACCGCAGCGTTGCAGCCGTGCCGAGCCGGCCGAGGAACCCCGGGCGGCCAGGCGGTCAGGCGGGCAGGCGGGCAGGCGGGCAGGCGGGCAGGCGGGCAGGCAGTGGATGTCAGACCTATGTGCTGTCGTTGGCGCAGTACGCAGTGATGTTCGGCCATGTATGCGACACGAAAGGGCAGTGCATGGACCACGAAGAGTGGCGACCGTTCCTCAAACTCTGGAGCGAGGAGTGGATCGTCGGGCACGACCCCGAGCGGGACGCGCCCTTGCATGACGAGGTCGTACGGGGCGGCTGGCTCGGGTTCGCCCCGGCGAGTGGGGATGACGTTGTGGCAGCCGAGGCGCGCCTGGGCCGGAGGTTGCCGCCCTCGCTCCGCGAGTTCCTGCTGACCACCAACGGGTGGCGGGACGCGGGGAATTTCATTTACCGGCTCGCGGGCACCTCCGAGCTCGCCTGGCTGGCCGATACCGACGAGGGCTCCAGCTGGATCGATGCTTATAGCGAGACGGAGTTCGCCGACGAGGAGGAAGGCGAAGAGCCTGAGGGCGACATCCTCGCCCGTTCCCTGTGCCTCTCGCTCGAAGGCGACGCCGCGGTCATGCTCCTCGACCCGGAGGACGTCGACGAGCGCGGTGAATGGGCCGGATACTGGCTCGCCTCGTGGTCAGGGCGGGGACCGGAACGCTTCGATTCCTTCTACGACCTGATGCACCACCAGTACACCTCGTTCCTCGGACTCCGCCGGCCGGAGGTCGAGAGCGGAAGCGGGAGCGGGAGCGGGTCATGAGCGAAGCCGAAGCCGACGCCGAATCGCAGCCGCAGCCCCAGCCCCAGTGAGGGAGTGAGCCGCCGGCCGGGGGCCGGCCACTCCAGGGACGCCACCGGCCGGCCGCGGACCGTCAGTTCCGTGCGCCGGCCAGCAGCGTGCGGTACCAGCCGAGCGTGTCGTCGAGTGTCGCTTCCAGTGGTGCCGGACGGTGGCCGAAGGACCGCTCGAACGCCGAGGAGTCCACGATCTGCGGCTCGGTGTGCTGGTAGAACATCTCCGCGTACTCGTCCATGAAGGTCGCGTCGAACGGGCCGAAGGGGCGGGGCTCGGTGAGCACCACCCGCCGCAGCGGTCGGCCCACCCGTTCCTCGATCATCGAGTGGATCTCGCGGGTCGTACGGGCGGGCGCGGTCGGCAGGTGCCACACCCGGCCGTCGCCTTCCGGGTCTTCGCCGAGGACGGCCAGCCCCTTCGCCACATCCTGGATGGCCGTGTAGCTGTGCGGGAGGTCGATGTCGCCCAGCCCGAGGACCTCACCGCCGGTCAGCGCGGGCGGGAAAACCGCGCCGCCCAGCGTCGAGTTGAGCACGCCGGGGCCGACGAAGTCGGCCGACCGGCCGAGGACGACACGGGCCTGCCCCGCACGGTGCGCGGCAAGGTATGCCTCGTCCAGCCGTGCCCGCATCACTCCCTTGCGGCTCGTCGCGCGCCAGGGGGTGTCCTCCGTCATCACCTCGCCCTGCGTCGGGCCGTACGGATACAGCGTGTCCAGGACGACCAGCCGAGCCCCCGTGGTCCCGACGGCAGCCAGCACCGCCTGCTGGACCCGGGGCATGACCTCGGTCTGCTGGTGATAGGCGACGTTCACGCAGTGGTACACGACAGCGGCGCCCTCGACGGCGGCCAACGCCCCGTCGTGCGTACTCACATCGGCGGCACGGCACTGCACGCCGTCGGGCGCACCTTGCGGCGCGGAGCGGCTGACCAGCCGTACGGGGTGCCCCCGGCGGGCGAGCTCGGCGGCGAGCGTGATGCCGGCCGGACCGGCACCCAGAACGGCATGGAGGCGACGTGCTGCAGCAGACATGGCGGTTCCTTCACTGCGGGACGGCGGGTGGAGGGGGTCGATCGGATCGATCGGATCGGAGGCGGGTGAAGACGGTGGGGCAGGTTGTCGCTTCACCGCATCGCTTCTGTTAGAGACCATAACTCTTGCGAGTCATCATCGCAATCGAAGTGGTGGATACGATGAGCGAGGACCGCTCACCCATGCCGTCCGCCACGCCGCAACACAGGAGGAGCACATGGCCGCCGAGGTGCGAAGCCCCCGAGCGCGCTACCGCGAGCAGAACCGTGCGGAGATCAAGGCGGCCGCGCTGCAGCAGCTCGCCGAGGGCGGCATCCAGGCCGTGGCACTCACCCGGATCGCCAAGGACATGGGGCTGTCCGGACCGGCCCTCTACCGCTACTTCGCGGGCCGGGACGACCTGCTGGGCGAGCTGATCCGGGACGCCTACGACGACGTGGCGCAAGCCATCGCGCGGGCCGACGACGCCTCCGCCGGGGACGCGCGGGCCACCCTGCACGCCCTTGCCGGCGCCTACCGGAGCTGGGCCGTCGAACAGCCGCACCGCTATCTCCTGATCCAGGGAACGCCGCTCCCCGGTTACGCGGCTCCGCCCGACACGCTCCAGCGTGCGCGGGCAGTCCTGGGACCGTTCCTGAAGGCGTTCGCCGCCGGCCGGCCCACCGAAGCGCTACGGCCGGTCGCCGCCGAGATGGACGCCTGGCTCCGCAAGGACGAGGGCGTCGCCGACTGGGTGGCGCAGCACACCGGGCTGCCGCCGCACGGCAAGGCTGCGGGCGCCGCCCTCGCCGGTACGGTGCTGGCCTGGTCGCAGCTGCACGGCACGGTCGGCCTGGAGGTGTCCGGCCAGTACGCCGGGATGGGGCACCACGCATCGACCTTGCTCACCGCGCAGATCGACACCCTGGCCGACTCCTTCCGGCTCTAGACGGACGACCGCCACCCGCAGATCTGGCCTTGTCCGCGTGGGCCGCCCGGCACCGTAGAGGACGCGCGGGCCTTGACCGCCGAGCCCTTGGCGCGTTGTGCATCCGGGCGATCCGCACCGGCCCGCCGCCGGGCTCGCGCCGATGGAGACCTTGCGCCACTCGGAGTGGCCGAGGAACTCAAGGTGCCGCAACGCCGCTGGAACAACCCGCCGGCGGCATCCTCGACTGCGCCGGAAGTCCTCCGCCGGAGGATCTGCGCCCCCACCTGCCGCGGGCTGACCGCAGGTCACCACGGCCCGGCGCCCTGAATCGCCAGCTTCCTCCGTCAGTTGGGGGATGTTACGTCGGCTGCCCGCGCCTACGTTGACGGTGCCACGGTGGCCTGGGCACACGGGGGTGAACCGGTGCCCGGCCAAGGCCTTCGGCGACGACGCCCGGCGCCCGGGGCCGCGAACGCCTCCGCGGTACCGGCGGTCCCGGTTACCGCGCCGGGAATCGCGCAACAAGCGGCAGCCCGCATCACACCGGATGCATAACCGTCTGTTGCGCGGTCGCCTCGGCGTCAGGTGGTCGCAGCGCCGGAAGCACGAAGAAACAGGCGAAAGGGAAATGTCTCATGCCCACTGAACGAGTCCCACGAAATGCGACGCGAAGGATACCTGCGTTCCTTGCCGTTGCACTCACCATGCCGCTGTCACTGCTGGCTGCCACGCCGGCTCAGGCAGAGGACCCCTCGTGCGACAAGAGTTCCCACACCGGATGCCTGACCATCTCCGTCGTGCACCACGAAAGCATGATGGGGCGGGACAATCCCCGGGACCCGAATGGCACCGTCGATCTGCAAAATGACGGCTCAGCGGACAGCAATGACCTCGTCATGCGGACCACTGACACCGTGCCGAGCGATCAGTGGAGCTTCAAGCCCAATCCCAACAACGACGGCAGTTTCCAAATCTCCAACAACATCCCCAGCAAGACCGGCTGCGCCGAAGTCGACGGCAATGGCTACCTCACCATGTCGAGCACCTGCGACGCCAAAAACAAGAAGCAGCTGTTCTACGCCCAACCGGTCACCAACACCGAGCCCAACACCTACCTGATTCGGCGCGTCGACGACGACGAATGCGTCACCACGAAGTTCAGCGACCCCCCCTTGGGCGACTTCCAGCAGATGGGTTCCGTGGGGTGCGCCCCGGGAGCGGGCGACAACAGCGTGGGAGCCCACAATGAGCAGTGGACCGTGACTGCGTCCCCCGGTGACGGCGCAACCGGCCCGACCGTCGATGACCTGGCGACGCAGTACGCGCTGACCCAGCACAACAACAACTCGGGCGTCATCACGGCGAGTTCGTACACCATCACCGATGACTCCAAGCCCGCCTATCTCGGGCCCTACCAGCTCGTTTCCACATCGAGTGCCGAGCAGGGTTCCTCCCCGGTCTGCAAGAACTCCAGCACTGCCGGCAACGCGAGCTGCTCCATGGACTGGTCGCAGTCCACAGCGGACACGATCGGCCAATCAGACAGCCTCGGCGTGAACATCACGCTCGGACCGGGATCAGAGGCCAAGAGTCCGCTGAAGGCCGACGCCCAGATCGGATACCAACACACCTGGACCGAGAGTCAGACCACCACTGAGGCATCGGGCACCAGGTTCACGATAGATGTTCCGCCCGGCCAGACGGCGTGGGTGGCGCGTGCCTTGGCGCTCAAGGAAACCACCGGCGACTGGACGTTCAGCAACGATGTCGGGTCGACGTGGACGCACCACATGACCGTCACCATGCCGGTGGAGGGCGTCGACAACGTTCACAGCGTCATCACCAAATGCAGCACGGACTCCACGGACCCCGCCTGCCAGTCCACCAAGCCCGCCGGGGTGTAGTCAGCTGGAGCGAGTCGCCCGTGCGGAGCGAGCCCGGTCATCCGTCGCTGGCGAATGCGCGAAAGGCTCCTTGCCCAGCCGTGCGACCAGTGCACTGAGGGCAAGCTGAAGAGGCCGGTTGCGCCCACCAGGCACGTGGTCGGTGGCTCGGCGGGCTGATGGGTCCCGGCTGCCTCGGACATCCGAGGCAGCCGGGATCGGTGTGTGCCGGCGCGAGGCGTTCGGTCCGTACGCCGGCGGATTCGCGTCAGGGGGAAGGTTCGATTCCCCACGTGGCGGCCCGGGCTGCGGCGGCCGCGCGGTTGGGGACGTCGAGCTTGGTGAGGATGTGCTCGATGTGGGTGGCGACGGTGCGCGGTGTGATGTAGAGGCGTTCGGCGATTTCGCGGTTGGTGCGGCCGGTGGTCAGTTCGGCCAGCACCTGGAGTTCCCGTGGTGAGAGGCCGCCCGGCCGCCGCGGGTCCAGGCGCTGCGGATCGGCGGCGGCGTGGTCCGCGGCGGTCTCCTGGGGCCCGGGGGTCGTGCGGGGGGCGACGGCGGCGGCGAGGGACTCGGTGAGGAGGGTGACCACGGCGCGTGCCGGGTCGGGTGTGCGCCGCGGTCGGCGGGTGCTGACGTTCAGCATGCCGACGTACCGGCCGTCGGCGTCGAACAGGCACTGGGCGACCCCGTCCTGGATGCCGAGCGGAGACAGCACCTCCAGAAAGCCCGGCGAGGCTGCCAGGAGGTGCCTGGGAACGTCCCGCAGCCAGAGACCGCCTCGGGCCGGGCTGTGGAGGACCGGGAAGACCGGGTCGTGGTGGAGGCGGGTCTCGATGTACGTCGTGGCGTCGTCCGGGTAGCTGCCGGCCAGGGTGGTGTGGCGCCGGCGCAGCGGGTCCCACCGGGTCAGGGAGGCATGGTCGTATTCCATGACCTCCGACAGCGCCGCCAGGACCGCGTCGAGGCCGGCCGCGCCGCTCGTGGCGCTCCTGGCGGCCTGGCGGACGTGCACGGCCGCGTCCAGGATGTCTGCCGTGCTCCGGTTCGCTGCCATCCTCCAAGGATGATCATGTGCAGGGGGCAGGTCAATCGCGGAGGGCGTCGTGCACGACCTGCCCGTCCATGACGGTCAGGACGACGGGCATCTCCGGGATGTCGTGGGGGTCGGTGGTGAGCAGGTCGCCGTCGAGCACGCAGAGGTCGGCGACCTTGCCGGGCTCCAGGGAGCCCTTCCAGTCGTCGGCGAAGTCCTGCCAGGCCGCGTCGATGGTGTACGTGCGGACCGCTTCGGCGAGGCCGATGCGCTGTTCGGGGCCGCTGACCCGGCCGGTGGCCTTCGACTCGCGGAGCATCATGGTGGCGATGCCCTGGCGCCAGTCCGGGTGCGTGACGGGGGCGTCGGATCCGCTGGCGACCCGCACGCCGGCGTCGATGGCATCCCGGTAGGGCCAGGCGTACGCGGCACGTCCGGAGCCGACGAAGTCCTCCTCCATGTCGGCAACGGTCCACTTGATGGTGGGGTTCATGTTGACGCCGAAGCCGTGCGCGGCCAGCACCTTCATGCTGTGCGGGGTGAGGAAGTCGCCGTGGATGAGGTAGTGGCGGGCGTCGGGGCGCGGGTGTTCGGCCATGGCCGCGGCGAAGGCGTCCGCCACGGTGTCGATGGCCCGGTCGCCGGTGACGTGGACGCCCAATTGGTGTCCGGCGATGTGGGCGTGCCGGATCATGGCGTCGATCTCGGTGATCCGCTCGGCGTGGGTCCCGCCGCCGACGCACAGGGAACCGCTGCCGCCGCCGACGTACGGCTCGTGCATCCAGGCCGTCTTGTTGGGGACGATGCCGTCGGCGAATATTTTGACTCCGTGGATCGCCAGACGACGCGGATCGGCGGCGGTCCCGCCGAGGGCGGTGAGCGTACGGGCGAACTCCTCAGCGGTACTCGTCATGCCGGTGGGCAGGAGCAAAACCCCTACGCGGGCGGTCAGTTCACCGTCGGCCAGGAGCTGGTGGTAGACGTCGAGGGTCTGCCTGCCGAGTGCGCCCCGCATGATGCCGTCGCCGCCGGGGCCGAGCCCGGGCTCGGTGTAGCTGGTCACGCCGAGCCGGGCGAGGGTGGCGAGGGTCGACCGGATGGCGTCGGTCCGTTCCTGCCGGCTGAGCGGCGGCAGGGCATTCTGGACGAGGGCCTGGGCCGCCTCGTGCAGCAGCCCGGTCGGCTCCCCGGCGTCGTCCGTGACGATGGCCCCGCCGGGCGGTGCGACGGTGGACCGGTCGATGCCGATCAGCTCCAGCGCCTTGGAGTTGACCCAAGTGGCGTGGCCCGAGAAGGAGTACAGGACGACCGGGTGGTCCCGGCTGACGGTGTCGAGGTCGTGCCGCGAGGGCTGCCGCGAGGGATCGGTGACGCATTCGGCGAGGTAACCGGTGTCCCAGCCGTGGCCGGTGATCCACTGCCCGTCCGGGGCCCGCCCGACGGCCTGCCGTACCGCCGCGGCCACGTCCGCGAGGGAGGAGACGGCGGGGTGACCGAGGTCGAGGGAGAGCGGCGGGCCGGCCATGCCGAAGGCGCATCCGTGGAGATGCGAATCGTTGATACCGGGAAGCAGCGTCGCCCCGCGCAGGTCGATGACGCGGGTGCCCGGACCGACGAACGGCGCGACGTCCTCCCGCCTTCCCACGGCACTGATGATCCCGCCGGTCACCGCCAGGGCCGAGGCGACGGTGAAGCGCGCATCTACCGTGACCACCCGCCCGCCGAGAAATACCAGGTCCGCGTACGTGTCCACAGAAGGAGTCCTTTCGAAAGGCAGCGGGTGCACGACAGTCACCCGCGAAATGATCTTTCGAGGACTATGACCGGGCGCCCGCCCACCGCACATCGGTCATCTCACCGATAGCGGTAGGAGCTCTTGCAGTGGCAGGCAGGGCCGGAGAACGGCGTCCTGGCCGGGCGTTCTGAGAGGATCACCGCATGACCGGCCCACGCCACGCCGCCAGCGCGTCCCACCGGCCTTTTGCCGAACCGGTCCGGCTCGACCTGTCCGATCCCGGCACCCTGCGTCATGTGTGGGACCTTCAGCGGGCGGCCTACGCGGTCGAAGCCCGGCTCATCGGCTTCGACGGCATCCCGCCCCTGCACGAGTCCGTTGAGCAGTTGCGCGCATGCGACGAGTCCTTCCTCGGGATTCGCGAGGCGTCGGGACTGGTCGGAGCGGTCGCGTGGACCCGCTTGCCGAACGGTGCTCTGGAGATCTGCCGCCTCGTGGTCCATCCCGTCGCGCATCGCCGCGGCGTCGCCACGGCCCTGCTCGACGCGCTGGACTCGATCGAGCCGGCGGAACTGACCGTCGTCTCCACCGGAACCGCCAACCAGCCCGCGGTCGCGCTCTATCTTCGGCGCGGATTCGTCCCCGTCGGTGAGCGCGAGATCGCACTCGGCGTCACGGTCACGCTGCTGGAACGCAACCGGTGCTGCCGGGCTGCGACGGTCAGAACGTGACCGTCGAGACCGTGTACACCACGGGGTGGCCCGGCTCGTCGTAGCTGACCATGATGCGCTGCGACGGATGCGGTGCGCGGCTGGTGGTCGTGGTGCCCGCCCAGGGCCAGTCGACGCTGAAGTCCCAGCCGACCTTCGCCGCCTGGTCCGGCGGGATGGTCCTCCGGTCCTTCTTGAGGGCGGCGGTGCTGGTGCCGACGGCTGCGAGGTAGTGCTCCAGGCCCCACTCGTTGGTCCGGAACTGGACGAACAGCGAGCTGGTTTCCCAGGAGTTGGTCTCGTAGTAGTAGACCGGGGTCGAGCCGATCGGTACCGGGACGTTGTAGATCCGCTGCTGGACCTTGGACGGGAAGGCGTTGGTCAGGCCGGTGGCGGCGGCCTCGGCCTCCTTGCCCTCGCCGCTGTCGCGGCTCTGCTCGGCGGAGATGACGATGTAGCCGGCCGGGATCGCGATCAGCAGGAAGACGATCAGCGCCGTCAGCAGGGGGCGGCGGCGCTTGGCCCGGGGCGGCAGGGCGGTGTGGTGGTCGTCGCGCATGGTGGGGGATTCGGTTTCGGTCATCGGCGGCCGGCCCGTTCATAGCGCTCGTAGCGCTCGACCCGGCGGCGGTTGGCACGGCGGAAGCGGCGGGCGATCAGGCGGGCGAGGTCCGCGGCGCCCACCATGCCCGCCTCGGGGCCCAACTGGGCCTTGGCGATGGTGGCTTCGGGGCGGTAGCCGCGGCCGGTGAGGTGGCGCCGGAAGGCGTCCCGGGCCGGGCCGATCAGCAGGTCGTCGGCGGCGCTGACACCGCCGCCGATGACGAAGCAGGACGGGTCGAGGGCGGCGGCGAGGTTGGCGATGCCGACGCCGAGCCACTGGCCGATGTCCTGGAGGAGTTCGACGCACATCGCATCGCCCTCGCGGGCGAGCTCGGTGATCAGCGGCCCGGTGATGTCGCCGATGCGGCCGCCGACCCGCTCGATGATGTTGTACGCGACCGGGGAGTCGGCCGCGGCCAGCTCGCGGGCCTCCCGGACCAGGGCGTTGCCGGAGCTGTACTGCTCCCAGCAGCCGCGGTTGCCGCACGGGCAGCGGTGACCGCCGGGCACGACCTGCATATGGCCGAATTCGCCCGCGACCCCGTATTTGCCGCGCTTGACGGCGCCGTCCTCCAGGATCGCACCGCCGATCCCGGTGCCGAGCGTGATCATCACGAGGTGGTCCTCGCCGCGGCCGGCGCCGAACCGCCATTCCGCCCAGGCGGCGGTGTTGGCGTCGTTGTCGACCATGACGGGGACCGCGAGGCGGCCCGCGAGGCGGTCGCGCAGCGGCTCGTTGCGCCAGTTCAGGTGCGGGGCGAAGAGGACCTTGGAGCGGTCCGCGTCGACCCAGCCGGCCGCCCCGATGCCGACCGCGTGCACGTCGTGCCGGTCGGAGAGGTCGAGCACCAGCTCGGTGATGGTGTCCTCGACGACCTTGGGGCTCTTGGACTTGTCCGGGGTCTCGGTGCGGACCTTCTCCAGGATGGTGCCGTCCGCGTCGACCACGCCCGCCATGACCTTGGTGCCGCCGATGTCGATGCCCACCGTGGGCACGCGCGGGGCGGTCAGGTGCGAGCGCCGCTCGCGGGTGCCGACCGTGCGCAGCACGGTGGCTCTGGCCGATCCCCGGTGCACCCGGTCCCGGTACATGCTCATCGACCCACCTCTTCGCCGTTGCTCCCCCGGTGGCTGACGGGCGTGGGTGGTTCCCCCATGCGGTGGCTGCGTGCTCGCAAGAGTCGTCTCGTCCCTAGGGGGGTCTCGGGAGGCCGGGGCCTCGGCGTGCGGGTCCGGTGCGATTGTGCATCACCGGCGGCGTCCGGCGCACCGCGACCGGCAGTGCCGCGCCCCGCGCGGCCGGGCGGCCGGTGCGGGGCGCGGCACCCTGCTGACCTGCTCAGTCGGGCCGGTGGCCGCCGGGGAATTCCGGGGTGGCGGTGCGGGCCAGCTCGTGACTGAGTTGTTCCAGTTCGCTGCCGCCCGCCATTTGACGGGTCAGCTCCTCCAGGGCGATCTCCTTCTTGGTGTGGCTGCCGGCCATCGTGCCGCGCTTGAGGAGGACGAAGCGGTCGCCGACGAGGTAGGCGTGGTGCGGGTTGTGCGTGATCAACACCACGCCGAGGCCGGCGTCCCGGGCGGCCGCGACGTACTTGAGGACGACGCCGGACTGCTTGACGCCGAGTGCCGCGGTCGGCTCGTCCAGGACCAGGACCTTGGCGCCGAAGTAGACGGCGCGGGCGATGGCCACGCACTGCCGTTCGCCGCCCGAGAGGGTGCCGATGGGCTGGTCGACGTCGCGCAGGTCGATGCCCATCCGCAGCAGCTCGCTGCGGGTGGTCTCGCGCATCGTCGCCACGTCGAGGCGCTTGAAGGGGCCCACGCCGGTGGTCGGCTCGGAGCCGAGGAAGAAGTTCCGCCAGACCGGCATGAGGGGGACGACGGCGAGGTCCTGGTAGACGGTGGCGATCCCGCGGTCGAGGGCCTCGCGCGGGGAGGCCAGGGTGGTCTCCTCGCCCTCGATGGTGAAGGTGCCGCGGTCGTGCCGGTGCAGCCCGGCGATGATCTTGATGAGGGTGGACTTGCCGGCGCCGTTGTCGCCGAGCACGCAGGTGATCTCCCCCGCGTGCACCTCCAGGGAGACGCCCTCCAGTGCCCGGACGTTGCCGTAGTACTTGCTGACGTCGGTCAGCTCGACCAGCGCTGTCATGCCTTGTCCTCCGCCCGCTTGCGGACCCATGCGTTCAGGAGTGTGGCGAGCAGCAGCATCGCGCCGAGGAAGAACTTGTACCAGTCCGGATTCCACTGCGCGTAGACGATGCCCTTGCTGGCCATGCCGAAGATGAAGGCGCCGACGGCGGCGCCGATCGCCGAGCCGAAGCCGCCGGTCATCAGGCAGCCGCCGACCGCCGCGGCGATGATGTAGAGGAATTCGTTGCCGACGCCGTCGCCGGACTGGATCGCGTCGTAGGAGAACAGCAGATGCTGGCCGGAGATCCAGGCGGCGAAGGCGACGCCCATGTAGAGGCCGATCTTGGTCTTGGTGACCGGGACGCCGACCGCCCGCGCGGCGTCGGCGTTGCCGCCCACCGCGAAGATCCAGTTGCCGACGCGGGTGCGCAGCAGGAGCCAGGTGGCCACGGCGACCAGCGCGATCCACCACACGATGGTGACCTGGATGTCGACGCTGCCGACGGTCAGGTGCGAGGCGAAGACCGTACGGGCCGACTCGAAGCCCTCCATGTCGGCGATGGACTTCGTCGAGACGGTGCCGCTGATCAGTTTGGTGAAGCCGAGGTTGAGGCCGGTCAGCATGAAGAAGGTGCCGAGCGTGATGATGAAGCTGGGCAGCTTGGTGCGGGTCAGCAGGAATCCGTTGAACGCCCCGATGGCCAGGGTGACCAGCAGGGACACCCCGACGCCGACCCAGGTGTTGGCGGTCATCTGGTAGCTGAACATCGACGAGATCAGCGCCGAGCTGACGACCATGACACCGGCCGAGAGGTCGAATTCCCCGCCGATCATCAGCAGCGCCACCGGTACGGCCATGATCCCGATGGTCGAGGAGGCGTAGAGCACGGTGGAGAGGCTGGACGCCCGCAGGAAGGGCTCGGCGACGATCGAGAAGAAGACGAAGACCGCGGCGGCGCCGACGACCGAGCCCAGTTCGGGGCGGCCCATCAGCCGGCGGGCCAGGGAGCGGTGCAGCAGCCGTTCGTCCTGGACGGGTGCCTTGAGGGTGGCGGTCATCGGGTACCCCGCTTCGTGTAGTCCTGCAGGGCGCCGGCGTCCTTCTTGGTGATCACCTGGGGCCCGGTGAGCACCGGCTTCCCGCCGCCGAGGGTGTCGGAGTTGTACTTGTACAGCCAGAGCAGGTCGACCGCCTCGTAGCCCTGGAGGTAGGGCTGCTGGTCGACGGCGAAGCCGAGGGTGTCGTCCTTGAGGCCGGCCGCGACCTGGGCGTTGAGGTCGAAGGTGTCGATCTCGGCCTTGCTGCCGGCCTGTTCCCTGGCCTTGACGGCGGTGGGCGCGAAGGGTGCGCCGAGGGTGACCACGGCGTCGATGGACGGGTCGGCCTGGAGCTTGGACTCGATGGAGGACTGCACGTCGGGCATGTTGGTGCCCTCGACGTAGAGCTTCTCCAGCTTGCCCTTGAAGGTCTTGGCGGCGCCCTCGCAGCGCTGTTCGTGGCCGACGTTGCCCTGTTCGTGCAGGACGCACAGGGCCTTCTTGCGGCCGCGCCGGTTCAGCTCGTCGCCGACCGCCTCGCCGGCCACCGTCTCGTCCTGCCCGATGTGGGTGAGCGCGCCGAACGCCTTGGACTCCTCGGCGCCGGAGTTGACGGTGATCACGGGTATGCCGGCCTTCTCGGCCTTTTCGACGACGTCCTTCATGGCGTTGGGCTTGGCGAGGGAGACGATCAGCCCGTCGACCTTCTGGTCGATGTAGGACTGCACCAACTGGCTCTGCCGCTGGGCCTCCTCGTCGTGTCCATAGACGAACTTGATGTTGTCCTTGAGGGCGGCCTGCTGGGCGCCGTTCTGCACGATGTCCCAGAAGGTGTCGCCGTCTCCCGAGTGGGTGACCATGGCGAACGTCCACCTGGGGGTGTTCACCGCGGCCTTGCCGCCGGCGGCCTTCGCGGCGCGCTCTTCCTCGGCGCGCTTGCCGCCGGTGCTGCTGCACCCCGCCAGGGAGGCGCCGAGCACCGCCGCCAGCACGGCGCTCACGACGCGTCCCCTTCTTCGAACCCTTGCCACGAGGACTCGCCCTTCCCGCTGATCTCGCCGTGTCGGCTGCGTCGGTCGTATTCGCTGTGTGGGCCGCCCGGTCCGGGCGGGTGCGGTGCCGCACTCCGGTGCCGGCCGGCCGGGGCCAACCGGCCAAGTATCCGTTACCGGTGATCTGTCCCGGTTCATGGGGTCGTCCCGTCCTCCCTCTGCTCTCACCTGGTGCCTCGCCCGGTGTACTCGGTCAGCTGGGGTACGTCCTTCTGCGTCACCAGCGCGGGCCCGGTGAGCACCGGCTTCCCGCCGCCGAGGACGTCCGCGTTGGTCTTGTGCAGCCAGAGCAGGTCGACCGCCTCGTAGCCCTGGAGATAGGGCTGCTGGTCGACGGCGAAGGTGACGTCCTTGGCCTTGAGCAGCTTGACCACGGCGCCGTTCAGGTCGAAGGTCGCGATCTGCGCGCGGCTGCCGGCGTCGCGCTTGGCCTTGACGGAGAGCGCGGCGATCGGCGCACCGAGCGTGACGATCGCGTCGAGCGAGGTGTCGGACTGCAGCTTGGCCTCGATCGAGGACTGGGCGGCCGGGGCGTTGGTGCCGTCGACGTTGAGGTTCTCGACGGTGCCGTGAAAGCCCTTGCGGACGCCGGCGCAGCGGTCCTCCAGGGACACGTTGCCCTGCTCGTGGAGGACGCAGAGGACCTTCTTCGCGCCCCGGTGGTTCAGCTCCTCGCCGACCGCGCGGCCGGCCACCGACTCGTCCTGCCCGATGTGGGTGAGCGCCCCGTACGCCCGGGAGAACTCACCGCCCGAGTTGATGGTGATCACCGGGATGCCGGCGGCCTCGGCCTTGCGGACGGCCGCCTTGACGGCCTGCGGCTTGGCGAGGGTGACGATCAGCCCGTCGACCTTCTGGTCGATGTAGGACTGGATCAGCTCGGCCTGCTGGCCGCCCTCCTTGTCGTGGGCGTAGAGGAACTTCACGTGGTCCTTGGCGGCGGCCTGCTGGGCGCCGTTCTGGACGATGTCCCAGAAGGTGTCGCCGTCGCCGGCGTGGCTGACCATCCCGATGGTCATGCGGGTGCCGCCGGCTCCCTCGTCCTTGGCGTCCTGGCCGCCGGTGGCGCTGCACCCGGCGACCAGTGCGACGGTGGTCAGTAAAGCGGCGGCGCTGCGGAGGGTGAGCCGCCGGACGCCGGTCGTACGCACGCTGATCATCGTGGAACCGCCTTTTCTCCACGGCCGCCGGAATGCGGCTGGAGGAGTTGTAACGGCCCGCGCGGAGCCACGTCAATGCTTTGTCAGAACATTCTGACGAAAGCACATGGACGGGCGAACGTGGACCGCGGGCGGCTCCGGCGGGGGCCCTGCGGACCGCCCGCCCCGCTCACGGCCGTACGAGCAGCTGGAACTCGAAGGCGTAGCGCGACGCCCGGTAGACGTGCGAGCCGAACTCCACGGCCCGCCCGGTGTCGTCGAAGGTCGTCCGCTGCATGGTGAGCAACGGGGCACCCTCGGGCTCGTCGAGCCGCTGCCCCTCCTCCGCGGTGGCGGCCCGGGCGCCGACGGACTGGCGGGCGCTGTGCAGGGTGATCCCGGCCGACCGCATCAGGCGGTACAGCCCGGTCTGCTCCAGTTCGGCGGTGTCCAGCTTGAGCAGGCCGGCGGGGAGGTGGTTGCGCAGGTGGGCGACCGGTTCGCCGTGGGTCAGGCGGAGCCGCTCGACCAGTGCGACCTCCGCGCCCTCGGCGAGGCCCAGCGCGGCGGCGACCTCGGCATCGGCCTCGGTGGTGGTGTTGAGCAGCACCCGGGTGGCCGGTTTCTGCCCGGCCGCCTCCAGGTCGTCGTAGAGGCTGCTCAGCTCCAGCGGGCGCTTGACCTGGCTGTGCACGACCTGGGTGCCGATGCCACGGCGGCGCACCAGCAGCCCCTTGTCGACCAGCGACTGGATGGCCTGGCGGACCGTGGGCCGGGACAGTCCGAGCCGGCCGGCCAGCTCGATCTCGTTGCCGAGCAGACTGCCGGGCGCCAGTTTGCCGGTCTCGATCGCCGCCTCCAGCTGCTGCGACAGCTGGAAATACAGCGGGACCGGACTGCTCCGGTCCACGCTGAACTGAACGGGGCTCTCGGCGCCCAGGGCTTGTTCCGTATCGCGTTTCCCCACGTTCGCGAGCGTATCCGCCCGCACAGTTGACGGGAAGTCCGGAGGTCACATTGTCCGGACATGACGGGCCGACGTAGGGCCGCGGCGGGCTACCAGGGCAGCGGACGGCCGTCCCGGAAGAAACCGCCCGTCGGGCCGTCGTCCGGCAGGGTCGCCGCATGCACGACACCGGCCGCGCCCTCGGCCACCGGCCGGCCGCCCGGCCCGCCCATGTCGGTGGCCACCCAGCCCGGGCAGACCGCGTTGACCAGCACGCCGTCGGCCCGCAGCTCGGCGGCCAGCATCCGGGTCAGCGCGTTGAGCGCCGCCTTGGACGCGGTGTACGCCGGGGTGCCGCCGCCCATGTTGGTCAGCGAGCCGGCCTCGCTGGAGACGTTGACCAGCCGCGGACGGTCCGAGGCGCGCAGCAGCGGGGCGAACGCGATAGCGGTGCGCCACGGCCCGTAGAGGTTGGTCTCGGCCACCTCGCGCACCCGCGCGAGATCGGCGGTGACGGCCCGCTGCCCGGTGTCGTAGCCGATGGCGGCATTGTTGACCAGCACGTCCAGCCGGCCGAAGCGCTCGGCGACCTCGGCCGCGGCCGCCGCCACACCGGCGTCGTCGGTGACGTCCATGGGCAACGGCCGGACGTCCGGGCCCGCACCGGGAGCGCCGCGCAGCTCCGCGGCCGCCCGCCGCACGGCGTCCGGTGAGCGGCCGGTCAGCAGCACTGTGTAGCCGCGCGCCGCCAGCTGCCGGCACACCTCGCGGCCGATGCCGCGGGTGGCGCCGGTGACGAGGGCGACGGGTCCGGTGGGAGGGTCGGCGTCCATGGAGCCATCTTCCGTCCCCGACTTCCTGCGCGTCCAAGGCCGCTTCTGATAACCCATGGCTATGGACGCTCATCTGCGGGACCTGCGCTACTTCGTCGCCACGGCCGAGGAGTTGAACTTCACCCGGGCCGCCGAGCGGCTGTTCATCTCCCAGCCCGGGCTGAGCAAGCAGATCCGGCAGCTGGAGGACGGACTGCGGGTCAGGCTGTTCGACCGCGACCGGCGCACGGTGACGCTGACCGCGTCCGGGGCCGCCCTGCTGCCCCGGGCGCGGGAGCTGGTCCAGCTCTGGGACGAGGCGCAGCGCGCGGTCAGCGACGCGGCCGCCGCGGAGGCCGCCGTGCTGACCCTGGGCATCTCGACGAGCACCGGCCGCGGGCTGCTCCCCGCGATCCGCGCACTGCTCGCCGAGCGCCGCCCCAACTGGCGCCTCCAGGTACGGCAGATCGACTGGGCGGACGCCACCGCCGGGCTGGCGGACGGCGAGACGGACCTGGCGCTGCTGTGGCTGCCGTTCCCCGGGCAGGAGGCGTTCGCCGTGCACGTCGTGGCCACCGAACCGCGGTGGGTGGCACTGCCGGCCGGCCACCGGCTCGCGGCGACCGCCGAGGTCCCGTTCGCCGCGCTGCTCGACGAACCGTTCCTGGCCCTACCGGAATCCGCGGGGGTCCTGCGGGACCACTGGCTCGCGGTGGACGAACGGGGCGGCCGGCCGGTGCGCATCGGCGGGGTGGTCGCCAACGCGGACGAGACCTTCGAGGCGGTGGCCGAGGGCCTCGGGGTGGTCCTGCTGGCGGCCGGGAACGCCGCGATCTACCGGCGCCCCGGCGTCGTCGCCCGCCCCGTCGCCGGCCTGACGCCCGCCCGACTCGCGCTGGTCCGCCGCCCGGACGACCACCGCACCGTGCTGCGCGACGTCCTCGACGCCGTCCGGCACCACGAGTCACCGACCACGACCCCCTGACCGACCACACCCGACCGCACCTGTCCGCACGTCCACACGTCAGCTGTGAGGAGTTCCCATGTCCGTACGCCGGGTCGTCCCCGACCTCCGGTCGACCGCCCTGAAGGAGAACCGCGACTTCTACGGGCTGCTCGGCCTGGAGGAGGTCATGAACCAGGGCTGGGTCATGACCCTGGCCTCACCGGCCAACCCCACCGCCCAGCTCACCTTCCTGACCGCGGACCGGACCGCTCCGGTCACCCCCGACCTCAGCATCGAGGTCGACGACGTGGACGCGGTGCACGCCGACCTGCAGGCCGCGGGCGCCACGATCGTCCGGCCCCTCGCGGACGAGGAGTGGGGCGTACGCCGCTTCTTCGTCCGCGACCCGGACGGACGGATCGTCAACGTCCTCGGGCACACGGTCAGTCGTCCCTGACGGCGAACGGACCGCCGGCCCCGAAGACCCGCTCGGCGAACCGCTCGCCGATACGGCGATGGCCGGCCGGGTCCGGGTGGAGCGCGTCGGGCAGCGGCAGTTCGGCGTGGTCCGCCTCGCCGTAGAGCACCCGGCCGTCGAGGTAGTGCAGGTTCGGGTCGTCGGCCGCCCGCGCGGCGGTGATCCGGGCCAGCTCGTCCCGGATGCGGTTCAGCGTGAGGCGCCCGGGGTCCTTGGGGTCGCCGAGGGCGGTGAAGCGCAGCGTCCCGGAGCTGAAGTCCGGCGCGCCGGGCCCGGGGGTGTCCTCGTGGACCGGGCACAGGACGGCCGACACGACCAGCAACGGCGCGGTCGGGTGCCCCTCGCGGATCGTGTCGAGGAAGCCGTGGACCGCCGGCCCGAAGGCGCGCAGCCGCATCAGGTCGTGGCCGACCAGATTGATGCCGATCTTGACGCTGATCAGGTCCGCCGGGGTGTCCCGCATGGCGCGGGCGGTGAACGGGTCCAGCAGCGCGTTGCCGCCGAAGCCGAGGTTGATCAGCTCCACCCCGCCGCGGGCGGCGGCCAGCGCCGGCCAGGTCTCGGTGGGCCCCTCGGCGGAGGAGCCGTGGCTGATCGAGCTGCCGTGGTGCAGCCAGACCCGGCGGCCGCGGTCCGGGGCGGCCTCGACCGGTGCGTCGGTGCGCAGCGCGATCAGCTCGGTGGTCTCCGTCTGCGGCAGCCAGATTTCGATGTCCTTCATGCCGGCGGCCAGACCGCCGAACCGGAGGGTGCCGGGCGGGCCGGGACGGGTGACGATCGCCTGGGTGGCCAGGTCGATGGTGCGGACGTTGCCGGCCGCGACACCGGCCCGGGCGGTGAACCGGCCGTCCACGACCAGGTCGTACACGCCGTCCGGCTGGGGCGGCGCGCCCTCGTAGACCGTCTTCGTGGGGAGCGTGTCCAGTTCGACGGCGGTGGCGCGGGTGCGGAAGACCAGCCGTACGCCGGAGGGCTGGGACTCGACCATGGACAGGTAGTCGTCGGGCCACTGCTGACGGGCCCACGCGGGGAGCCGGTGCGGCAGCACGCCGTGCGCGGTGCGCTCCACCTCCAGGGCACCGCGCAGGAGGTGCGGCTCCACGGGAGTGGTGATCCAGTCGGTCACGCCGGCCTGCCTGCGGGGATCGGGAACGTCCTGAGGACGCCGTCGAAGGGAAAGATCATGCGGACCAGCCTTCCCGCCGGATGCCCGTTTCGCACCCGCTTTTCGTCAGCCACCGCCGGCCGGACCGTTGTCCGCCGGGCTGTTGAGGGACAGCGCCGTGCCCTGCGCCACCGCACACAGGCGCTCGGTGCCGTCCGCGGCGAGGACCGTCAGATCGCACCGGCACACGGCCTGCCGGCGGCCGGCGTGGACGACCTCGGCGCGGGCGCGGAGCGTACGGCCGCGCGCGGGCCGCAGGTACTGGATCGAGAAGCCGCCGGTGACGATGGCCGGGCCCAGGGCGGTGGCCGCGGCGAAGGTCAGGGTGTTGTCGGCGGCGTACGACAGCACCCCGCCGTGCACGAACCCGTACTGCTGTAGCAGTTCCTCACGGATGTCCAGCTCCAGCGTCGCCCCGCCGTCCCCGAACGCGGTGAGCCGCGCCCGCAGCAGCCTGCTGAACGGCTGCTCGTCCAGGCCCTTTTGGGCGGCGGCAAGGTCGAAGGCCGCGGCGGGATCGAAGGCCGCGGCGGGATCGAGCCCGACGCCCGCCCGCTCGGTGTCCGTCATCACTCCCCCATCCAGGCGTTCTCGTACTTCCGGTAGGTGCCGTCGTGGGTGGCCAGATGCACCCACTGGTTCACATAGGCCGTGAAGTCGTGGTCACCCCGGGGCAGCGCATAGGCCTTCTCGGAGAAGGTGAAGGGCTTGTCCGGGTGGACCGAGCAGAGTTCGGGATGGAGCTTCGCCTGATAGCGGGTCTCGCTGGCGTCGGTCATCATCACGTCGGCGCGGCCCGCGATGATCTCGTTGAAGATCGTGGTGTTGTCCGGATGGACCTTCAGGGCCGCGTGCTTGATGTGGGCACGGGCGAACTCCTCGTTGGTGCCGCCCGGGTTGACGATGACGGTCGTGCCGGGGCGGTCGATCTGGTCCAGGGTGCCGTACTTGTCCTTGTCCGCGCAGCGCACGATCGGGGTCTTGCCGTCCGTGCGGGTGGGCTCGCTGAAGGCGACCGAACGTGCCCGTGCCAGGGTGATCGAGACGCCGCCCATGGCGATGTCGCAGCGCCCGGCCGCCAGGTCGCCGACCAGACCGGCCCAGGTGGACGGGACGTAACGGGGCTCGGCGTCCAGGCTCCGGGCGAGGTCCCGGGCCATGTCGATGTCCACCCCGCGGTAGCTGCCGGTGCCGGGGTCGCGGTAGCTGAAGGGGCGGTAGTCACCGGTGGTGCACACCCGCAGCACCCCGCGCCGCGGAACGGTGTCGAGCGCCGACGCCTGCCGCCCGCGTTCGGGGGCGGGCTGTGGTGCCGGGGCGGGGGCGCCGGACGCCGCCGGGGCGGCGGCGGTGACGGCGAGCAGACAGGCGAGGGCGGAGAGGGTGACGGCACGCTTCATCGGGTCTCCTGAAGCTCCTTGGGCTGCGGGGCGCGGGGCTGACGCCTCGTCGGGTGATCGCGCGCTCAGCCTGACAGAGCCGATGATCGGCGGGAAGCCCCTGCCCGGAGACCGGAACGGCCGGCGGACCGGCCGTCCGGGGGCATGCGAGCCGACCACCATCAGCCGTCGACCCGGCGACCGTCAGCCTGTCAGGCCGTCAGGCCTGCACTCCGGCGACCCGTCAGCCCATCAGCCCGTCGGCCCGTCAGCCGCCGTACAACACACTCTCCTCGTCGCCCGCCGCCCCGCCCGGGGTGGCTTCGGCGAGACGGGCGAGGAGCTCGGCGGCGCGCTTGGCGACGGTGTCGCGGTCGCCTTCGGAGAGGGCAGCGCCCATGCCGACGGCGACCGCGCCGGCGGCGATCCACTCGGGCGCGCTGTCCACCGTCACCCCGCCGGTCGGCAGCAGCGGCGCCTGGGGCAGCGCCGCGCGGACCTCCGTGAGCCAGGACGGGTCGTACGCCGAGGCGGGGAAGAGCTTGAGGGCGTCCGCGCCGAGCTCCAGGGCGCGGACGATTTCGGCGGGCGTCGAGACGCCGGGGAAGACCGGGACGCCGTAGCGGTGGGCGGTGCGGATGACCTCGGGGTCCAGGCTGGGCGAGACCAGGAAGCGGGCGCCGGCGTCGACCGCCATTCGGGCCGACATCGCGTCAAGGACCGTGCCCGCGCCGATGACCGCGTCCTCCCCCAGCTCGCGCGTCAGGGTCGTGACCGCCTCGAGGGCGAAGGGGGTGGTCAGGGATATCTCCAGGGTCGTGATGCCGGCCGACAGCAAGGTGTCGGCGGTGGCGCTCGCCTCGTCGTAGGTCTTGCTGCGAACGATGGCGAATACGCGCTGCGCCAGTGCGGCCCGGGTGATCTCCCAGCGATACACGGCAGTTCGCCGTCCTTCCTTGTCTGCGACGCACCATGCCGGACCGCCCGGCCATGGCGGATACGGCACTTTCCCGGGCGTGCCGCAGCAGCTGACCCCACATGGTCCCTTGTCCGCCGATGCCCGCCCGCTCCTCGTTTCCACCGAAACGCTACCGGGAACCACCGACAATCCTCTCTCGGGGGGTGCGCCCCGCGCGCCCCTTCTGCCAAGAAATGCGAGAAGAGCGAGGTCAGAGGGGGCGCACGGCAAAGCGGCGGGGGGGGGGGGGGGGGGGGCCCCCCCCCCCCCGCCGGGGGGGGGGGGCGGGGGGGGGGGGGGGCCCGGGGCCCCCGGCCCCCCGTGCTAGGGGGGGGGGGGGGGGCGGCGAGCCCCGCCCCCCTTGCCCAAATAATGGCTATAGCCGGGTGTTCTGGGGGGGCGCCCGCCCCGGGGGGGGGGGGGGCCCCCCCCCCCCCCGGCCCGCCGCGGCGGATGGTGTCAGGGTCGTTCGGGCGACCCCGTGCGCCGGCTGAGCCGGTCTCAGCAGTTGCGGTCGACCAGGTCGAACGTGGAGTAGTGGTCGGCGGTGTAGTAGTCCTCGTCCTTCTTCTCGCCGGCCACGATGCGCCGGGCACCGCGGTCGGGCGAGCCCGGGGTGATGACCGTGTACTCGTGGTAGTAGCCGGTGCTCTGCTTCGGCAGGATGCCCTCGCGGTTGTCGAAGACCGTCCCGTCCTTCGGGTACGGGAAGGGGCCGCCCTTGGCGATCAGATCGAGGGTGTCATGGGCCTGCGAGGGCAGCTTGGAATAGCAGACGCTGCCGACGTCCTTGACGTGCACGGCCGTTGCGTACGCCGTCGCGGCGTGCGAGGCGGCCGGGCCGGAGGGGGTGGCGGCGACCGCGGTCCCGCCGAGGAGAAGAGCCGATGCGAGGGCGCCCGCGGCGCCGATCCTGGTAATCCGTGGGGGGATTCTCATGCTTCCCAGAATGACGCGCGTAGACATGGCCCTGTCAATCCCAAAGGGCGGATGTTTCCCCGGAGTTCACACGGTCACCCCAACCGGAAGCCGGAAAAATCACGATGTCCCCTCCGGCCCCCACCAGGCATGATGAGCGCGCGGACGATCACCGAGGATGTGAGCGGACCGGCGGTGCCACGGACGGTCCGTCAGCACCGGCGCGGCAACAAGAGGGAGGGTTTTCCATGCGGGTCAAGGACTTCGACCACCTGGTGCTCAAGGTGCGGGACATCGAGCGGGCGCTGGACTTCTACTGCGGTCCGCTCGGACTGGAGCCGGGTCGGGTCGAGGAGTGGCGGGCCGGCGAGGCCCCGTTCCCGTCGGTGCGGATCAACCCCGTCACGATCATCGACCTGATCACCCACCCCGAGGACGAGGCGGGCGCGGCACCGGCCACCAACGTGGACCACATCTGCCTCGTCGTGGACCCGCTGGACTGGCAGGAGGTCATCGACTCCGGCGTCTTCACCGTCCTGGAGGGCCCGGTCGGCCGCTACGGCGCGCGCGGCGATGCCCAGTCGATCTACGTACAGGACCCGGACGGCAACACCGTCGAACTGCGGTGGTACCCGGAGGACGCGGGCCGGGCCTGACGGAGGGCCGGTCCTGACGGGGGCTGGTCCTGACCGGGGCCGGGCCTGATGGGAGCGGGACACGGAACGCCGGACGGGGGATTCCGGACAGGGCCCCTCGTCCGGAGCGCTTTTGCCTCTGAGGCAAAACTTTTGCCCGCCAGGCCGCATATCGCTATACCGGTGATATGTCCGAGCTCCCCGACGAGCCTCCCGGCGTTCCGCCGGCCGAGCTCCCCACCGTCGCGCCGCGCCTGCGTGACCTGCGGCGACGCAGTGGCCTCACGCTGGAGACGGCGGCCCGGCTGGTCGGGCTGTCGCCCGCGCACCTGTCCCGCCTGGAGACCGGCCGGCGGCAGCCCTCGCTGCCGATGCTGCTGGCGCTCGCGCGGACGTACGGAACCACGGTATCCGACCTGCTCGGCGAGACCGCCCCGGAGCGGGACCCGATCGTCCGGGCGGACCGTGCCGAGCCCTCGGAGGCCGGCGGCTGGACGTACTGGACCGTGGGCGGCGCCGGCCGCGCCATGCAGGCGCTCCGGGTGCACGTGCCACAACGTGCGCAGGGCGAGCTGGTCCGGGTGCACCCCGGCGAGGAGTGGCTCTACGTCCTCAAGGGACAGCTCCGGCTGACGCTCGGTGCGGCGGCGCACGTGCTGGCCCCGGGGGACGCGGCGCACTTCGACTCGCTCACCCCGCACCGGATCGCCGCCGACTCCCGGGGCGGCACGGAGCTCCTGTTCGTCCACACGCTGCTGCAGAGCGGCGCCGCCGAGCTGTGTCTGGGCGACGACGCGAGGTACCGCGGCGTGTGAACCCGCGCGCCGCCCGAACGAAAGGACCGTACGCCGTGCCCGACCGGACCCCGGCCGATCTTCCCGCCGGCCCCTCCGCCGCTCCCACCCCTTCCCGCTACGTCGAGAACAAGCCACCCCGCGGGCTGTATGTGCGGGTGTTCATCTACGTCGTCGCCACGCACGTCCTACTGGCCTTCATGAGCCTGCTGGTGATCATCGCCAAGTCACGCTGACCGCCGGCCGCCGCGTCCGGCGGCTCCCCGACCCCGCCCACTCCCCGACCACGGCCGCCGCCACGGCCACGCCCGGCAACGTCCATCCCTTCGGTCCGAAAGTCCATTGCCCCGGTGTGCCCCGCGGGTGAAGCCTGCTGCCGCGCAGTCCTGGACCAGACTCGTCCCGTACCTGTTTTGCCCTACCTCGTCCCTGTACCTCGTCCCTGCACCTCGTCGCACCGAGGAGGACCGAAGGATGCACCGTACGCGCACCGCGGCGGCCACCACGCTGGTCATGGCGCTGGCCGTCCTGCCCCTGACGGGCATGGCCGGACCGCCGGGCCCCGGCCGGCACGCGGACCGGGAGAGCGCCGGCGACCGGCCCGCGGCCGCCGGCGCCATCACCCCCGTCCCGCAGTCCGCACACCGCCTGCCCGGCCGGGCGGTCATCACCCCGACCGCCACCGTCGTCGCCGGCCCGAAGGCCGATCCCGCGGCACTGGAGCTGGTCGAGCGGTCCCTCACGGCCGCCGGCGCCGACCACGTCGTACGGGCCGGCCGGGCGCCCGCCGGCGGGCAGTTGACGGTCTACGTGGACGGGCCGGACGCCACGCGAACGCTCCGCGACCTGGGCGCACAGGGCACCGACGGGCTGCCCGCCGAGGGCTACGCACTGGCCGTCGGCGCCGGCCGGATCGCGCTGGCGGGCAAGGACGCCACCGGCAGCTACTACGCCGCGCAGTCACTCCGGCAGTTGCTGCCGCACCGCGACCACCCTGGCGGTCAGGTGCCGGGCACCGCCGTACGGGACTGGCCGGCCACCCCGCTGCGCGGCGTCATCGAGGGCTTCTACGGCACGCCCTGGTCCCACCGCGCCCGGCTCGACCAGCTCGACTTCTACGGCGCGCACAAGATGAACACCTACGTCTACTCACCCAAGGACGACGCCTACCTACGGGAGAAGTGGCGCGATCCTTACCCCGCGGACCGCCTCGGGCAGCTCAAGGAGCTGGTGGACCGGGCCCGGGCCCGCCATGTGGACTTCACCTACGCCCTCTCCCCCGGCCTCTCGGTCTGCTACAGCTCGGACGCCGACCTCAAGGCGCTGACCGCCAAGTTCCGGACGCTGTGGGACATCGGCGTGCGCGACTTCGCCGTGCCGCTGGACGACATCAGCTACACCCACTGGAACTGCGCGGCCGACCAGGACAGGTTCGGCACCGGTGGCGGCGCGGCCGGCGCCGCGCAGGCCCATCTGCTCAACCGCGTCAACCAGGACTTCATCGCGGGGCATCCGGGTGCCCGCCCGCTGGAGATGGTGCCGACCGAGTACTACGACGTGAAGCCCACGCCGTACAAGAAGGCGCTCGCCACCCAGCTGGACAAGAACGTGGTGGTGGAGTGGACGGGCGTCGGGGTGATAGCGCCCACCATGACCGTCGCTCAGGCCGAACAGGCCCGGGAGGTCTTCGGCCACCCGATCCTGACCTGGGACAACTACCCGGTCAACGACTACGTGACCAGCCGGCTGCTGCTCGGCCCGTTCAACGGCCGGGAGCGGGGACTGCCCGGCGAACTGGCGGGGATCACCGCGAACCCGATGATCCAGCCCGCGGCGTCCAAGATCGCGCTGTACACGGTGGCGGACTACGCGTGGAACGACAATGCCTATGACGCCCGTACCTCCTGGGGCGCCGCGCTCGACGAGCTGGCCGGCCGCGACGCGGGGACCCGCCGGGCGCTGCGTGCCTTCGCCGACGCGAGCTACGCCTCCTCGCTCAATCCGCAGCAGGCGCCCGAACTGGCCGCCGCCATCGGCCAGTTCCACAAGGACGGGAACGCCGGACGGCTGGACGCGGTGCTGCGTACCCTCCGGGACGCGCCCTCGGTGCTGCGCGCCCGGCTGGCCGACCGGGGCTTCGTCGACGACAGCGGCCCCTGGCTGGACGCGACGCACGCCTGGGGCATCGCGGGACGCAGCGCGCTGGCACTGATCGAGGCGAAGAAGGCGGGCGACGAGGCCCGGGCCAAGGAACTGCGGGAGCGCATTCCGGATCAGGTGAAGACCGCCAAGTCCTTCGTGTACGTGGACCTGAAGGGCAAGCGGATTCCGGTGGTGGTGGCGGACAAGGTACTGGACGCTTTCATCGACGACGCGCTCGCGTTCCGCTTTGCGGCGCCCCGCACGTAGTTGTCTGTCCCGCCGCGGTGGTTGCTCGCCGGTGCGCTTTGCGGCGCCTCCCACGTACCCGTCTTTCCCGCCGCGGGGCGTCTCGCCGTTGCGCTTTGCGGCGCGCCGCACGTAGTTGTCTGCGGCGGCGCGGGGCTTGGTCGCCGTTGCGCTTTGCGGCGCCCCGCACGTAGTTAGCCGTCCCGCCGCGGGGCTCGCTCGCCGTTGCGCCTGCGGCGGGCTGGGTTTGTGGTGGGTGCGGTGACGGGCCTCCGGGGCCGGTTGTGTGGACTGCTGAC
>NZ_JBIDAJ010000036.1:0-74579 GCF_043202395.1 Streptomyces sp. NPDC048197
CCCCCACCAACGGGAGGGGACAGACCGGAGGACGAAGTCTGTAGGGCTGTCACCGCACCCAAAAACACCACGCCCGCCGCCAGGCGCAACGGCGAACAAGCCCCGCGGCGGGAGAGACGGGTACGTCGGGGGCGCCGCAAAGCGGCAACGGCGAGATGCCCCGCGGCGGGACGGCCAAGGTACGTACGCGGCGCCGCAAAGCGCAGCGCCCCGCGGCGGGACGGCCAAGTACGTGGGGAGGCTACAGACGGGCCGCCTTGAGGGCCATGTGGAGGAGCAGGCGGTGTTCCCCGTCGTCCAGGTCCAGGCCCGTCAGTTTCTCGACGCGGCCGAGGCGGTAGTAGAGGGTCTGGCGGTGGATGCCCAGGACCTGGGCCGTCCGGCTTGCCTGGCCCGCGCAGTCGAGGAACACCTCGGTGGTGCGGGCGAGTTCGGCGTGGGCGGGGGTGAGCAGGGGGCCGATCGCGGGGTCGGGATCGGTGGCCGGCAGGGCGGTCAGCATGCGGTACGAACCGATGGTGTCCCACGGGGCGACCGGGCCCAGCCGGGGTTCCGCGCGGGCCGCGCGGGCCGCGGCGAGGGCCTCCTGCCACGAGGTGGGGAGTTCGGCCGGCTCCCGGGTCGCGCTGCCGATGCCGGCCGCGCCCGGGCGGGGCGGGGCGGAGCGATCGGCGGAACGGGACCGCCCGGGGCCGGCCGGAGCCGCGGCGGCCGGGGCGCTCCCCGCCCGCGGGGAGCGCAGCAGGTGTTCCGCCACCGTACGGGCGGGGGCCGATCCGCCCGTCGCCCGCAGCCGGACCAGCGCGGCCAGCGTGGGCGGGCCGGGCGCGCCCGCCGGACCGCCGGGGGAGCGCAGTGCGCACGCCGCGAGCAGCCCGGGCAGGCTCGGCAGCGGGGCCGCGTCGGTGTCCGAGGTGTCCCAGGGCGTCACCGCGACCAGGGTGAGCGGCAGGCCGGGGGTGAAGCGCAGGGTGTCGCGGAGCGCGTCGCGCAGCGCGGTCGCCGCGGCCGGCCGGCCGGTGGCCGGACCGGTCAGCAACTCCCTCAGCAGGTCGCCGAGTTCGGACCCGGCGCGGGCCTCCTCGGCCAGCAGTGCGCCGATCCGGGCGGCGGTCTCCATCGCCTGGGCGATCCGCGGGTCGGGCGGGGTGCCGTGGCCGCCCAGGGCCAGGTCGGTGAGGTGCCCGTCGTCCAGCAGCCAGACGTAGCCGTGCACCACGCCCCGGTGGCGTACGGGGAGACAGATCCGGCCGCGGAAGACGCCGGCGGCCGGGTCCGGCGGGATCCGCAGCGGCGTCGTGGCCCGGGCGATCCCGAACGCCTCGAACCAGGCCCGGACCGCGGCCGAGGAGCGGCGCTGCAGGATCGACCGGGTCCGCACCGGGTCCATGACCTCGTCGTCCTCGCCCTCGTGCGCGCCGAAGGCGATCAGCCCGAAGTCCCGGTCCTCCAGCGTCGCCGGTGCGCCGAGTGCCGCCGAGATCTCGTCCACGAGCTGCTGGTAGTCGCCCCGCATCCGCCGTTCGGCTCCTCTCCTGTCGCAGTGGTCTCCCTGTTCCCATTCTCATACATCTGTCTGAGATCCCGGCCACGAAGGCGTGACAGCTGTCGATGGCCGCGAAGTGGCGGGATCCTTAAGTTTCAGGTGGCTCAATCTTGCCGACGCGTCAGCCCTGCACGGCGCGCCCGGTACTTGTCACCCTGAATGTGGAGGTGCCCCATGCTGGGTCCCGTGCTCCTCGCCGCAGCGCGCAGCGACAGCATCCGGCGCGTCGTCGCGGCCGCTCCGGTCACCCGCCCCGTGGTGGAACGGTTCGTCGCCGGCGAGCGGCTGGACGAGGCCATGGCCGCGGTGCGGAATCTGGCCGCGCGCGGACTGGAGGTCACGCTCGACCACCTCGGCGAGGACATCACGGATCCGGCGGAGGCGCTGCGCAACCGCGATGCCTACCTCCGGCTGGCCGGGGCCCTCAAGGAGCACGGGCTCGGCGTGAAGGCCGAGATGTCGGTGAAGCTGTCCGCCTTCGGCCAGGCGCTGCCGGGCGGCCACGAGCTGGCCCTGCAGAACGTCACCCCGGTGGTCGAGGCGGCCGCCGAGGCCGGCACGACGGTCACCCTCGACATGGAGGACCACACCACGGTCGACTCGACCCTGGCGATCCTCGCCGAGCTGCGTGCGCGGTTCCCCCAGACGGGCGCGGTGCTGCAGTCCTACCTCTTCCGCACCGAGGACGACTGCCGGGCGCTCGCCGGGGAAGGCTCCCGGGTGCGACTGGTCAAGGGCGCGTACAAGGAGCCCGCGACCGTTGCCTTCCAGGACAAGCGGGAGGTCGACCGGGCCTATGTGCGCTGCTTGAAGATCCTCATGGCCGGCCGGGGCTACCCCATGATCGGGTCGCACGACCCGCGGATGGTGGCCATCGCCCAGGAGCTGGCGCACCGCAACGGCCGTAAGCCGGCGGACTACGAATTCCAGATGCTGTACGGCATCCGCGAGGGGGAGCAGCGGCGCCTGGTCGCCGAGGGGAACCGTATGCGGGTGTACATCCCGTACGGCACCGATTGGTACGGATACTTCATGCGCCGGCTCGCCGAGCGCCCCGCGAACCTGGCGTTCTTCCTGCGGTCGCTCGCGACCCGGGGATGACGGCGACCCGGGGCTGACCCCCCGGCCCCTTTACGTACGTACGAACCGACCACCGAAGGAGAAACGGCCGCCATGGACGCTGTGACCCAGGTCCCCGTGCCGGTGAACGAGCCGGTCCACACCTACGCCCCCGGCAGCGCCGAGCGTTCCCGTCTGGAGGCCAAGCTCAAGGAGCTGGCCGGTAACCCGCGGGAGCTGCCGATGACCATCGGCGGCGAGCGCCGGATGGGCGCCGGCGAGCGCTTCGACGTCGTCCAGCCGCACAACCACGGAGCCCGGCTCGGCACGTACGGCAACGCCACGGTCAAGGACGCCCAGGACGCGGTGGACGCCGCGCTGGCCGCCGCCCCCGCCTGGCGCGCGATGTCCTTCGACGACCGTGCCGCGATCATCCTCAGGGCCGCCGAGCTGCTCTCCGGTCCCTGGCGCGAGACGCTGGCCGCCGCCACCATGCTGGGCCAGTCGAAGACCGCCCAGCAGGCCGAGATCGACACCCCCTGCGAGCTGATCGACTTCTGGCGCTTCAACGTGCACTTCGCGCGCCAGATCCTCGCCGAGCAGCCGCCGGCGAACTCCCCGGGCGTCTGGAACCGCTCGGACCACCGCCCCCTCGAAGGCTTCGTCTACGCGATCACGCCGTTCAACTTCACCGCGATCGCCGGCAACCTCCCGACCGCCCCCGCCCTCATGGGCAACGTGGTCGTCTGGAAGCCCTCGCCGACCCAGACCTTCGCGGCCGTGCTGCTGATGGAGCTGCTGGAGGAGGCCGGGCTGCCCAAGGGCGTGATCAACCTGGTCACCGGTGACGGCAAGGACGTCTCCGAGGTCGCGCTGACCCACCCCGACCTCGCGGGCATCCACTTCACCGGGTCGACCAAGACCTTCCAGTACCTGTGGAAGACGGTCGGCGCGAACATCGAGAACTACAAGACCTACCCGCGGCTGGTCGGCGAGACCGGCGGCAAGGACTTCATCGTCGCCCACCCCTCGGCCGACCGCGCCGTGCTGAAGACCGCCATGACCCGTGGCGCCTTCGAGTTCCAGGGCCAGAAGTGTTCCGCGGCCTCCCGCGCGTACGTCCCGGCCTCCCTGTGGAACGCCGGCTTCAAGGAGGAGTTCGCCGCCGAGGTCGAGTCGCTCGCCATGGGTGACGTCACCGACCTGTCGAACTTCATCGGTGCCGTCATCGACGAGCGGTCCTTCGCCAAGAACAAGGCGGCGATCGACCGCGCCAAGGCCGACCCGACCATCGAGGTCGTGGCCGGCGGCACGTACGACGACAGCGAGGGCTACTTCGTCCGCCCGACGGTCCTGGTCTCCACCGACGCGGACAACGAGATCTTCAAGGACGAGTACTTCGGCCCGATCCTCGGCGTCTTCGTCTACGACGACGCGGACTACGACGAGATGCTCACCCAGATGGAGTCCGCCTCGGCGTACGGCCTGACCGGTTGCGTCATCGCCCAGGACCGCGCCGCGGCCGCCGCCACCTGCGAGAAGCTCCGCTTCGCCGCGGGCAACTTCTACATCAACGACAAGCCCACCGGCGCCGTGGTCGGCCAGCAGCCCTTCGGCGGCGGCCGTGCCTCCGGCACCAACGACAAGGCCGGCGCCAAGCAGAACCTGATGCGCTGGACCTCCACCCGCTCCATCAAGGAAACCCTGGTCCCCCCGACGGACTACCGCTACCCGCACATGGGCTGACCGCCCCGGGACACGACGGCGGCCCGGCACTCCTCACAAGGGGGTGCCGGGCCGTCGGCGTCGGCTCGTGCGCGCCGTACGGCACGCGGTGCGCGACGGCGTGGAGCGCCTCGTCGGAGCGAGGGGACAGGGAATCCGTCTCAGATAGTAGGAAGCCCAAGTAATTGTGCAGACATCACGGCCCGGCTGTCCTAGCTTTGTAGGAGCCGAACGTAACGCTCCATCGAGCGACTGCGGATGTGGCCCGGTGCGTATGCGCAGGTGACCCCTGTTGCGCCGAGGCTCCCGCCCTTTCCGGCCCGCTTCTGGATCGACGTATCCCATCCGTTCTCGGGGCTTTGGCATTGGAGACGTGAATCATGGCCGAGACCGCTGTCCGCAGGACCCGCCGCTCCGCGCGTACGACCAACGACGCCGACCGCAGGAACGCCGCGGCCGCCCTCCAGCGCGCCCTCGACCGCCGGGACAACGGCGGCTCCACCGGGCACTGAGATGTTGCGCGCACAGGGTGGGGCCCGGGCGTCGGTACCGTGCCGCTGCTGGTGGCGGATCCGGTGCTCCGCCGCCCGGCTGATCTGTCACTGAGGCGTCGGGCCGCCCGTGGACGTGGTCTCCGGGCGTGTCCGCATGGCGGACGCTACGTGTCAATCAATGGGACGAAGAGTAGGGTCCAACCATGTCTCGCAGCATTCGCCTCGCAGTGATCCCCGGTGACGGTATCGGCCAGGAAGTCGTGGCCCAGGGCCTCAAGGTCCTGACCGCTGTCCTGCCGCAGGACGTCAAGCTGGAAACCAAGGAGTACGACCTCGGGGCCCGGCGCTGGCACGCCACCGGCGAGACCCTGCCGGACGCGGAGCTGGAGGCGCTCAAGCAGCACGACGCGATCCTGCTCGGCGCGATCGGCGACCCGTCCGTGCCCTCCGGAGTGCTGGAGCGCGGGCTGCTGCTCAAACTCCGCTTCGCGTTCGACCACTTCGTCAACCTGCGCCCGTCGAAGCTCTTCCCGAACACGGCCACGCCGCTGGCCGGCCGTCCGGACATCGACTTCGTCGTCGTCCGCGAGGGCACCGAGGGCCCGTACACCGGCAACGGCGGCAGCCTGCGCACCGGCACCCCCGCCGAGGTCGCCACCGAGGTCAGCGTGAACACCGCCTACGGCGTCGAGCGCGTGGTCCGGGACGCGTACGAGCGGGCCAACGCCCGCCCCCGCAAGAAGCTGACGTTGGTCCACAAGAACAACGTGCTGGTCTACGCCGGCCACATGTGGAAGAACATCTTCGACAAGGTCGGCCAGGAGTACCCCGAGGTCACCACCGACTACCTGCACGTCGACGCGGCGACGATCTTCTTCGTCACCCAGCCCGAGCGGTTCGACGTGATCGTCACCGACAACCTCTTCGGCGACATCCTCACCGACCTCGCCGCGGCCGTGACCGGCGGCATCGGCCTGGCCGCGTCCGGCAACATCAACCCGACCGGTGAGTTCCCCTCGATGTTCGAGCCGGTGCACGGCTCCGCGCCGGACATCGCCGGGACCGGCAAGGCCGACCCGACCGCCACGATCCTCTCCGTCGCGCTGCTGCTGCGCCACCTCGGCTACGAGGCCGAGGCCGCCCGCATCGAGACGGCCGTCGCGACCGACCTGGAGGCCCGGGACGGCACCGCCCGCAGCACGGACGAGATCGGCGACGCGCTCGCCGCACGAGTAGCGGGCTGAGGCCCGCAGCGCACGCAGAGACGCACCCACAGCGCCGGGCCCCCACGGGGTTCCGGCGCTGTCCGCATTCCCGGCCGCAGGCCGCCCGCCGGTCGACCCTGTGCTAACGCCGGGCGGGATGCGACCATCGGATCCGGAGACCGCATACGCGCGTACGGCGGCGGACACCCCCGAGCGATAATCGGAAGAGGGGCCGCCGTCCGCGGGGAAACTCGGACGTCCCAGTAACGACCGGTACGCCAAGATCCCGTCGTACGCGGCAACCGCCAACCGCCCGGCGCGGACCACGCAGTGAAGGACACGCATACATGACGACGCCCACGATCGAGCTCAAGCCCTCCTCGCACCCGCTGTCCGACGCGGAGCGGGAGCAGATCCTGGCCGCCCCGGGCTTCGGCCGCCACTTCACCGACCACATGGTGACGATCAGGTGGACCGAGGGCCGCGGCTGGCATGACGGCCAGCTCGTGCCGTACGGGCCGCTCTCCCTCGACCCGGCGACCAACGTCCTGCACTACGCGCAGGAGATCTTCGAGGGCCTCAAGGCGTACCGCCAGCCCGACGGCTCGGTCGCGACCTTCCGCCCGGACGCCAACGCCCGCCGCTTCCAGGCGTCGGCGCGCCGGCTGGCCATGCCGGAACTGCCGGTCGAGACCTTCATCGAGGCCTGTGACCTGCTCGTCCAGCAGGACAAGGACTGGGTGCCGGCGCACGGCGGCGAGGAGTCGCTCTACCTGCGCCCGTTCATGATCGCGACCGAGGTCGGGCTGGGCGTGAAGCCGGCCAACGAGTACCTCTTCGTCGTCATCGCCTCGCCGGCCGGCGCCTACTTCCCCGGTGGCGTCAAGCCGGTCTCCATCTGGCTCTCCGAGGACCGGGTGCGCGCGGTACCCGGCGGCATGGGCGACGCCAAGACCGGCGGCAACTACGCCGCGTCGCTGCTGGCCCAGGCCGAGGCCGCGGTGCACGGCTGCGACCAGGTCGCCTACCTCGACGCCGTGGAGCACAAGTGGGTCGAGGAACTCGGCGGGATGAACCTGTACTTCGTCTACGGGGACAAGATCGTCACCCCCACGCTCACCGGCTCGCTGCTCGCCGGCATCACCCGTGACTCGCTGCTGGCCGTCGCCCGCGACCTGGGCTTCGAGGCGGAGGAGGCCCGGGTCTCCATCGACCAGTGGCAGGCCGACACGGCGAACGGCACCCTAACCGAGGTCTTCGCCTGCGGTACGGCCGCGGTGATCACCCCGGTCGGCACGGTCAAGCGGAACGGCGCCGAGTGGACCCAGTCCGACGGCGAGCCCGGCAAGGTCACGCTGAAGCTGCGCGAGGCGCTGCTGGACATCCAGCGCGGTGTCGCGGAGGACACCCACGGCTGGATGCACCGCCTGGGCTGACCCCGGCGGCGGGACCGGCGCCGGCCGGCGCCCGCCCGGACACCACCGAGGCCGCCCCCGACGCAACCGTCGGGGGCGGCCTCGGCCGTACCGGGCGGGGTCAGCCGACCTCCGCGGGGGCCTCCGGTGCGGCGGCCGGCGGGGGAGTGGCGAGGCTGCGCAGCGCGGGGACCGGCCGGGGCCGGCGGGCGGTCAGCAGCAGGTAGGCGAGCCCGGCGACGGCCGCGGCCAGCAGGAAGCTGATGTCGATGCCGCCGGTGTGGGCCAGCAACGGGCCCTGGTAGAACGGCGTGTCCACGCCCAGCAGGCCGACCGCCGAGCCCAGCGCCCAGGCGACGGTGGCCTGGAGGTTCCAGCCGGCCTTGTACCAGTACACGCCGCCGCGGGTGCCGCGGTTGTAGACCTGGAGCGAGTCGGCGTCGTAGTTGCCGCGGCAGCGCGCGAAGCCCATGACCGTGATGACCGCCCAGGGCGTGCCGATCGCGGTCATCAGCAGCACGAAGGACGTCATGGCGTCCTGTGCCGCCCACAGGAAGTGGCCGGCGTAGACCAGCGCGGTCGAGACGCCCGCGACCACGTACGTGGCCTGGGTGCGGGTCGCCCGCGGCAGGATCGCGTCGAGGTCGAGGCCCATGCTGTAGAGCATCAGACCGGAGTTGCCCACCGAGCCGGCGGACGCGTTGAGCAGCAGGAAGACCAGGTACCAGGCCGGGGCGCCGGCCACCAGCGGACCCGCGTAGTCGTCGCCGGCGCCGACCGCCAGCGCGCTGAACGTACCGAAGAGCTGCGGCACCAGCAGACCGGTCACCAGGCCGAGGTAGGTGGCGGTGAAGACCTTCTTCGAGGAGTGGCGGCGCGGTGAGATGTAGCGGCTGTAGTCGCCGAGCAGGGTGATGAAGGCGATCGGGCCGCTCAGACCGGCGGAGACCGCGGAGAGCAGCCAGGTCTGCCAGTAGCCGCCGAGCGCGTACGGGACGCCGTGCACCGGGCCGGTGGAGAAGTGGTGCGCGTAGGCGAGGACGCCGACCACGAGCAGGATCGTCAGGCCGATCGAGAGCACCTTGCTCATCCGCAGCAGGACCTTGTAGCCGTAGACCGCGCCGACGGCGGTACAGCCCGCCAGGACGGCGTAGACGACGGCGTAGGACGCGCCGTCGGCCGGCAGGCCCAGCAGGCGGTGCAGACAGCCGACCATCGCGTCGCCGCCCACCCACAGGGTCAGCGCGGTGTAGCCGAGCGAGAGCAGCAGGCCGATGACCGAGCCGATCAGCCGGCCGCGCACGCCGAAGTGGGCGCCGCTGCTGGTGGAGAGGTTGGTCGCACTGCGCAGCGAGACCAGGGCGAGCGGCGCGGTCAGCACGGCGCCGACCAGGGTGCCGGCGGCCAGCGAGCTGACCGAGCCCCAGAAGCCGAGGCCGAACGAGACCGGGAGCCAGCCGAAGATCACCACGCCGAGGGCGAGGTTCGATCCGAGCAGGATCGAGATGAGGTCCCGGGGACCGCTGGTGCGCTCCTCGTCCGGGATGGTGTCGACTCCGCGTTGTTCGATCGGCATGAGGGCTCCCCTGAGAGGCCGGACAGCAGTGTGCGAGCAGTGCTGAAGCGTGCAGTGCTCCGTGGTGTGGACAGTGCTCGTGAGTGAGCGGTGCTCGTGAGTGAGCGAGGAATCGCGCTGCGGGACCGCCGCGAGATCGTTTAGAGCGGTGCTCTATCCACCGCTTATTTAGAACAGCGCTCAATGTGACTCATCCCCATGCCTTAGGTCAATGCTTTCGCGTTGACTGTTTTCATGGTTAGAGTGATGCTCTAATCGAGCTGGAAGGTGGGACGGGATGCGGTTGACCCCGACGGAACGCGACCGGCTGCTGCTGTTCGGCGCAGCCGAGCTGGCGCGGACGCGCCGGGCCCGCGGACTGAAGCTGAATGTGCCCGAGGCGACCGCGTTGATCGCGGACACAGTCTGCGAGGCGGCGCGGGACGGGCGCCGCCTCGCTCAAGCCATCGAGGCGGCACGCAGCGTGCTCGGCCCGGACGACGTCCTCCCGGGCGTGGCCGACGTGGTCACCGAGGTGCATGTGGAGGCCGTCTTCGACGACGGCTCCCGGCTCGCGGTGGTCACCGAGCCGATCGGCGCCGCGGCGGGGGAGCGCGACGAGACCGCGGCCCCGGCCCCCGGCGCCGTGCTCCCCGGCCCGGCCGACCCGGAGCCGGCGCCCGCGGTGGTGCTGACCGTGCGCAACACCGCGGTGGTCCCGATCAGCGTCACGTCCCACTTCCACTTCTTCGAGGCCAACCCCCGCCTGGAGTTCGACCGCGCGGCCGGGTACGGCATGCGGCTGTGCGTGCCGGCCGGCTCGTCGGTGCGGTTCGACCCCGGCGGCACCTCGGAGGTCGGTCTGGTGCCGATCGGCGGCGACCGGATCGCGATCGGCTTCGCCGGTCTCGTCGACGGCCCGCTGGACGCACCGGGCGCGAAGGAAGAAGCGCTGCGGCGGGCCGCCGCCTGCGGCTACCTGGGAGCGGAGGAGCAGGCATGAGCATCGATCCCCACGAGTACGCGTCGGTGCACGGCCCGCGCGCCGGCGACCGGGTCGTCCTCGGCGACTCGGGCCTGGTCGTCCGGGTCGAGTCGGACGCCCAGAAGCCCGGCGACGAGTTCCTGGCCGGCTTCGGCAAGACCGCCCGGGACGGGCTGCTGCTCAAGGCCGCCGCGGTCCGCGAGACCTGCGACGTGGTGATCAGCAACGTCCTGGTCATCGATGCGATCCAGGGCATCCGCAAGGTGTCCATCGGCATCCGCGAGGGCCGCATCCACGCCATCGGCCGGGCCGGCAACCCCGATACCCTCGACGGGGTCGATGTCGTCGTCGGCACCGGCACCTCGATCGTCTCCGGCGAGGGCATGATCGCCACCGCCGGCGCCGTGGACACCCACGTCCACCTGCTCTCGCCGCGCGTCATGGAAGCCTCGCTGGCCTCCGGCGTGACCACGATCATCGGCCAGGAATTCGGCCCCGTGTGGGGCGTCGGCGTCAACTCCCCCTGGGCACTGGGCCATGCGTTCAACGCCTTCGATGCCTGGCCGGTCAACATCGGCTTCCTCGGCCGCGGTTCCTCCTCCGGCGACGCCCCGCTGGTCGAGGCGCTCGCCGAGGGCGGCGCCTGCGGCTTCAAGGTGCACGAGGACATGGGCGCGCACGCCCGCGCCCTGGACACCGCGCTGCGGGTCGCCGAGGACCACGACGTCCAGGTCGCCCTGCACAGCGACGGCCTGAACGAATGCCTCACCGTCGAGGACACCCTGCGCGTCCTGGACGGCCGCACCATCCACGCCTTCCACATCGAGGGCTGCGGCGGCGGGCACGTCCCCAACGTCCTGAAGATGGCCGGCGTCCCCAACGTCATCGGCTCCTCGACCAACCCCACCCTCCCCTTCGGGCGGGACGCGGTCGCCGAGCACTACGGCATGATCGTCTCGGTCCACGACCTGAAGACCGACCTGCCCGGCGACGCCGCCATGGCCCGCGACCGCATCCGCGCCGGGACCATGGGCGCGGAGGACGTCCTGCACGACCTCGGCGCGATCGGCATCACCTCCTCCGACGCCCAGGGCATGGGCCGGGCCGGCGAGACCGTACGCCGCACCTTCGCCATGGCCGGCAAGATGAAGGCCGAGCTGGGCCCGATGGAGGGCGACGGCGCCCACGACGACAACGCCCGCGTGCTGCGCTACATCGCCAAGCTCACCATCAACCCCGCCATCGCGCACGGCCTCTCGCACGAGATCGGGTCGATCGAGGTCGGCAAGATGGCCGACATCGTGCTCTGGACGCCGCAGTTCTTCGGCGCCAAGCCGCAGCTGGTGCTGAAGTCCGGCTTCCCGGCCTACGGCGTCACCGGCGACCCCAACGCCGCCACCGACACCTGCGAACCCCTCGTGCTGGGCCCGCAGTTCGGGGCACACGGCGCGACGCCCGCCGAGATCTCCGTCGCCTTCGTCGCGCGTGCCGCGGTCGAGCAGGGCAACGACGGCATGCCCACCCGCCGCCGCCGGGTCGCGGTCCGCGGCACCCGCGGCATCGGTCCCGGCAGCCTCGTCCACAACTCTCGGGTCGGACAGGTCCAGGTCGACGCCCGCAGCGGACTGGTCACCCTCGACGGCGACCCGATGCGCTCCGAGCCGGCCGACACCGTCTCGCTGTCGCGCCTGTACTTCCTCTGACCCACCGCCTTCCCGACCGCACCGGTGCCCGTTGACCGCACCGGCTCCCTCCCAAGGACCCACATGAACACTCCCGCCGCCGACGGCTTCGCCATGCCCCCGGAGTGGGCACCGCACGAGCGCACCTGGATGGCCTGGCCCGGCCCCAACTTCACCTTCGGTGCGGAGGGCGGCGAGACGCTGGCCGAGGCCCGCCGGGCCTGGGCCGCCGTCGCCCGCGCGGTGCGGCGGTACGAGCCGGTGACCGTCGTCGCCGGACCGGGCCAGCTGGCCGGCGCCCGCGAGCTGCTCGGCGACGGCATCGAGCTGGTCGAACGGCCGCTGAACGACGCCTGGATGCGCGACATCGGCCCGACCTTCCTCACCGACGGCAAGGGCAACCTCGCCGCCACCGACTGGGTCTTCAACGGCTGGGGCGCCCAGGAGTGGGCCCGCTGGGACCTCGACGAGAAGATCGCCGAGCAGGTCGGCGCGCTGGCCGGGGCCCGCCGCTACGCCACCGACCTGGTCAACGAGGGCGGCGGCATCCACGTCGACGGCGAGGGCACGGTCCTGCTCACCGAGACCGTCCAGCTCGACCCGGGCCGCAACCCCGACCACACCAAGGAAGAGGTCGAGGCCGAGATCCACGCCCACCTCGGCACCACCAAGGCGATCTGGCTGCCGCGCGGCCTCGCCGCCGACTACGGCCGGTTCGGCACCCGCGGCCATGTCGACATCGTCGCCGCCTTCGCCCGCCCCGGCGTCGTCATGGTCCACACCCAGCCGAACCCGGACCACCCCGACCACGCCATCTGCAACGAGATCGTCAAGCTGCTGGGCGCCGCCACCGACGCCAAGGGCCGCCCGCTGGAGGTCGTGGAGGTCCCCGCGCCCACCGTCATCGAGGAAGACGGCGAGCTGGTGGACTACTCGTACATCAACCACCTGCAGTGCAACGACGGCATCGTGCTGTGCGCCTTCGACGACCCGCGGGACGAGGAGGCGGCCGCGATCTTCCGCCGGCTGTTCCCCGGACGGACCGTGACGCTCGTGGACGCCCGTACGATCTTCGCAGCGGGTGGCGGTATCCACTGCATCACCCAGCAGCAGCCGAGGGTCTGATCCCAAGGCCCCGTCCAGCCGACCCGGAGGTTCCCCGTGCCCGGTCCCGTGCGCCGTCCCCGGCGCCGGCTCAACCAGCCCCGCGAGCAGGTCCTGGCCGCGGCGATGGCCACCATCGCCGCGGAGGGCCTGGACCGGCTGACCATGGCGGGCCTGGGCCGCGAGGTCGGCATGAGCAGCGGCCACATCCTGTACTACTTCGGGACCAAGGACGAGCTGCTGCTGCAGACCCTCCAGTGGAGCGAGGAGCAGCTCGGTGCCGAGCGCCGGGCCGCCCTCTCCCGCCGCGTCCCGGCCCGCGAGCGGCTGGACGCGCTGATCGATCTGTACCTCCCCGAGGGCCACCGCGACCCGCGCTGGACCCTCTGGCTGGAGGTCTGGAACCGCTCCCAGAACGCCGACGACGAGACCCGCGAACGCCAGCTGGAACTCGAACTCGCCTGGCACCGCGACCTGGTCGCCCTCCTCGTCGAGGGCGCCTCCAAGGGCGAGTTCCGCCCCGTCGACGCCGAACGCTTCGCCACCCGCACCCGCGCCCTCCTCGACGGCTTCGGCACCCACCTCGTCGTCGGCCTCCCCGGCACCGACCGCGAACAGGCCCGCGACCACATACGGGAATTCCTGGACGAATCCCTCAGCGTCCCGCGCCCGTAGCCGGGCGCCGCACCCGGTCGCGCGACCACAACGCACGTAAGTACGCCCGATCGTTGCCGTGCTCTCCCTTGCCGAAGGCCGACCGGTCCGCGACCGTGATCGGCTATGGGACGAGAGCAGTGGAAGAAGATCTGGGTCGGCTCGGCCGGCAACATGGTCGAGTGGTTCGACTGGTTCGTGTACGCCAGCTTCGCGGTGTACTTCGCGGACGCGTTCTTCCCCAAGGGGAATGACACGGCCAACCTCATGAACACCATGGGGATCTTCGCCGTCGGCTTCTTCATGCGGCCGGTGGGCGGCTGGCTGCTCGGCCGGATCGGCGACCGCAAGGGCCGCAAGGCCGCGCTGACCCTCACCGTCACCCTGATGTCCGCCTCGGCCGTCCTGATCGCGATTGCGCCCACGTACGCCGCCGCCGGCTACGGCGGGGTCGCCGTACTCCTCCTCGCCCGGATGCTGCAGGGCCTCTCGGTCGGCGGGGAGTACGCGGCCAGCGCCACCTACCTGACCGAGGCCTCCGCCGAAGGGCAGCGCGGTTTCGCCTCCAGCTTCCAGTACGTGTCGATGACCGCGGGCCAGCTGCTGGGCCTCGGGCTGCAGATCGTGCTCCAGCGCACCCTGTCCGAGGACGCGCTGCACAGCTGGGCCTGGCGGGTCCCCTTCATCGTCGGCGCGCTGGGCGCCGGGATCGTCTTCTACCTGCGGCGCAACATGCTGGAGACGGAGGTCTACGCCCACGACGAGGGCGCCCAGGCCGACCCGGAGCGTGGCACGATCAAGGCGCTGCTGGCCCACAAGCGCGAGGCGTTCCTGGTTATCGCGCTCACCATGGGCGGCACCGTCGCCTACTACACGTACACGACCTACCTGACCAAGTACCTCTCGCAGAGCGCCGGGATGGCCAAGCCGACCGCCTCGCTGGTCAGCTTCTGCGCGCTGTTCCTCTTCATGTGCCTGCAGCCGTTCGCCGGCAAGCTGTCGGACCGGATCGGTCGGCGGCCACTGCTGATCACCTTCGCGGTCGGCTCGACCTTCCTGACCGTGCCGATCATGATGCTGCTCCGGCACGCCGGCAGCTTCTGGCCGGCGCTCGGGCTGTCGCTGCTGGCACTGGTCGTGGTCACCGGCTACACCTCGATCAACGCCTGTGTGAAGGCCGAGCTGTTCCCCACCGGCATCCGCGCACTGGGCGTCGCACTGCCCTACGCGATCGCCAACGCGCTGTTCGGCGGCACCGCCGAATACGTCGCCCTGTGGTTCAAGAACGGCGGCATCGAGTCCGGCTACTACTGGTACGTGGCGGGCTGCGCGGCGGTCTCGCTGATCGTCTACATCACCATGCGGGAGACCCGGACCATCGATCTGCACCGGGTCGGCACCGAGGCACCCGCCGATGCCGCCCGGACCCCGGGCCGGGAGCCCGTCGCCGACTGACCCGCCTTCCCGGTCCGGCCACGGCCTCCCCCGCCCGGGGGAGGCCGTTCCCCGTTCCCGGGGATCCGCGACCGGCCGCGGGCGGCTTGGCTGGACGGCATGACGAAGACCAGGCGTGCACTCGTACCACTGCTGCTGACCGGCCTGCTCGCGGCAGGGCTCGCGGCCCCACCCGCGGCGGTGGCCCGGCCCGGTCCGGTACGCCGGGCCGCCGAGCCCTCCGCCATGTCCCGCCCGGCCGCCGACGACCTCCGCGCCCGGCTCGCGGCCGTCCCCGGCCTGCGGGTGATCAAGGAGAACCCCGCCCCGGCCGGCTACCGCTCCTTCACCCTCGACTACCGCCAGCCCGTCGACCACCGGCACCCGCACCGGGGCACCTTCGCCCAGCGGCTGCTCCTGCTCCACCGGTCCACCACGCGGCCGACGGTCCTGCACCTCGGCGGCTACGGACTGGAGCACCAGGACCCCGGGTACCGCACCGAGCCGACCACGCTCCTCGACGCCAACCAAATAAGCGTGGAACACCGCTACTTCGGCACCTCCACGCCCCGCCCCACCGACTGGCCGAAGCTCGACATCCGGCAGGCGGCGGCCGACCACCACCGGATCGTTGCGGCCCTCAAGCCGATCTACCGCGCCGCCTGGATCTCCACCGGCGGCAGCAAGGGCGGCATGGCGACGGTCTACCACCGGCGCTTCCACCCGCACGACGTGGCCGGCTCCGTCGTGTACTCGGCGCCGGACAACACCGACGACCGGGACGACACCGCCGTGGACCGCTTCCTGGAGCGGGTCGGCACCCCTCGGTGCCGCGCCGCACTCACCGCCGTACAGCGGGCGATGCTGGGCCCCCGGCGGGCGGAGCTCGCGGGCCGTCTCGCGCGCTGGGCCGCAGGCCAGGGCCACACCTTCCACACCCTCGGCAGCGCCGACCGGGTCCTGGAACTGACCGTGCTCCAGCTCCCCATGCTCTTCTGGATGCACGCGGACACCGCGTCCTGCGACCGCATCCCCGAGCCGTCGGCGTCCGGCGACGTGCTGTACGACTGGTGGACGGCCACGGTCCCGGTGCCCGGCTACACCGACCACTACCTGGCCCCGGTCACCGCCTCCTACTACCAGCTCGGCACCCAGCTCGGCTTCGTCGACCTCGCCGCGCCCCACCTGGCCGGCCTGCTCCGCCACCCCGGCATCCAGTCGATGCGCAACTACGTGCCGCGCCGCATCCCGATGCACTTCGCACCCGGTGCCATGCCCGACATCGACCGCTGGGTGCGGCACCACGGCAGCGAGCTGCTCTTCGTCTACGGCGAGATGGACCCCACCCGGGCCGAACCGTTCCGCACCGGCCGGGGCAGCCGGGACGCGCACGTCTACGTGGCGCCGGGCGCGGGCCACGCCACGACCCTCGCCCGGCTGGCGCCCCGGGACCGCGCCCGGGCCACCGCCGCGCTCCGCCGCTGGGCCGCAGTGGACACGCCGCCCGCATAGTGAGACCGCCGGGTGCGCGGTGCGCCCGATATGGCACACTGCGGACCGTGCTCTCGTTCGCCATGATTATTGGCAGCAGGCGCGCCGGTCCGCAGTGACCGCCCCGTACGACCCGAGTACGGCGCGGCCACCGTCGTCCCAGACCCGCGCGCAGACCTCTCGCACCCGCGAGAGGTTTTTTCGTTTCCGGCCCACACCCCACCGGAGGCGGAGCGCGAGGGAGCATGGAGGGGCGGTGGCACCGGTTATTCCGGTAGACCGAGAACCCGACAGGAGCCAGACCGCATGACGGACGCACCCCAAGCCTCCCCGTCGCCCGCCCCCCGTCCCGCCGGCGCGGTGCCCGACGACTTCCACGTCTTCGACACCACCCTCCGCGACGGTGCGCAGCGCGAGGGCATCAACCTCACCGTCGCCGACAAGCTGACCATCGCGCGGCACCTCGACGAGTACGGCGTCGGCTTCATCGAGGGCGGCTGGCCCGGCGCCAACCCCCGGGACACCGAGTTCTTCCAGCGCGCCCGCGAGGAGATCGACTTCCGGCACGCCCAGCTGGTCGCGTTCGGTGCCACCCGCAAGGCCGGCGTGCGCGTCGAGGACGACCCCCAGGTCGCCGCCCTGCTGGCCTCCGAAGCCCCGATCATCACGCTGGTCGCCAAGTCCCACGTCGGACATGTCGAACTGGCGCTGCGCACCACCCCGGAGGAGAACCTCGCGATGGTCCGGGACACCGTCGCGTACCTCCGGTCCCAGGGCCGCCGGGTCTTCCTGGACTGCGAGCACTTCTTCGACGGCTACGCGCTGGACCCGGTCTACGCCAAGCAGGTCGTGCGCACCGCCGGCGAGGCCGGCGCGGACGTCGTCGTCCTCTGCGACACCAACGGCGGCATGCTCCCCGCGCAGGTCACCGCCGTCGTCCGCACCGTCCTCGCGGACACCGGCGCCCGCCTCGGCATCCACGCCCAGGACGACACCGGCTGCGCCGTCGCCAACACCCTCGCCGCGGTGGACGCCGGCGCCACCCACGTGCAGTGCACCGCCAACGGCTACGGCGAGCGGGTCGGCAACTCCAACCTCTTCCCGGTCGTCGCCGCGCTGGAGCTCAAGTACGGCCGGCGGGTGCTGCCCGAGGGCAAGCTCGCCGAGACCACCCGGATCTCGCACGCCATCGCCGAGGTCGTCAACCTCACCCCTTCCACCCACCAGCCCTACGTCGGCGTCTCCGCCTTCGCCCACAAGGCCGGTCTGCACGCCTCCGCGATCAAGGTCGACCCGGACCTCTACCAGCACATCGACCCGGCGCTGGTCGGCAACACGATGCGGATGCTGGTCTCCGACATGGCCGGCCGCGCCTCCATCGAGCTCAAGGGCAAGGAACTGGGCATCGACCTGGACGGCGAGCGCGAGCTGGTCGGCCGGGTCGTCGAACGCGTCAAGGAACGCGAACTGGCCGGCTACACCTACGAGGCGGCCGACGCCTCCTTCGAGCTGCTGCTGCGCGAGGAGGTCCGCGGCAAGGCCCTGCGCTACTTCACCGTCGAGTCCTGGCGGGCGATCGTCGAGGACCGCCCCGACGGCACGCACGCCAACGAGGCGACCGTGAAGCTGTGGGCCAAGGGCGAGCGGATCGTCGCCACCGCGGAGGGCAACGGCCCGGTCAACGCGCTCGACCGCGCGCTGCGGGTGGGCCTGGAGCGGATCTATCCGCAGCTCGCCCACATGGAACTCGTCGACTACAAGGTCCGCATCCTGGAGGGCGCCCTCGGCACCGGATCCATCACCCGCGTCCTGGTCTCCACCAGCGACGGCCGCGGCGAGTGGTCCACGGTCGGTGTGGCGGAGAACGTCATCGCGGCGTCCTGGCAGGCACTGGACGACGCCTACGCGTACGGGCTGCTGCGGGCCGGGGTCGAGCCCCAGGCGTAGTGCTGCCCAGCGCTTCCCACGTCGTGGTGCTTGCCACGAAAACGTGAGTGGGGCGGGCGTGAAGGATCACGCCCGCCCCACCGCCACCGCGGGCGACCTACGGTTACGCCTTGACCGCCGAGATGTCGAAGCTGAGCTTGACCTTGTCGCTGACCATGACGCCGCCGGCCTCCAGTGCCGCGTTCCAGGTCAGGCCCCAGTCGGAGCGCAGGATCTCGGCGCTGCCCTCGAAGCCGACCCGCTCGGCGCCGTAGACGTCGGTGGCCGAGCCGTTGAACTCCAGGTCGATGGTGAGCGGCTTGGTGACGCCCCGGAGGGTGAGGTCGCCGGTGAGGCGGTAGCGGTCGCCGGCCACGCGCTCGGCGGCGGCGCTGCGGAAGGTCATCCGCGGGAAGTTCTCGGCGTCGAAGAAGTCCGCGCCGCGCAGATGGGCGTCGCGGTCCGCGATGCCGGTGTCGATGCTCGCGATCTCGACGTCCAGGGTGGCGGCGGACCGGGACGGGTCGGTGCCGTCCAGCGCGAGCGTGCCCTCATAGGCGCCGAACGTGCCGCGGACGTTGGTGACCATGGCGTGCCGGACGGTGAAGCCGATGCTGCTGTGGGCCGGGTCGATGGTGTAGTCGCCGGTCAGCGCGGCGAGCGCGGGGTCCGCCTCGAGGACGGCGGCGGGGGCGGCGGTCTCGGCGGTGCGCTTGCGGGTGAACAGAGCCATGGCTCCTCCTCAGGACGGGTGCTGCGGACAGCAAGATGGAATGAGACGTTGGTTTAACGTTCAACGACAGCGTCACTGTAGCGGCATTTAGTTCAATGTTCAACCTCTTTCCGGATGGGCCGGGCCTCCAGGAGGGTGTGCCGGGCTCGGCCGTACGGGTGGTGGGCGGCGTTGCGACGCGGTCATTGCCGTGCCGTGAGGGGCCGTGCTAGACCATCGGGAACTCCCAAGTGCGCAGCGCCATAACCCAGTTGACGCCATGGAGAGGACCGACCGTGCCGACCGAGCCCGTCCCGTCCGTCTGGTCCCGCCGAGGATTTCTCACCGTCTCCACCGCGAGCGCGCTCGCCCTCGCCGCCGCCCACCCCGCGTCCGCCGCGCCCCTGTCTCCCGGGGGCGACCCCTACGACACCCTCCGCGGTCGCTGGTGCACGCTCACCCTCGGCGCGGGCTTCGACGCCACCGCGCCGCCGTTCGCCGCCGTCCTGAAGGAGACCGGCGACCTCGCGGCCACCTTCCGGGCCGGCATGCGGCCGGCCGCCGGCTCGTTGTGGCCGGACTGCCCGTACGACCCGCCCTCCGGCATCACCCAGAGCTACGGCCGGCTGAACACCATGGCCCAGGCGTACGCCCAGCCCGGCACCGGCCGAACCGGCGACCCCGGCCTCGCCGACGCCGTCCGCACCGGCCTCGACCACCTCGAAACCACGGTCTACCACACCGGCACCACCCGGTACGGCAACTGGTGGGAGTGGCAGATCGGCAGTCCCAGACTCCTCCTCGACACCCTCGCGATCCTGGACGAGCACCTGCCCGACGACGGCGGCCTGCCCGGCGACCTGCGCACCCGCGCTCTCGCCGCCGTCGACCACTTCGTGCCGGACACGATGCTCGGCGACTACACCGGCACCAGCACCGGCGCCAACCGCGTCGACCTGTGCCGGGTGGTCGCCCTGCGCGGCATCCTCGGCCGGGTGCCCGCCAAGATCGCACTGGCCCGGGACGCCCTCTCGCCGGTCTTCCCGTACGTCAGCGAGGGCGACGGGCTCTACGCCGACGGCTCGTTCGTACAGCACACCTGGGTCGCCTACTCCGGCACCTACGGCTACGTCCTGCTGGACGGGCTGGGGCGGCTGTTCGCGCTGCTCGGCGGGTCGGAATGGGAGGTCACCGATCCGGGGCGGCAGGTCATCCTGGACAGCGTGGAGCACGCGTACGCGCCGCTGCTGCACAACGGGCTGATGATGGACAGCGTCAACGGCCGGGCGATCAGCCGCGGTTACCTCCGCAACGACGAGCGGCGGGTGCTGCGCAGCGACCACTACCACGGCCATGCGCTGATCGCGGCCATCGCGCTGCTCGGCGAGAGCGCGAGCGCCGCCGAGCGGGGCCGCTGGCACGCGATGATCAAGGGCTGGATCGCCCGCGACCGCACCCTGCCGGTGCTCACCGACCGGCAGTACGGCGTCGCCGACCTCGCCAGGCTGCGGAAGATCGCCGACGGTCCCGGCCCGGCCGCCGCCGAGCCCGTCGGCCACCGGCTCTTCGCGGCCATGGACCGCGCCGTGCACCGCCGCCCCGGCTGGGTCGCGAACGTGGCGATGTGCTCGGACCGGATCACGTACTACGAGAACGGCAACGGTGAGAACCGGCGCGGCTGGCACACCGGTGCGGGCATGACGTACTGGTGGGGCGCGGACTTCGGCGGCGACCAGTACACGGATGCCTTCTGGCCGACCGTCGACCCGTACCGGCTGCCCGGCACGACCGTCTCCACCAAGCGGCTCGCGGACAACGAAGGCGGCGGTTGGGGTGAGCCGAAGCCCGACGTCCGGTGGGTCGGCGGTACCACCGACGGGGAGTTCGCCGCCCTCGGGCAGCAGCTGCGCGGGCTGTCCTCGACGCTGCGCGCCCGGAAGTCCTGGTTCGCGCTCGCGGACTGTGTCGTCTGTCTGGGCGCCGGGATCACCGCGCGGGACGGCGTGACGGTCGAGACCGTCGTCGACAACCGGTGCCTGGGGGAGTACGGCACGGCCGCGCTCACCGTCGACGGCGTACGGCAGCCCGGCGCGCCCGGTCACCGCACCGCCTTCCGCCGCGCCCGCTGGGCTCACCTCGCCGGGCACGGCGGCTATGTCTTCCCCGGCGGCGCCCCCCTGCACGCGCTGCGCGAGGCCCGCACCGGCTCCTGGCACGACATCAACACCACCTCGTCCGCGGAGCCGTTCACCCGGCGATATGTCACGTTGTGGTGCGATCACGGGGTCGATCCGTCGGATGCCTGCTATGCGTACCTCCTGATGCCGGGGGCCCGCGCGCACGCCGTCGCGGCGCGGGCCGCCGACCCGCACTGGCTGACCGTGCTCGCCAACGACGCGTGCCGCCAGGCGATCGCCGTCCACCCGCTCGGCGTAACGGCCGCGAACTTCTGGCGGGCCGGGCGGGCGGGCGCCTTGCGCAGCAGCGGCCCGGTGAGCGTAGTGATCCGCGAGCGGCCGGACGGGCGGACCGCCCGGCTGTCCCTGGCGGCTCCTGCCCGGACCGGTGCTCCGGTGGAGATCTCCTGGTCACGGCCGGTGCGCGGGGTGCTCGACCACGACCCGTCGATCGAGGTGCTGGAGACCGGGCGGCGCCTTCGGCTGCGGGCCCGCCCCGGTACGGTCTGCGCCACCCACCGCTGCACCGTGCGGCTGCACTGACCTGCGCCGGGGCCCGTTCCGCCGGGCCCGCGGACCACCGGCCGTCCGGGCCCGCGGACCACCGGTCACCACAACATCACTCGGCGGCCGTTTGTCGGGCCCATACAGAGGAAGCGGGTCCCGGCCACCCGAACGGGGGCCGGGACGCGGCCCGCGTACAGGAGGGTTCTGTACTCCCTGCCCACGAAAACGCATGTGACGTTGTACGAAACCGACATCGGTGTGCGGCGCCCCGCACACGTACCGTCGATACATGACCACTGTCGAAGATCTGCCCGCCGGCGCCAACGACGCCCGCGGGCGCGTCGCCGAGCTGCACGCCATCCGTGAGCAGGTCCGGCGCGGACCCAGCGAGCGGGCGACCGAGGCCCAGCGTGCCAAGGGCAAGCTGACGGCGCGCGAGCGGATCGAGCTGCTGCTGGACGAGGATTCGTTCAACGAGGTCGAGCCGCTGCGCCGGCATCGGGCGACGGGCTTCGGCCTGGAGGCGAAGAAGCCCTACACCGACGGTGTGATCACCGGCTGGGGCACGGTCCACGGCCGGACGGTGTTCGTCTACGCACACGACTTCCGGATCTTCGGCGGCGCGCTCGGCGAGGCGCACGCCACCAAGATCCACAAGATCATGGACATGGCCATCCAGGCCGGTGCCCCGCTGGTGTCGCTCAACGACGGCGCGGGCGCCCGCATCCAGGAGGGCGTCTCGGCGCTGGCCGGCTACGGCGGCATCTTCCAGCGCAACACCAAGGCCTCCGGGGTCATCCCGCAGATCTCGGTCATGCTCGGCCCGTGCGCGGGCGGCGCTGCCTACTCCCCGGCCCTGACGGACTTCGTCTTCATGGTCCGCGAGACCTCCCAGATGTTCATCACCGGCCCGGACGTGGTCCGTGCGGTGACCGGCGAGGAGATCACCCAGAACGGCCTGGGCGGCGCCGATGTGCACGCCGAGACGTCCGGTGTCTGCCACTTCGCCTACGACGACGAGCAGAGCTGCCTGGAGGAGGTCCGCTACCTCCTCTCCCTGCTGCCGGCGAACAACCGCGAGAACCCGCCGGCGGTGCCGTGCGAGGACCCGGCCGACCGCTCCGGCGACGCGCTGCTGGACCTGGTGCCGGCCGACGGCAACCGCCCGTACGACATGCGCAAGGTCATCGAGGAGATCGTCGACGACGGCGAGTACCTGGAGGTCCACGAGCGCTGGGCCACCAACATCATCTGCGCGCTGAGCCGCTTCGACGGCAAGGTGGTCGGCATCATCGCCAACCAGCCGCAGTCGCTGGCCGGTGTGCTGGACATCGAGGCGTCCGAGAAGGCCGCCCGCTTCGTCCAGATGTGCGACGCCTTCAACATCCCGATCGTCACCCTGCTCGACGTGCCCGGCTTCCTGCCCGGCGTCGACCAGGAGCACGGCGGCATCATCCGGCACGGCGCCAAGCTCCTGTACGCGTACTGCAACGCCACCGTGCCGCGCATCTCCATCGTCCTGCGCAAGGCCTACGGCGGCGCCTACATCGTCATGGACTCGCAGTCCATCGGCGCCGACCTGACCTACGCCTGGCCGACCAACGAGATCGCGGTGATGGGCGCGGAGGGCGCGGCCAACGTCATCTTCCGCAAGCAGATCGCCGAGGCCGACGACTCCGAGGCCATGCGCACCCGCATGGTCAAGGAGTACAAGTCCGAGCTGATGCACCCGTACTACGCGGCCGAGCGCGGTCTGGTCGACGACGTCATCGACCCCGCCGACACCCGCCGGACCCTCATCCGGGCCCTGGACATGCTGCGTACCAAGCACGCCGACCTCCCGGCCCGCAAGCACGGCAACCCGCCCCAGTAGCCCCTTCAGGCACCCGCGAATCACCGACGACGCGACGACGGAGAAGAAGACACCGTGAATGCTGCCCACCGCACCGCCCCGATCCGCGTGGAGAAGGGCCAGGCCAGCGAGGAAGAGCTCGCCGCCCTGACCGCCGTCCTGCTGGCCCGCGCCGCCCACCGCCCGGCCGCCGCCCCGGCCGGCCCGCACGCCACCGCCGCCCGCTGGCGCCGTCTGGAGCGCCAGACCGGTTTCCACGGCGCGACCAGCTGGCAGCGCTGACCGAGCACCGAGTGAAGGGCCCCGCGGCACGGCCGCGGGGCCCTTCCCGTTCCCGTTTCAATTCACTCCCTTTTCAACTTCCTTGCGAACAAAGGTGGTTGATGTCGCATCAGCAGGCCGGCGTCCGGGTGTATTCCGATTCGGTAGCCGACGTCCGAATCAAGGCGTAGGTTCGCCCCAATCCTGCGGAGCAGAGCTGGTCAAGGGGAGATTCCCGTGCTGGCATGCGCTCGTCATCCCCACTCCTGGTGTTCCCGCGCCGCGGGCCTAGGACGACCGGAAGGAAGAGCCCATGCTCAGCACGCTCAGTGCTGGTGCCGCCGTGGCATCGTTGCTCCTCGCCGGATCGGCATCCCCCACCGCACCAGCGCGGTTCGGCGACGACCCGCCGACCGGCAAGATCACCATCACCGTCGCCACGGTCAACGGATCGGGCTGCAGACCCGGCAGCGCCGCGGTGGCCATCGCCCCCGACAACACCGCCTTCACCGTCACCTACAGCGAATACCTCGCCCAGGCGGGCGGCACCAGCAAGCCCACCGACGCCCGCAAGAACTGCCAGATCGCCCTGAACGTCCATGTCCCGCAGGGCTTCACCTACGCCATCGCCCGCGCCGACTACCGCGGTTACGCCTCACTGGCCCCCGGCGCCAAGGGGCTGGAGCAGGCGAACTACTACTTCCAGGGCCAGCAGCAGACGGCCCGCAAGAGCCACACCTTCACCGGCCCCTACGAGACCAACTGGCAGACCTCGGACGAGACCGACGTCGACGCGCTGGTCTACGCGCCCTGCGGCGAGGAGCGCTACTTCAACATCAACACCGAGCTGAGGGTGGACGGCAAGTCGGCCGACCCCAAGGCCACCAGCTACATGGCCATGGACTCCACCGACGGCAGCATCAACACCGTGTACCACTTCGCCTGGAAGGAGTGCCCGGCCCGTAAGTAGCCGCTCGCGGCACATCCCCGCACGCACGCCGAAGGCCCCCGCATCACGCGATGTGGGGGCCTTCCGGCAGGTGCGGCGTACGGGCACGGGGGGCCGGTACGCGGCGGCGCTAGCGCAGGCGCGCCATGAGGGCGTGCTCGACGAGCGTGATGAGCGCGCTCTTGGCCTCGCTGCGGTGCCGGGCGTCCGTGGTGATGATCGGGGCGTCCGGGCCGATCTGGAGGGCCTCACGCACCTCGTCGGGCGTGTAGGGCTGGTGCCCGTCGAAGCCGTTGAGGGCGATGACGAACGGCAGGCCGCTGTTCTCGAAGTAGTCGACGGCCGGGAAGCAGTCGGCCAGGCGGCGGGTGTCCACCAGGACGACCGCGCCGATGGCACCGCGGACCAGGTCGTCCCACATGAACCAGAAGCGGTCCTGGCCCGGCGTACCGAAGAGGTACAGGATCAGGTCCTGGTCCAGCGTGATCCGGCCGAAGTCCATCGCCACGGTCGTGGTCGTCTTGTCCGGCGCGTGCGTGAGGTCGTCGATCCCCGCGGAGGCGGAGGTCATCACGGCTTCGGTACGCAGCGGATTGATCTCTGAGACGGCCCCGACGAACGTGGTCTTGCCCACGCCGAAGCCGCCCGCCACCACGATCTTCGCGGAGGTGGTGGAGCGGGCTGCACCGCTAGAGCTTGCGAAGTCCACTGAGCACCCTTTCGAGCAGTGTCACATCTGGCTGTCCGCCGGCGGTCTCGTCCCCGCCGGGCTGATGGATGGCGACGAGCCCGGCCTCCGCCAGGTCGGCGACGAGGATTCGGGCGACGCCGAGGGGGATGGAGAGGAGGGCCGAGATCTCGGCCACCGATTTGATCTCGCGGCACAGGTGGCAGATGCGCTGGTGCTCCGGCAGCTGGCCCTGCAGCTTGGCCGGGTCGGCGGTCGTGCTGACCAGCGCCTCGATGGCGAGCTGGTAGCGCGGCCGGGTCCGACCACCGGTCATGGCGTACGGGCGCACGAGCGGGTTGTTCGCCCCGGAGGGAGCGGGCTCGGGCTTCCGCGGCGGCTGCACCGGCTGGATGCGCGGGGCCTGCGGCTGGTCGTACACCGACGGCTCGTACGGCTGGGAGTCGTACGGCCCCGGCTGCTGGGGCTGCGGCTGAAGCCGCTGCGGCCGGCGGCTCGGCGCAGACGGGAAGTTGAAGCGGTTGTGATGGGTCTCGCCCACAGGCCCGGACTCCTGCCCGGAACCGTACGGGTATCCGCTAGGGGGCGTTGCCACGTCTCCTCCTCCAACTTGCCTGTCTGACGCCGGTCGCGCCACCGAACCATAAGACGCGGCGGCGGGAAACGCACTGCCTGTTTGCTAGTTGAGAAGGCTTCCCTGGAGTTCGGCGCGCAGGTCGGGCGTCAGCACCGTCCCCGCGCGGTCGACCAGCAGGGCCATCTCGTAGCCGACCAGACCGATGTCGCACTCGGGGTGCGCGAGCACGGCCAGCGACGATCCGTCGGAGACGGACATGATGAAGAGGAAGCCACGCTCCATCTCCACCACGGTCTGGTTGACGCTCCCGCCCTCGAAGATGCGGGACGCGCCGGAGGTCAGCGAGGTCAGCCCGGAGGCCACCGCCGCCAACTGGTCGGCGCGGTCACGGGGGAAGCCCTCGGACATCGCGAGAAGGAGTCCGTCCGCGGAGACCACGACCGTGTGGGACACCCCGGGGGTGTTGTCCACGAAGTTGGTGATCAACCAGTTCAGATTCTGCGCCGCCTGGCTCATCGGGCTCACACTAACGCTCCTGATCGTAGGTGCTGCCGGGGCCGAAGCCCTGTTGGTCATTCTGGGGGACCCCGGAGGGGTCCGTGCCGACGTTGCGTCCCTGCTGGACCCCGCGGCGCAGGTTGCTCAACCTGCCGCGGACGTCCTCCGGGGCGCGGGAGACCTGGGGGCCGCCCTGCGGGGTCTGCTCCGCGGAACCCTCGACCAGGTTGGCCTTGGGCACCCGGCGGGGAAGACCGGAGGCTGTGACTCCGCCCGCCTTCGGCTCGCGCAGCCGCTCCGCCCGCTCCCAGCGCTCGTCGTTCGAGCTGCGCCAGTCGGAGCCGTCCTGGCCGGTCTCCGGCGCGCTCCGCGGCTGCTGAACATGCTGTGCCTGCTGGTCGCGGCCTCCGCGGCGCGGAAGGCCGGCGTCCGTCAGCGGGTGCGGGTCGCTCGGTGTGGGGCCCGGACGCTCGAATGGTACGCGCTCGGGCGCGTCAGCGGGAGCGGCAGTTGTATTCCGGTCAGATTCCGCTTCGGTCCCGAAGTAGCCCTCGAATGCGTGGCGTTCGGACCATTCGTCCGGCTGTACCGGTTCGTGCGAGACGTATGGCTGCTGGCCGGTGGTCTCCGGGAAGCCCGGATCGCCGAACGCCTGGCTGCCGTGCGACCGGTCGTCGTAGAGCGGTTGATCAGCTTCCGGATAGCCCGGGGCGGGGTGGCCCTGGTAACCGGTGGCGGACGTCGCCGGGTCGCGGAAGAGCGGATTGCCGGCGTCCGGCCCCTCGGCCGGGCGCTCGACGCCGGTGGCCTGCGCCTCCAGCGCGGCCCGGCGCTCCTCGCGGAGCAGCGAGCGGCCGACCATGTCCAGATCGGCGGCGTCCGTGCGGGCGTAGCGGCTGTCGTCGAAGCCCAGCTCGGCGGCGGTGCGCTGGTGGCCCTCGTAGGTGGCCTGCTGGTGCTCGGGAACGATCCGGGAGACCGTGAAGTCGTCCTCGTACTGCTCGTCGCCGCCACCACCGTGGGTGATCGCCTCGGGCAGCATGACCAGGGACGTGGTCCCCGCCTGCTCGCCGGAGGGGCGCAGCTGCACCCGGATCCCGTGCCGGTCGGCCAGCCGGCCGACCACGAACAGGCCCATGCGCTGGGAGATCGCGGCATCCACGCTCGGCGGGTTCGCCAGCTTGTGGTTGATGTCCGCGAAGTCCTCGGGGGTCAGCCCGATGCCCTTGTCGTGGATCTCGATCATCACCCGGCCGTCGGGCAGCCGGGTCGCGGTCACCCGCACCTTGGTCTGCGGCGAGGAGAACGTCGTGGCGTTCTCCAGCAGCTCGGACAGCAGGTGCACGAGGTCGGTCACGGCGGTGCCGTGGATCTCGCTCTCCGGCACGCCGGTGAGGTCTATTCGCTCGTACGACTCGACCTCACTGATCGCCGCCCGCAGGACGTCGACCAGCGGCACCGGCTGGTTCCAGCGGCGGCCCGGCTCCTCGCCGGCGAGGATGAGGAGGTTCTCGCCGTTGCGGCGCATACGGGTGGCCAGGTGGTCGAGCCGGAAGAGGCTCTCCAGCTGGTCCGGGTCCGCCTCGTTGTTCTCCAGGTCGGTGATCAGCTCCAGCTGACGCTCGATCAGGCCCTGGTTGCGGCTGGAGAGGTTGGTGAAGATCGCGTTGACGTTGCCCCGCAGCAGCGCCTGCTCGGCGGCCAGCCGGACGGCCTCGCGGTGCACCTGGTCGAAGGCCCGGGCGACCTCGCCGATCTCGTCGGTGGTGGAGATCGGGATCGGGGTGACGCGGGTGTCGACCCGGCCGGGTGCGGTCCGGGAGAGCTGGTCGACCAGCATCGGCAGCCGCTGCTCGGCGATGCCGAAGGCGGCGTTGCGCAGCTGGCGCATGTTGCGGCTCATCCGGCGGGCCATCAGACCGGCCACGACGAACGCGATGATCAGCGCGGCGACCGCGATTGCGGAGTCGACGAAGGTGGACTGCTTGGCGTCCGCGGAGATCTGCGCGGCCTCGTTCACGGCCTTGTCGGCCAGGTCCTTCTCGATGGACCGGTACATGTTGAACTTGCCGGTTGCGGCCGCGAAGTAGCTGTCGGAGGTGACGCCCTTCAGGCTCAGCGTCTCCGGCGCCGCGCCGGTCCCGATCCAGGTGGACATCTGGTCGATGGACGGCGGGGTGCGGAACGGCCGGTTCGCGGCCTGCGCCTGCTGCTTCGCCTGTGCGATCTTCTGCTGTGCGGCCTGCTTGAGTGCGGCGGCGTCCTTCTTCAGCCGCTCGACGTCCTGGGGCGTGCCGCCGGAGGTGTACTCGCCGATGGCGATGCCCTCCAGGTAGCGGTACGACGCGAAGGCGGTCAGCTGGAGCTTGTGCTCCTTGCCGCCCTGCGGGGTCGCCGGGTCGACCAGCAGGTGGGTGCCGATCGAGCGCTCCAGCGACTCGGCGGCCTTGGCCAGCGCGACGGCGTAGACGGTGCGGCCGTAGGAGGTGATGTTGCCGGTGCCCAGGCCGAGTTCGTTGGCGAACTCCATCAGCGGGTGCTGGACCTCGACGTAGCCCTCTTCGGTCTGCACGCCGTGCAGCTTGGCGGTGTACGCGGCCTGGCGCAGCACCTGGAGCTTCGGCTCGACCTTCTCGAACGCGGCGAGCCGGCGCTTGAGGCCCGGCTTGTCCGGCATGGCCTTGGCGGCCTTGTGGAACGCGTCGGCGGCGGCGTCGGTGGTGTCCCGGGCCTCCTGGACGACCGGGTCGTCCTTCTTGCCCTCCAGCAGCGGCGCCGCGGTGCGGTCCCGCTCGTCGATCAGGGCGGTGCTGTAGGACAGCGCGGCGCGCACGAGCTTCGCGGTGTTCTCCGCGTCCTGCGCCTCCTGCCAGGTGGCGAACGAGGTGTTCACCCGCAGGCCGCCGAAGACCAGGGCGAGCAGCACGGGGATCAGCAGGATGGCGTTCAGCCGGGTGGCCACCCGCCAGTTGCGCGGGGAGTACTTGCTACCGCTGACCGGAGGCTTCGCGACCGTGTCCTCGGGCGCGTCGGAAGCCGGTACGCCACCTCTCGGTGGCGGCGTGAAGTTGCCCCGCCGCGGTTCCTGCGGCTCGGGGCTAGACGTGCTTCGCCTCACTCGACCAACAACCTCTCGGCGGCCGGCACTACCTGCTGTGCCGTTTCTTCTGGGCTTTCCTACTCCGGAGTTCAGCGAATTTCAGCACGTCAGGGCGGTGCGTTCCAAACACTGAGCAAAGCCTGAGCGGGCCCGGAAGGCCCTCAGATAAAAGGGGCGTTAAGGGCGAGACGCAGCAAAAGACAGGCGATCCGTGAGCGCAGCGAAGCCGGGCATGCGCGTGGTGTGTCGAAACCTCAGGGATTCACTGTCGAAACGTTATGAAGCGAATTTGTGGGCGTGTCGAAGGACACAGATCCCTTCGCGGATGGCGGGGCGCAGCCCTGGGCAGGGCGGCGCCCCCCATAAGAGTCAACTGCCGGATCACCCACTACAGATGACGAACCGGAGCGGTGGCCGGTTCCTACTGGAGCCGGGCCATCAGAGCGTGCTCGACGAGCGTGATGAGCGCGCTCTTGGCCTCGCTGCGGTGCCGGGCGTCGGTCGTGATGATCGGGGTGTTGGGACCGATCTGCAGCGCCTCACGCACCTCGTCGGGCGTGTAGGGCTGGTGCCCCTCGAAGCCGTTGAGGGCGACGACGAACGGCAGACCGCTGTTCTCGAAGTAGTCGACGGCCGGGAAGCAGTCGGCCAGGCGCCGGGTGTCCACCAGCACGACCGCGCCGATGGCACCGCGGACCAGGTCGTCCCACATGAACCAGAAGCGGTCCTGGCCCGGCGTACCGAAGAGGTACAGGATCAGGTCCTGGTCCAGCGTGATCCGGCCGAAGTCCATCGCCACGGTCGTCGTGGTCTTGTCCTGCACGTGGCTGAGGTCGTCGATCCCCGCCGACGCGGAGGTCATCACGGCCTCCGTACGCAGCGGGTTGATCTCCGAGACCGCGCCGACGAACGTGGTCTTGCCCACGCCGAAGCCGCCCGCCACCACGATCTTCGCGGACGTGGTGGCGCGGGCCGGGCTCGCGGCGAAGCCGCCGTCAGAGCTTGCGAAGTCCACTGAGCACCCTCTCCAGCAAGGTCACGTCCGGCGTACCGCCGGCCTCGCCGCTGCCACCGGGCTGGTGGATCGCCACCATCCCGGCCTCTGCCAGGTCCGCGACGAGGATGCGCGCCACACCCAGCGGGATGTGCAGGAGCGCGGAGACCTCGGCGACCGACTTCACCTCACGGCACAGGTGGCAGATCCGCTGGTGCTCGGGCAGCAGCCCGGGCAGCTGGGCGGGGTCGGCGGTCGTGCTGACCAGCGCCTCGATGGCGAGCTGGTAGCGCGGCCGGGTCCGGCCTCCGGTCATGGCGTACGGGCGCACCAGCGGCTGGTCACCTTCGCTCCCGTACGGCGCTTGGCTGTAGGCGCCGTACGGGCCGGAAGTGGCAGGTGGCGGGGTCATGGGGTCCTCCGGACGGGACAGCGCGCGCTGTCGTCGGGTTGGGCCGGTGGGGGGTGCGGCACGAATGGGTGGTGGGTGCTGGACGAACGGCGCTGCGGACGCCGTCAGTTCAGCAGACTGCCCTGGAGTTCGGCGCGCAGGTCGGGCGTCAGCACCGTCCCCGCGCGGTCGACCAGCAGGGCCATCTCGTAGCCGACCAGACCGATGTCGCACTCGGGGTGCGCGAGCACGGCCAGCGACGATCCGTCGGAGACGGACATGATGAAGAGGAAGCCACGCTCCATCTCCACCACGGTCTGGTTGACGCTCCCGCCCTCGAAGATGCGGGACGCGCCGGAGGTCAGCGAGGTCAGCCCGGAGGCCACCGCCGCCAACTGGTCGGCGCGGTCACGGGGGAAGCCCTCGGACATCGCGAGGAGCAGCCCGTCCGCGGAGACCACCACCGTGTGGGACACCCCGGGGGTGTTGTCCACGAAGTTGGTGATCAACCAGTTCAGATTCTGCGCCGCCTGGCTCATCGGACTCAACTAACGCTCCTGCTGGTGAGTGGGATCGACAATGCCGTGGTTGCCGGTGGACGACGTCCCGGCCTGCCGGCCCTGCTGGATACCGCGACGGAGATTGGTCAGCCGGCCGCGCACATCGCCCGGCGCGCGGGAGACCTGCGGACCGCTCTGGGCGGGCTGCTGCTGTTGCGCGGTGCCCGCGACGAGGTTGGCGCGCGGGACCCGGCGGGGCAGCCCGGAGGTGGTGACACCGCCCGAGGCCGGCTGGCGGATCTGCTCCGCCTGCCGCCAGGTCTCGTCGTTCGGCGAACTGCGCCACTGCGCCGTGGCGTCGGCCCGCTCCGGGTTGCGTGCGCCGTTGCCCTGCGGCTCGGCGGGCGCACCCGGGGCCGCCGCGGAACCGCGGCGCGGCAGCCGCTGCGCCTCCGGCTCCTCGGTGCCCTGCGGCGGCACACCGGCGGCGGCGGACGCCGGGTGGCTGAACCAGTTGGACTCGATCGTGTCGAAGATCGGCGTACGGCCGTCACCGGGACCGGCGTCCGCGCTGCCGAGCACGTCCGGCTCCGGCGCGCGGCCGTCCTGCGGCCGGGCCACCGGGAACTGGCCGGTGCCCTGCGGGTCGGCGGCGTAACCGACCCGGTCCGCCTCCGCCTGCTGCAGCTGACGGGCGTCGAGCTGACCGGTCTCGTACGGATCGGCCTCGGTGGCGGGCCGCGCGAAGCGCTCCGCGGGGTACTCGCCGGTGTCGTAACGGTCCGCCGGGTACTCGCCGGTGTCGTAGCGGTCCGCCGGGTACTGGCCGGTGTCGTAGCGGTCCGGCTCGCGCTCCGGCGCCTGGGCCGCGGGCGGCGGGGCGTTGAAGTCGGGACGGGCGAACGCGGTGGTGTCACCGGGACCGCCGGCCGGGGCGGGCCGCTCGAAGCTGCCGGTGTCCGGCTCCTCGTGGCCGCGCGGCCGGTCCTGCGCCTCGCGGGGCGTCAGCGGCCAGTCGTCGTCACCGCCGCGCTCGCGGCGGGCGCCCCAGCTCGTACCGCCCTGCTGCTGACCGCCGAAGACGTCCTGGTTCCCGCGGCCGTCCTGGCCACCGCGGCCGCCGGCCGGCGCACCGCCCGGGAGTTCGGCCGCCGGACCGCGGGCCGGCAGCTCCGGCCGCTCCTCGCGGCGGGGCGCACCGGTGGGCGGGGCGACCGTCGGCGTGGGGCCACCTGCGGGGCCGTTGTCCGCACCGCGGGTCGGCAGCGCGGGACGCGCACCGCCGGAGCGCGGGGCGGGCGGACGGGTGTCGCCGCCCGCGGCCGGGGCACCGGGTGCGGGGCCGGCCGGCGCGGGACGCCCGGACGGGGCGCCGAAGGCGTTCGGGGCACCACCGGGGCCGCCGCGGCCGGGCAGCGCGGGACGGCCGCCGGCGCCCGGGCCGGAACCGACCTGGCCGCGCGGCTGGAGCCCGGCGAGCCGGCTGGACGGCGCACCGCCGACGTCACCGGGCGCGCCCTTGGCGGTGCTCGGTGCCGGCTTCTTGCCGCCCTGGGCGACGTCGACCGGCAGCATGACCAGTGCGGTGGTGCCGCCGGAGTCGGACGGCCGGAGCTGGATGCGGATGCCGTGCCGCAGGGACAGCCGGCCGACCACGAACAGACCCATCCGGCGGGAGACCGAGACGTCCACGGTCGGCGGGCTGGCCAGCCGCTCGTTGATCGCCGAGAGGTCCTCGGGGGACAGGCCGATACCGGTGTCGTGGATCTCGACCAGGACCCGGCCGTCGGGCAGCGCGTGGCCGGTGACCTTGACCTTGGTCTGCGGGGAGGAGAACGAGGTGGCGTTCTCCAGCAGCTCGGCGAGCAGGTGCACGAGGTCGTTGACGACCCGGCCGGCGACCTCGGTCTGCGGGACGGCGTTGAGCTCGATGCGCTCGTACTGCTCCACCTCGGAGGCGGCGGCACGGAGCACGTCGACCAGCGGCACCGGGCGGGTCCACCGGCGGCCCGGCTCCTCACCCGCGAGGACCAGGAGGTTCTCGCCGTTACGGCGCATACGGGTCGCGAGGTGGTCGAGCTTGAAGAGCGAGGAGAGCTGGTCCGGGTCGGCCTCGCGGGACTCCAGTTCGGAGATCAGCGAGAGCTGACGCTGGATCAGGCCCTGGGAGCGGCGCGAGAGGTTGGTGAACATCGCGTTGACGTTGCCCCGCAGCAGCGCCTGCTCGGAGGCGAGGCGGACCGCCTCGCGGTGCACGTCGTCGAAGGCCGCGGCCACCCGGCCGATCTCGTCCCGGCTGTGCACACCGACCGACTCGACGGAGGTGTCCACGTCCTGCGGGTCGGACTCGGACAGCTGCTTGACCAGCTCGGGCAGCCGGTCCTGGGCGACCTTCTGCGCGGTGTCCTGCAGCCGGCGCAGCGAGCGGACCATGGAGCGGGCCACGACGAACGCGCCGACCAGCGAGACGCCGAGGACGAGGAGGATCACCGCACCGTTGATGAGGGCGTCCTGGGTGGCCTCGTTGCGGGCCTCGCGGGACTTCTGCTCCATCTCCGACAGCAGCGTGGTCTCGATCCGCGACATCTCGTCGATCTTGACGGTGTCGGAGTCGTACCAGTCGAGGTAGCGGTAGTCCTGGCTGCGGATGCCGGAGGCGCTGGCGAAGGCGCGGTGCGAGAAGGCGGACGCCGCCTTGATCTCGTCGTTGTTGCCGTCCAGGCCGCGGGTGAGCGCGCCGGCGTTGTTGGCGTAGATCAGTGAGAACCGGTCCCGGGCCGCCTTCTCGCTGATCTCGGCGTTGTGGCCGGCCTGCCGGTCGTTGGCGGACAGCTCCGGGCCGCCCTTGTGGGCGAGGCCGGCACTGATCAGGGCGCGCTGGATCGACGCGTACTCCTTGGCCGACGAGAACGCCGCCAGCGCGCGGGTACTGCGGATCATCTCCGGGTTGCTGGTCGCCTGCGCCATGTCCTGGGAGAGCGACAGCAGCGAGTTGATCAGCTGGTTGTAGCTGGTGACGGTCCGCGCGGTGTTGCCGTCGTCCTTGTAGGCGCTGGCGCGGATCTCGTTGAGGGTGTTGAGCTGGCGGCCGATCTCCAGGATGGTCGCCCGGACACCGGCCATCGTGGCGTCCTGGCCCTGGATGTCGCCGGTGGCCTGGTTGAAGGACAGCTTGGCGCGGTCGGTCGCCTCACGGGGGGCGACGACGTTCGCGTCGTCCTTGGCGTTGCCGCTGCCGGCCAGCGGACCGGCCGACTTGTCCCGCTCGATCTGCAGCGCGTCGGCGAGCTCGGTGGCCTGCCGGGTCATCTCGGTGAGCATCTGCATCTTGTCGAGCTGGTCGATGTTGTCCAGCTGCGTGGCGATGCGCATGCCGCCGAGCGTGGTGGCGGCGACCACGGGCAGCGCGAGCAGGGAGACCAGTCGGGTGCTGATGCGCCAGTTGCGCAGCGCTATTCGCGAACCGGGGCCGGTCGCGGCCTTGGGCGCACCGGTGTCCGCGGCATCACCGCCCGGCGCCTGGCCGCCGTGGTCGGACGACGTGAGGCCGCCCGCCGGGTTGTTGCGGTCGCGCTGGGGCGAGGAGGCGCGGTCGGTTCCGCCGCGCAGCTCCGGTTCCGCCGCAGCGCTGCCATCCCTCTTGAAACGTCCCTGCACTAGCGTCGCAACCTCTGGACCAGGCGTCCCACCTCGGCGGGACGGTGTCGAGTCGTATTGGGGGCCGTGAATCCCCCATGGCGGCCGTGAAATGACCGGCGGGCTGCCCCCTCTGGCCGAGAGAGCGGCACCACCGCGCGGCGCCACCTTGCGCCCTGCGCGCCGGCTGAAACGTGCGGCGGTCCGTGGAATTCCAGCACAGTGCCGGATCTCCAACAAGACCGGAGCGGGTGGCTGTGACATGGATGACGCAATGTACGGGACGCGTCACGAGTTGTAGAAGAAGCCGCTGGAGATATCGGACGTATGCCCGCGAGTCGCACGCCTCCGGCGGCTGTCCCAGGTGCGGTGATCGGGAGCGGAACGTGCGCTTCAATCCGCCATTGTCCGATTCGCCCAAGGATGTTGATCAAGGAAAATGCGGCTTTTGTCGCACGGCTCGTGAGCAAACTCACAGGAAGATCGTTGAGTTCCCCAGCACTTCGGAGGGAATAGCGCGCATAGCCTGACGCTTTACACAGTTGCCGAAACTGACAAGACAGGTTTCCGCAACGGCTTTTTCACCGGCCGATCCCCAGCTTCCGACCACACGAGGCATACCGAAGTGAAGACGACGATGATGTTCCGCAACATAGCCAACCCGCGGCGCACCACTCTGGCCCATCTCAAGGACGCCGAGGAGCTCGGCGCCACCCTCCTCGAGGCCCCGGAGCACACCGTCGATCTCCCCACGCAGACCGCCAACCCCCGGCGCACCGTCCTGATGGACGTCCCCGAGCAGGCCGTCATCGCCTAGTCGCGCGGGCGGAAGGGCAGCGGCCGCGTACCGCCCCGGCACCCATAGGTGAGCGCGCGCCCGAACAGGGGCGATAGCCTGGAGTGTCAACTCCGGTCAATGATCACTGAGGGGCAGCGGCACCCGTGCGCATCGCCAGATTCTCCATCGACGGCAACGTCGGCTTCGGCGTCCTCGAAGGCGACGAACTCGACGTCATCAAGGGTCATCCCTTCGCGGAATTCGAGCGCTCGGGCCAGAAGGTTCCCCTCGACAAGGTCCGGCTGCTGCCCCCCGTGCTGCCCAACAAGGTCGTCTGCGTGGGCCGCAACTACGCCGAACACGCCGCCGAGCTGGGCAACGCCGTCCCGGACGTACCGGTCACCTTCTTCAAGCCGTCCACCTCGGTGATCGGCCCCGGCGACCCCATCGCCTACCCCTCCTTCTCCCAGGAGGTGCACCACGAGGCGGAGCTCGCCGTCGTCATCGGGCGGATGTGCCGCGAGGTGCCCCGGGACCGCGCCAAGGACGTCATCCTCGGCTACACCTGCGCCAACGACGTCACCGCGCGCGACGTCCAGCAGCGCGAGAAGCAGTGGGCCCGGGCCAAGGGCTTCGACAGCTCCTGCCCCCTCGGCCCCTGGGTCGAGACCGGGCTGGACCCCGCCGACGTCGCCGCCGGCCTGGCGATCCAGTGCACGGTCAACGGCGAACAGCGCCAGCTCGGCCGCACCAGCGACATGGTCCGCCCGATCGAGGACCTGATCGTCCACATCACCGAGGCGATGACCCTGCTCCCCGGCGACGTCATCCTCACGGGCACCCCGGCCGGGGTCGGCCCCCTCAACGTCGGCGACGAGGTCGCCGTCACCATCGAAGGCATCGGCACTCTCACCAACAAGGTGATCAAGCGTGGCTAACGCGACCCCCGGCACCCCCGTCCGCGTACGTTTCTGTCCCTCCCCGACCGGTAACCCCCATGTGGGCCTGATCCGCACCGCCCTGTTCAACTGGGCCTACGCGCGGCACCACAAGGGCACCCTGGTCTTCCGGATCGAGGACACCGACGCGGCCCGCGACTCCGAGGAGTCCTACAACCAGCTGCTGGACTCCTTCCACTGGCTCGGCTTCGACTGGGACGAAGGCCCCGAGGTCGGCGGCCCGCACGCGCCGTACCGCCAGTCCCAGCGGATGGACCGCTACAAGGACATCGCCGAGAAGCTGCTCGCCGCCGGTCACGCGTACCCCTGCTACTGCACCACCGAGGAGCTCGACGAGCGCCGCGAGGCCGCCCGCAAGGCCGGCCGGCCCTCCGGCTACGACGGCACCTGCCGCGAGCTGACCGACGGGCAGAAGGCCGCGTACGAGGCCGAGGGCCGCAGCTCGATCATCCGCTTCCGGATGCCCGACGAGCCGATCACCTTCACCGACCTGGTCCGCGGCGAGCTGACCTTCACGCCGGACAACGTCCCGGACTACGGCATCGTCCGGGCCAACGGAGCGCCCCTCTACACCCTGGTCAACCCGGTCGACGACGCCCTGATGGGCATCACCCACGTCCTGCGCGGCGAGGACCTGCTCTCCTCGACCCCCCGCCAGATCGCCCTGTACAAGGCGCTGATCGAGCTGGGCGTCGCCTCGTCGATCCCCGAGTTCGGCCACCTGCCGTACGTCATGGGCGAGGGCAACAAGAAGCTCTCCAAGCGCGACCCGCAGGCCTCGCTCAACCTCTACCGCGAGCGCGGCTTCCTGCCCGAGGGCCTGCTCAACTACCTCGCGCTGCTCGGCTGGTCGTTCTCCGCCGACCAGGACATCTTCTCGGTGTCCGAGCTGATCGAGAAGTTCGACATCGCGGACGTCAACGCCAACCCGGCCCGCTTCGACCTGAAGAAGGCCGAGGCGATCAACGCCGACCACATCCGGCAGCTGGACGTCGAGGACTTCATCAAGCGGTGCGAGCCCTGGCTGAAGGCCCCGTTCGCCAACTGGGAGCCGGCGGACTTCGACGAGGCCGCCTGGCGCGCGATCGCCCCGCACGCCCAGACCCGCCTCACGGTCCTGTCCGACATCACCGCCAACGTCGACTTCCTGTTCCGCACGGAGCCGGTGGAGGACGAGGCGTCCTGGACCAAGGCCATGAAGGGTGACCCGGTGGCCCTGCTCACCACCGCCCGGGCCAAGCTCGCCGCGGCCGACTGGAACGCCGGCCCCGAGCCCCTCAAGGAGGCCGTCCTGGCCGCCGGTGAGGAGCACGGCCTCAAGCTCGGCAAGGCCCAGGCCCCGGTCCGGGTGGCCGTCACCGGCCGCACGGTCGGCCTGCCGCTCTTCGAGTCCCTCGAAGTCCTCGGCAAGGAGCGCACCATCGCCCGCATCGACGCCGCGCTGGCCAAGCTGGCCGGCTGACCCCCTACGGGCGCCCGAGGGCCCGGAAGCCGTCCCGGCTTCCGGGCCCTCGGCATATTTCCTCCCGGCACGGCCCCGGCGCGTTAGATTGCCGTCATGCCCCTCCGTGCCGTCCTGTGGGACATCGACGACACCCTCTTCGACTACAGCGGGTCGGACCGCGCCGGTGCGCTGCGGCACCTGCGCGCCGAAGGACTGCTGGCCGCCTATGGGGGCGAGGAGGCGGCGCTGACACGGTGGCGCGCGGCCATGGAGACCGAGTTCGCCCGCTTCCTCGCCGGTGAGCTGGGTTTCCTCGACCACCGCAGGGAACGGGCCCGGACGTTCCTCGGCGTCGCGCTCAGCGACGCGGAGGCGGACGCCTGGTTCGCGAAGTACATCGCGCACTACGAAGCCTCCTGGGCGCTCTTCCCGGACTCCGCGCCCGCGCTGACGGCGCTGGCGCCCCTGGTGCGGCAGGCCGTGCTGTCCAATTCCTCCGTCGCCAACCAGGAGCGCAAGCTGACCAGGCTGGGCATCCGCACCCACTTCGAGGCGGTGCTGTGCGCGGACGAGCTGGGGCACGCCAAGCCCGCGGCGGAGGCCTTCCACGGTGCCTGTGCCGCGCTGGGCCTCGGGCCCCAAGAGGTGGTCTACGTCGGCGACCGGCTCGACATCGACGCGCTCGGCGCCCGGGACGCCGGGCTGGGCGCCGTCTGGCTGGACCGTACGGGCGCCGGCGGAGAGCTGCCGGCCGGGGTGCGGCGGATCGCGAGCCTGGCTGAGCTGCCCGAGCTGCTGCACGGGGTTATCGGTTTTGGAGCCCCGTCCACGATCAGGTAATGTTCTTCCTGCGCCGCCCGAGAGGGCCGAGAGGCCCGGCCGGGAAGCGTAAGTCAAATACCACCCCCGCAGGGGGTTGCGCTTTGATGGCCTATGGTGTAATTGGCAGCACGACTGATTCTGGTTCAGTTAGTCTAGGTTCGAGTCCTGGTAGGCCAGCTCGCAGAGCTCATCTGCAAAGCCCCCGTTGTGTAGCGGCCTAGCACGCTGCCCTCTCAAGGCAGTAGCGCCGGTTCGAATCCGGTCGGGGGTACGGATCCATCCCGTTGATCACCAGGGTCGCTCCCGGTGATATTGCGGTGACAACATCCGGCTCCGGCCGGATGGGATCGCTAGGGCCCCCGTTGTGTAGCGGCCTAGCACGCCGCCCTCTCAAGGCGGTAGCGCCGGTTCGAATCCGGTCGGGGGTACTGGTCTAAACCACCATGGGCTATGGTGTAATTGGCAGCACGAGTGATTCTGGTTCATTTAGTCTAGGTTCGAGTCCTGGTAGCCCAGCGCAGCATGTCCTCGTGACAGGCTCAACTGCAGGAAATCTTGCCCCCGTTGTGTAGCGGCCTAGCACGCCGCCCTCTCAAGGCGGTAGCGCCGGTTCGAATCCGGTCGGGGGTACGCACAAGGGAAGGCCCTCCGCGTCGCGCGGGGGGCCTTTCCGCTGTTCCCGGGGGTTCAACGGCCCGCCCTGAAGCGCCGGTTGGACTCCTCGGCCTCGGCCAGCCGGCGCAGGCCGAGCAGCACCGGCTCGTAGAGCACCGTCAGGGCCACCGCCGCCTCCATCTGCTCCGCGGGGGTCTCGTACTCCTCGACCAGGTCCAGGTCGACGACGGCGAGCTCGGCCGCCTGGCGGGCGTAGGGCAGCAGGTGGGCGGTGTCGCAGGGGTAGCCCAGGCGGTGCAGTGCGGCGACCGCGGCGACGAGCATGCGGAAGGCGCCGGAGTGCTCGGCGATCCCCAGGTTGAAGTGCCAGCCGACGCGGCGCAGCAGGTCGGTGGCGATGTGCCGGGCCGCGTCGGTCGCCGGGTCGGCCTCGTCGGGCCGCGGGCCGTGCGGGAGGGCCTCGACGGCCGCGCCGAGGCGGGAGTGCTGGTCGCGGGAGTCGTCGTCGACGGCGGCCAGGACGTCCCGGGCGGTGCTCACCGGGACCCGGCCGACCTGGATCAGCGCCCGGATCAGCCGCAGCCGGCGCAGGTGGTCCTCGTCGTACTCGGACTGGGTGGCGGTGACCGGGCGGCCGGGCGGCAGCAGCCGCTCGCGAAGGTAGTACTTGATCGTCGCGGTGGACACCCCGCTGCGCTCGCTGAGCTCCGCCAGTCGCATACCTCTTGCATCCCTTCTTGGAGAGTGACACTATCCAAGCATGGATAGTGTCGCTATCCAACATCGTTCGGCGTGACCAAGGGGGCTGTGATGAGCGGCAAGCCGGTGCAGGGACGGATGACGGCGGACGGGACCGGGGAGGTGGTGGTCTTCCTCATCGGCATGCGGATCAACAACTGGCGGGCGGTGCGCAGTTGGCTGCCGGTGCTCCGGGCGATGCCACCGATGATGAAGGAGCTGGCACAGGACCCGGAGCGGGGCCTGCTCGGCTACCGCCCGCTGCCCGGGCTGCGGGAATTCGGGGTCGTGCAGTACTGGGAGTCCAAGGAGAAGCTGCTGGCCTACGCGAGCGACCAGAATGGTGCGCACCGGCCGGCCTGGGCCGCCTTCAACCGGCGGGCACGGGAGGGGTGGGGCCACGTCGGCATCTGGCACGAGACCTATGTCGTCCCGGCGGGCTCGTACGAGACCATCTACGCGAACATGCCGCCGCGCGGACTGGGCGCGGCCCGCGGGGTCGTGCCGGTCGCCCGTCGCGGGGAGCGGGCGGCCGAGCGGCTGGCGGCCTGAGCCGGGGCGCGGCCGCCCGGCCCCGGTCCCGGGCGCGTCCCGCCGTGCGGGACCGGGGGCGTGCCGCGTCGTTCAGCCGTTGCGGCGCAGGCCCTCGGAGAGCCGGGCGGCCGCGTCGATGACCGCCTGGGCGTGCATCCGGCCCGGGTGGCGGGTCAGCCGCTCGATCGGTCCGGAGACCGAGACGGCGGCCACCACGCGGTTCGAGGGGCCGCGTACGGGCGCGGAGACCGAGGCCACGCCGGGCTCCCGCTCACCGATCGACTGGGCCCAGCCGCGGCGCCGTACGCCGGACAGGGCGGTTGCCGTGAAGCGGGCGCCCTGGAGGCCGCGGTGCAGCCGCTCGGGCTCCTCCCAGGCCATCAGGATCTGCGCGGCGGAGCCGGCCTTCATCGGGAGCGTGGAGCCGACCGGGACGGTGTCCCGCAGTCCGGACAGCCGCTCGGCCGCCGCCACGCAGATCCGCATGTCGCCCTGCCGGCGATAGAGCTGGGCGCTCTCGCCCGTCACATCGCGCAGGTGGGTCAGTACCGGCCCGGCCGTGGCCAGCAGGCGGTCCTCGCCGGCCGCCGCGGCCAGCTCGGAGAGCCGTGGGCCCAGGATGAACCGGCCCTGCATGTCCCTCGCCACCATCCGGTGGTGTTCCAGAGCCACGGCCAGCCGGTGGGCCGTGGGTCGTGCAAGCCCTGTCGCCGCGACCAGCCCGGCGAGGGTGGCCGGACCGGACTCCAGGGCGCTCAAAACCAGAGCTGCCTTGTCGAGAACGCCGACGCCGCTAGAGTTGTCCATGCAACGATACTCGCGTCTCACACTGTGAAACGCAAGTTCAATTTTCCAGGGAAGTCGTCAGTCTGTAGATGTGGCCCTCGACCAGGGCCCGGCGTAAGGCCCGGCAGGGGGAGTTCTGCGGGCGATCGCGCATGGACGAGCAAGGCCGGCACTGCGGCCGGCCGGAGGGAAAGCGATGGGACGGACACTCGCGGAGAAGGTCTGGGACGACCATGTCGTCCGGCGCGCGGAAGGCGAGCCCGACCTCCTCTTCATTGATCTGCACCTGCTGCACGAGGTCACCAGCCCGCAGGCGTTCGACGGCCTCCGCAAGGCCGGCCGCCAGGTGCGCCGGACGGACCTGACCATCGCCACCGAGGATCACAACACCCCGACCCTCGACATCGACAAGCCGATCGCCGACCCGGTCTCGCGCACCCAGCTGGAGACGCTGCGCAAGAACTGCGCCGAGTTCGGCGTCCGGCTGCACCCGCTCGGCGACGTCGAGCAGGGCGTCGTCCACGTCGTGGGCCCCCAGCTGGGACTGACCCAGCCCGGCACCACCGTGGTCTGCGGTGACAGCCACACCTCCACCCACGGCGCCTTCGGCGCGCTGGCGTTCGGCATCGGCACCAGCCAGGTCGAGCACGTACTGGCCACCCAGACGCTGCCGCTGGCCCCGTTCAAGACGATGGCGATCACCGTCGACGGCGAGCTGCCGGAGGGCGTGACCGCCAAGGACCTGATCCTGGCGATCATCGCCAAGATCGGCACCGGCGGCGGCCAGGGATACGTCATCGAATACCGCGGCCCGGCCATCGAGAAGCTCTCGATGGAGGCCCGGATGACCATCTGCAACATGTCGATCGAGGCGGGCGCCCGGGCCGGCATGATCGCCCCGGACCGGACCACCTTCGACTACCTCCAGGGCCGCGACCACGCCCCCAAGGGTGCGGACTGGGACGCCGCGGTCGAGTACTGGAAGACGCTGCGCACCGACGACGACGCGGTCTTCGACGCCGAGGTGCACATCGACGCCGCCTCGCTGGCGCCGTTCGTCACCTGGGGCACCAACCCGGGCCAGGGCGCCCCGCTTTCGGCGAGCGTCCCCGACCCGGCTTCGTACGAGGACGCCTCGGAGCGCCACGCCGCCGAAAAGGCCCTGGAATACATGGGGTTGACGGCGGGTCAGCCGCTGCGCGAGATCACCGTGGACACCGTCTTCGTAGGTTCGTGCACCAACGGCCGCATCGAGGACCTGCGCTCCGCGGCCGCGATCCTGCAGGGCCGCAAGGTCGCCGACGGCGTGCGGATGCTGATCGTCCCCGGCTCGGTCCGGGTCTCCCTGGAGGCCGTCGCCGAGGGCCTGGACAAGGTCTTCACCGAGGCGGGCGCCGAATGGCGGCACGCGGGCTGCTCGATGTGCCTGGGCATGAACCCCGACCAGCTGGCGCCCGGTGAGCGCTCCGCGTCCACCTCCAACCGCAACTTCGAGGGCCGCCAGGGCAAGGGCGGTCGTACGCACCTGGTCTCGCCGCAGGTGGCCGCCGCAACGGCGGTTCTCGGCCATCTGGCCTCACCGGCCGACCTGTCCGACGTCGCCACGCCCGCGGGAGTCTGAACCATGGAAGCTTTCACCACCCACACCGGCCGGGCCGTCCCGCTGCGCCGCAGCAACGTGGACACCGACCAGATCATCCCGGCCCACTGGCTGAAGAAGGTCACCCGCGACGGCTTCGAGGACGGCCTGTTCGAGGCCTGGCGCAAGGACTCCGAGTTCGTCCTCAACAAGCCGCAGTACAAAGGCGCCACGGTGCTCGTCGCCGGCCCCGACTTCGGCACCGGATCCTCGCGTGAGCACGCCGTCTGGGCGCTGCAGAACTACGGCTTCAAGGCCGTCATCTCCTCGCGGTTCGCGGACATCTTCCGCGGCAACTCCCTCAAGAACGGCCTGCTGACGGTGGTCCTGCCGCAGGAGACGGTGGACCGGCTGCAGAAGCTGGTGGAGGCCGACCCGGCCGCCGAGGTGACCGTCGACCTCGTGGACCGGCAGGTCCGGGCGGAGGGCATCAGCGCGGACTTCGAGCTGGACGAGAACGCCCGTTGGCGTCTGCTGGAGGGGCTGGACGACATCAGCCTCACCCTTCGGGAGGAGCCGTCAATCGTGGCGTACGAGGCGAATCGCCCGTCGTTCAAGCCGCGTACCATCGAGGTCTGACCTCGGGTTTTTGGCTCAAAGCGTTATTGCGTACGATGCGCCCCCTGTGCAGTTGGCAGGGGGCGCATCGGCTTGTCGAGACGGCTGTTGAGGCCCCGTGAAGCGACAACTCGCCGCAGATGGCACAATTAGCGCATGGAACGCGACGACCAACTCCAGCTCTACGGCGTCGTCGCCGACCGACTCAAGGACGCACACGCAAGAGTGCGGACACTGCAAGTCCCGGAGGGCGTACGGATGGCGCTGACCCGGAAGCTGCTCGTCATCACGGCCGCGGCTAAACACGATCTTGCGGACGCGGCACGGCGTCTGGAGTGGTTCATGGAAGACCTCGACGAAGGTCGTTATCCCGAAGATGTGCACGCCGACGGAAGTCCGTGAAGGTCGAGTTCGTTGCGGCACAAGGGTGATTAGCCCGTTTCGTGTTTGATTTGCGGTATATATCTGCCTAACGTGCGAAAAAGCTTGGAAACTTTCCTTCCAGCAATGTCTCCGAAGGGGAAGACGTGAACAAGGCGCAGCTCGTAGAAGCCATTGCCGACAAGCTCGGCGGCCGCCAGAACGCCGCGGACGCGGTCGATGCCGTACTCGACGCGATCGTCCGTGCAGTGGTCTCCGGCGACCGCGTTTCGGTCACCGGATTCGGCTCGTTCGAGAAGGTCGACCGCCCGGCCCGTTACGCCCGCAACCCGCAGACGGGTGAGCGGGTGCGGGTCAAGAAGACCTCGGTGCCGCGCTTCCGCGCCGGTCAGGGCTTCAAGGACCTGGTGAGCGGCTCGAAGAAGCTCCCCAAGGGCGGCGAGGTCTCCGTCAAGAAGGCCCCCAAGGGCAGCCTCACCGGCGGCACCGCGATCAAGAAGGCCGCGGCGAAGAAGGCCACCGCCAAGAAGGCCACCGCCAAGAAGGCGGCGCCGGCGAAGAAGGCCGCCGCGAAGAAGACCACCCCCGCGAAGAAGGTCACCGCCAAGAAGACGACGGCGAAGAAGGCCCCCGCCAAGGCCGCAGCCAAGAAGGCGACCCCGGCCAAGAAGACCACCGCGAAGAAGGCGACGGCCAAGAAGACCGCGCCCGCGAAGAAGGCCACGGCGAAGAAGGCTCCCGCCAAGAAGGCCACCGCGCGCAAGACCACCGCGAAGAAGACCACCGCCCGCAAGCGGTGACCCACAGCAGCGGCGACGCCATGCGTCGGGCCGGTCTCCCTCCGGGGAGCCCGGCCCGCGGTGCTTTCCGGCCCCGGCCGCCGTCTAGGCTCTCTCCCATGCAGGCCACCGCGTACACGTACGACCCCCAGACCCGCTCCGGCAGCGTGCTGCTCGACGACGGCACCCCGCTGCCCTTCGACGCGGCCGCCTTCGACGCCGGCGGGCTGCTGCTGCTCCGGCCCGGTCAGCGGGTCCGGATCGAGGTCACCGGGGAAGGCGACGCCCGGCACATCGACCTGGTCACCCTCCAGACGCTCTGACCTGCGGCGGCACCGGCCCGGACGGCTGCGCGCCGGCCCCGGCGCCGCCCGCCCCCGCAGCCGTCCACGTCACCGGCGGCGCCTGCCGCGCCGTGTGCGGGCCCACGCCCAGCGCCAGCGCGGCCAGCAGATCCTCGCCGGTGTCCACGTCCCGGCGCACCGACGGCACGTCCGGCGCGGTGATCTCCTGCGCCCCCGACGCCAGATGACGGGCCCGCGAGGCACCACCGAATGCCGGTGCCAATTCCACCCCGGAACTCGCGGTCAGAAGTGTTGTCCCGAAATACGCCGCATCCGCGAGAAATGCACGGGGAAATAGCGCGGCGGAATGGAGCACCCGGGCCAGCTCGGCCGGGCGCAGCGCGGGAAGATCCGCGTTCAGCGCGGCCACCGGCGCGCCCGGACGACCCGCCCGCACCGCCTGTGCACCGTGCGCCAGCGCCGCGTTCAGTCCGCCCGCCGGAGTGTCGGGCACGATCCGCGCCCCCAGCGCCGCGAGCCGCTCGGCGGCCAGCCGGTCGTCCGTGACAACCACCACATCGCGCACATCGGCGCAGGCCAGCGCGGCTGCCACGGTGTCCAGGGCGAAGGCCAGGGCCAGCCGCGGCCTGAAGTCCTCCCCGGCGGCCCCGGCGAGCCTGCTCTTGGCCCGCACCAGCGGTTTCAGCGGCACCACCAGGCTCCAGGCCGCCGCCGTCTCGCCATCCGCTCCGTCTCTTCGCATCCGCGCCATTCTCACCCGCCGCCGACGACCCGGGGGAGCGCCGGGGTTACGGTGTCCTCGACATAGCGGGTACCTGGGGCGACACTTGTGCGGCTGCCGGCCCGTAGCAGCTACGCAGGTCCCCACAAGGAGGGTGTCCCAGTGTCCCGCCGCAGAATCGGCTTCTGGTACCGCTTGGCCGCGGTCATCTGCAAACCGCCGCTCTTGGTTCTGTTCAAGCGGGACTGGCAGGGAATGGAGCACATTCCGGCCGACGGCGGATTTATCACCGCGGTCAACCACAACTCCTATCTCGACCCGCTCTCCTATGCGCACTATCAGTACAACACCGGGCGGGTCCCCCGATTCCTGGCCAAGGCCGGACTCTTCAAGAGCGGCTTTGTCGGCCTGATGATGCGCGGCACCGGACAGATCCCGGTCTACCGGGAAACCACCGACGCCGCCAACGCGTTCCGTGCCGCCGTCACCGCCATCCACAAGGGCGAATGCGTCGCCTTCTACCCCGAGGGCACCCTCACCCGGGACCCCGAGCTGTGGCCGATGCAGGGCAAGACCGGTGCCGCGCGGGTCGCGCTGCTGACCAAGGCCCCGGTCATCCCGGTCGCCCAGTGGGGCGCCAACGACGCGATGCCGCCGTACGCCAAGGAGAAGAAGCTCCAGCTGCTCCCGCGCAAGACGCTGCGGGTCAAAGCGGGGCCGCCGGTCGACCTGAGCGCCTACTACGACCAGGAACCGACCGCTGAGGTGCTGCGCGCCGTCACCGACCTCATCATGAGTGCGATCACCGAGCAGCTGGCCCAGCTGCGCGGCGAGAGCGCACCGGCCGCACCGTACGACTGGCGCAAGGCCATCGCCCAGGAACGCCGGGCCGCCCGCGAGGCCGCCAAGGCCGCCGCCGGGCCGGCCGCCGCCACCGAAGGCGCCGGCGCCCCCCAGCAGGCCCGAAGCACCCAGCAGGCACAGGAGGATGAAGGCAAGTGACGCGCTGCGCCGTCTACGGCACGGGGTCCTGGGGCACCGCATTCGCGATGGTGCTCGCCGACGCGGGATGCGAGGTGACCCTGTGGGGGCGCCGCGCGGCCCTGGTCGACGCCATCAACAACGGCCGTACCAACCCCGACTACCTGCCCGGCGTCGAGCTCCCCGAGGCCGTACGGGCCACCACGGACCCGGCACGGGCGGCCCGGGACGCGGAGTTCACCGTCCTGGCCGTGCCGTCCCAGACGCTGCGCGGAAACCTCGCCGAATGGGCGCCCCTGCTGCCCGCCGACACGATCCTGGTCTCCCTGATGAAGGGCGTCGAACTGGGCACGGCCAAGCGCATGAGCGAGGTCGTCGAGGAGGTCGCCAAGGCCCCCGCCGAAAGGGTCGCGGTGGTCACCGGCCCCAACCTCGCCAAGGAGGTCGCGGCCCGGCAGCCCGCCGCCGCGGTCGTCGCCTGCGCCGACGAGGCGGTCGCCCGCCGGGTGCAGACCGCCTGCCACACCTCATACTTCCGCCCGTACACCAACACCGACGTGGTGGGCTGCGAACTGGGCGGCGCCGTCAAGAACGTCATCGCGCTCGCCGTCGGCATCGCCACCGGCATGGGCCTGGGCGACAACGCCAAGGCGTCGCTGATCACCCGCGGACTCGCCGAGACCACCCGGCTCGGCCTCGCCATGGGCGCCGACGCGCACACCTTCGCCGGGCTGGCCGGCATGGGAGACCTCGTCGCCACCTGCTCCTCGCCGTTGTCCCGCAACAACACCTTCGGCACCAACCTCGGCCGCGGCATGACGCTGGAGGAGACCATCGCGGTCACCAAGCAGACCGCCGAGGGCGTCAAGTCCTGCGAATCCGTACTGGATCTGGCCCGCAGGCACGGCGTCGACATGCCGCTCACCGAGACGGTGGTGTCCATCGTCCACGACGGCAAGCCGCCGCTGGTGGCCCTCAAGGAGCTGATGGCGCGCAGCGCCAAGTCCGAGCGGCACTGAAAAGCCGCACCGAAACGGCACCAGAACGGCACCGAAGCAGCACCGAACCGGCACGAAAACCCCGCCGCCCGCGGCGGGCGCCGCCGCCACGCCACCAACGGCGGCCGCCGCACTGACGCCGCGCCGGTCAGCAGGTACCCTCAACGCGATATGAGCAGCCAGACCTCCTCCCACAAGCCCCGCGTCGCCGTCGTGTTCGGCGGGCGCAGCTCCGAGCACGCCATCTCCGTGGTCACCGCCGGAGCCGTACTGCGCGCCATCGACCGCGACAAGTACGACGTGCTGCCCATCGGCATCACCACCGACGGCCGCTGGGCGCTCACCGCCGACGACCCCGAGCGGATGGCCATCACGGACCGGCGGCTGCCCAGCGTGGCCGAGCTCGCCGAGTCCACCGAGGGCGGAGTGGTGCTCCCCGTCGACCCGTCCAACCGCGAGGTGGTCTACACGGAGCCGGGCGCGGTGCCCAAGGCGCTCGGCGAGGTCGACGTGGTCTTCCCCGTCCTGCACGGCCCGTACGGCGAGGACGGCACCCTGCAGGGCCTCCTGGAGCTCTCCGGCGTGCCCTACGTCGGCTCGGGCGTCCTGGCCTCCGCGGTCGGCCAGGACAAGGACTACATGAAGCGGGTGTTCACCTCCTTCGGGCTGCCGGTCGGCCCCTACGAGGTCATCCGCCCCCGGGAGTGGGAGAAGGACCCCTCGGCGGCCCGCAAGAAGATCGTGGACTTCGCCGCCGAACACGGCTGGCCGCTCTTCGTGAAGCCCGCCCGGGCCGGCTCGTCCATGGGCATCAGCAAGGTCGACGGCCTGGAGGGCCTGGACGAGGCCATCGAGGAGGCCCGCCGGCACGATCCCAAGATCCTGGTGGAATCGCTGCTCAGCGGCCGCGAGATCGAGTGCGGGGTGCTGGAGTTCGAGGACGGGCCGCGGGCCAGCGTGCCGGCCGAGATCCCGCCGGTCACCGCGCACGACTTCTACGACTTCGAGGCCAAGTACATCGACTCGGCCGCCGGCATCGTGCCGGCCCCGCTGACCGCCGAGCAGACCGCGAAGGTCCGGGAACTGGCCGTCGCGGCCTTCGAGGCGGCGTCCTGCGAGGGCCTGGTCCGTGCGGACTTCTTCCTGCAGGACAACGGCGAGTTCGTGATCAACGAGATCAACACGCTCCCCGGCTTCACGCCCATCTCGATGTACCCGCGGATGTGGCAGGAGAGCGGAGTGAGCTACCCGGAGCTGATCGACCGCCTCCTGCAGGCGGCGCTGCAGCGCTCGACCGGCCTGCGCTAGGACCGCGGCCGGCCGGCGCCGGGAGGGCTAGACGCCCGCGGGGATGGTCTTCTTCACCGCGCCCGCGAGGTCGGGGAGTACATCGACCTCGGGGGCGTACTTCCCGGGCACGGTCACCTCGACGTACACCTTGCGCAGCACGGTCGTGAAGCGGTAGCCGTCGTCCTGCTTCTCGAAGAGCCACCGGACGCCGTTGACTTCCGCCGCCTCCGGGTTGGGGTTGTAATGTTCACTCCCGTGTCTCAGGACGTCCGGCTTCGGCACCCCGCAGCGCAGTTGCACGGCGGGGTCGCCCCAGACGGCGGTGAAGTCGGAGACGGGCTCGGCGGAATGCCGCTTCAGTCCGTCGACGGTCCGCGGGAGTTCCTCATGGAGTGCCCGGCAGTGCCGCGCCGCCTCGCCCCGGGGGGACGGGACGGCCACGTCCTCGGAAGACGAACAGCTCACCGCGGCGAACGCCACGGTGAGCAGGGCAACGGCCAGGAACGGGCGGCACCGCCGACGCGAAGAGATCACCCGGCCGAGCATACGGGGGAGCTAGAGATGAACGACCGGGCAGGTCAGGGTGCGCGTGATGCCCTCCACTTGCTGGACTTTCGCCACCACCATGCGGCCCAGCTCATCGACGGTGTCGGCCTGTGCGCGCACGATCACGTCGTACGGACCGGTGACGTCCTCGGCCTGCAGCACACCGGGGATCTTCGAGATCACCTCCGCGACGGCCGAGGCCTTGCCGACCTCGGTCTGGATCAGGATGTAGGCCTGTACCACGGAACCTCCAGGGCGGCTACGAGGATCATGGGGGAAGAAGGGACGCCACGGTACCGCGTCACCGTGCGGAGCGGGGAGACCCGCGCGGTGAACACGGCAGGTGCGGCGCAACCGTCAGCCACGTACGGACCGTCCGTACAACGGCCCGTACACATGAGAAGGGCAACAGCATGAAGGGCACCGTGGGCGAGCTGGGGGAGTTCGGTCTGATCAGGGAGCTCACCTCCCGGCTCACGTCCACTCCGGCGGTACGGATCGGGCCGGGGGACGACGCCGCGGTGGTCACCGCGCCGGACCGGAGGGTGGTCGCCAGCACCGACGTCCTCCTGGAGGGCCGGCACTTCCGCCGCGACTGGTCCACCGCCTACGACGTCGGCCGCAAGGCCGCCGCGCAGAACCTCGCCGACATCGCGGCGATGGGCGCGGTGCCCACCGCGATCCTGCTGGGCCTGGTCGTGCCCGCGGAACTCCCCGCGACCTGGCCGACCGAGCTGATGGACGGGCTGCGCGACGAGTGCCAGGTGGCCGGCGCCGCGGTCGTCGGCGGTGACGTCGTCCGCGGCGACACCATCACCGTCGCCATCACCGCCCTCGGCGACCTGCGCAACCAGGAACCGGTCACCCGGGCCGGCGCCCAGCCCGGCGACGTGGTCGCGGTGACCGGCTGGCTCGGCTGGTCCGCCGCCGGGCACGCGGTCCTCTCCCGCGGCTTCCGCTCGCCGCGCGCCTTCGTGGAGGCGCACCGCCGCCCCGAACCGCCGTACCACGCCGGCCCCGCGGCCGCCGGGCTCGGCGCCACCGCCATGACCGACGTCAGCGACGGGCTGGTCGCCGACCTCGGGCACATCGCCGAGGCCAGCAAGGTCCGGATCGACCTGCGGTCCGCCGCGATCGACATCCCCACGCAGATGTCCGACATCGGCACCGCGGTCGGCGTGGACCCGATGCAGTGGGTGCTCAACGGCGGCGAGGACCACGCGATCGTGGCCACGTTCCCGCCGGACGTGAAGCTGCCCGCCCGGTGGAAGGTCATCGGCGAGGTCCTCCACCCCTCCGCGCTGCCGCAGGTCACCGTGGACGGCGCGCCCTGGCTGAAGGCCGGCTGGGACCACTTCGGGGACAACGCCGACGCCGAGTAGGCCACCGGCGGCGGGCGGGTAGATTCGCCGGCATGCACATACCTCCACGCGTCCTGACCGTCGCCGGGTCCGACTCCGGCGGCGGCGCGGGCATCCAGGCCGACCTGAAGACGATGCTGGCGCTCGGCACCCACGGCATGAGCGTGCTCACCGCCGTCACCGCACAGAACTCCCTGGGCGTGCAGGGCGCGTGGGACCTGCCCGCCGAGGCCGTCCGCGCCCAGTTCCGCAGCGTCGTCGACGACATCGGTGTCCAGGCGGTCAAGACCGGCATGCTCTCCTCGGCGGAACTCGTCGAGACCGTCGCCGAACTGCTCGCCGGGCTGGACGCCCCGGTCGTCGTCGACCCCGTGGGCGTCTCCAAACACGGGGACGCACTGCTCGCCGCGAGCGCCCTGGACGCGGTGCGCACCAAGCTGCTGCCGACGGCCACCGTCGCCACCCCCAACCTCGACGAGGTGGCCCAGCTCACCGGTGTGCACGTCCGGGAGGAGGCCGACATGCGCCGGGCCGCCGCCGCCGTCCTGGACTTCGGACCGCGCTGGGCGCTCATCAAGGGCGGCCACCTCACGGCGGCGGACGGAGGCGGCGGCAGTGCCGTCGACCTGCTCACCGACGGCACCGAGGAGCACTGGCTGCGCGCCCCGCGCCACGACAACCGGCACACCCACGGCACCGGCTGCACCCTCGCCAGCGCGCTCGCCGCTCAGCTGGCCAAGGGCGACTCCGTCCCCCAGGCCGCCGCGGCGGCGAAGGACTACGTCACCGGCGCGATCGCGGCCGGCTTCCGGCTCGGTGGCGGCATCGGGCCGGTCGACCACGGCTGGCGGCTCGGCGACGGGCGCTGAAGCCCGCCCGCGGCGGCACCGGAATGGCAAAAGCCGGCCCACCCGAGGGTGGACCGGCTTCCCAGGCAACCGGCCGGCTGCGCTACGACTAAGGCGTCAGCGCGAGACCTTGCCGGCCTTGATGCACGAGGTGCAGGCGTTCAGCTTCTTCGGCGTGCGCCCGATCACTGCACGCACCGTCTGGATGTTGGGGTTCCAACGACGGTTGGTACGGCGATGCGAGTGCGAGACACTCTTGCCGAAGCCCGGCCCCTTGCCGCAGACGTCGCAGTTGGCAGCCACGGGTCACTCCAAAGACTTCAGATGCACTTACGGTGAAATCCCGACGGGCCGAGTGCATTGCCCGACCGGCGACCGTCAGGAGAGGAAATGGCCCGATTCTCATCGGGCAACCGGAGCAGCATACAACGACCGCTCCCGTAGAACGAAACTATCACGCACCCCCCGGCCCCCGCCCCGGCCTCCCCACCGGTGCGCGGCTACTGTGCGGTGCAGCCCGTGACCCAGGAGGACGATGTGCCGTACCCGCTCGACGCCGCCGCGGTCCGCTCCTGGTGCGGACTGGCGCTGGAGGCGCTCGGCCGGGAACGCGAGCGGATCGACGCGATCAACGTCTACCCGGTGGCCGACGGCGACACCGGCACCAACCTCTATCTGACGCTGGAATCCGCGGCCCGGGCCGTCGAGGCCGCCTTCGACGGCCACGCCTCGGCGGGCACCGCCCCCGGCCTCGCCGACGCGATCGGCGCGATGGCACACGGCGCCCTGATAGGAGCGCGGGGGAACTCCGGCACCATCCTGGCGCAGCTGCTGCGCGGCATGACCGACGTCCTGGCGGCCGACGCCGGCACGGAAGGCACGGAAGGCACGGACACCGCGACCGGTGACGGGGCGGCCGAGGCCCTGCGCCGGGCCCTGCGCAGGGCCGCCGCCTCCACGTACGAGGCCGTCGCCCACCCCGTGGAGGGCACCGTCCTGACGGTGGCGACCGCCGCCGCCGACGCCGCCGAACGCGCGGCCGGCGAGGCCGGGGACGCCGCCGCGGTCGCCCGCGCCGCCCACGAAGGGGCCCGTACGGCCCTGCAGGCGACCCCCGGGCAGCTGGCGGTCCTCGGCCGGGCGGGCGTCGTGGACGCCGGCGGTTGCGGGCTCGTGGCCCTGCTGGGCGCGCTCGCCGACGCGCTCTCCGGAGAGGTCACCGCCACCCCCGTCGCCGTACGGGCCGACGCCCCGCTCCCCGAGGCCGCCGGCTGCGACGTCGCGGCACACACGGCGGCCGACGGCTGCGCGGAACCCGGCGGGCCCGCCTTCGAGGTGATCTACCTGCTGGAGGCGGCGGACGAGGCCGTGTCGCGGCTGCGCACCCGGCTCGACGGCCTCGGCGACTCCCTGGTGGTGGTCGGCGGGGACGGGCTGTGGCACGTCCACGTCCACGTCGACGACGCGGGCGCCGCCGTGGAGGCCGGCATCGAGGCCGGCCGCCCGTACCGGATCCGCATCACGCACTTCGGCGGCGGCCGCACCAAGGAGCCGGCGCTGGCACCGCGGGCCGTGGTCGCGGTGGTGCCGGGCGCCGGGCTCGCCGGCCTGTGCGCCGACGCCGGCGCGACCGCGGTCACCGTACGCCCCGGGGAGCCCCCCGCCAGCGGCGAACTGGTGCAGGCGATCCGGCAGGCCCACGCCCGCGAGGTCATGCTGCTGCCCAACGACCCCGAACTCCGGCACACCGCCGCGGCCGCCGCCGAACAGGCCCGCACCGAAGGCGTCCGGGTCGCGGTGATCCCCACCCGCGCCGCCGTCCAGGGCATCGCCGCGCTGGCCGTGCACGAGCCGGACCGCAGCTTCGACGAGGACGCGGTCGCCATGACCTCCGCCGCCGGCGCCACCCGCTACGCCGAGCTCGCCCTCGCCGAACGGCAGTCGTGGACCATGGCGGGCGTCTGCCAGGCCGGCGACGTCCTCGGCCTGATCGACGGCGACGTCGCGGTGATCGGCTCGGACCTCACCCTCACCGCCATGACGGTGCTGGACCGGATGCTGTCCGCGGGCGGCGAAATGGTGACCCTGGTCCTCGGCGCCGGGGCGCCCGCCGCCCTCGCCGAGCGGCTGGAACGGCACGTCCGCGAGCGCCACCTCGCCGTCGACACGGTCGTCTACGACGGCGGCCAGCGCACCGCCCCGCTGCTCATCGGCGTGGAGTGACGGCGCCCCGACGGCCGGGACCGGCGCAATTGTCAGAGGCGTGGTGTGCAATAGACCCGTGGCTGCGCTCGACGAACCCCTGAAGAAAATCCTCGGCGGCACCACCGCAAAGGTGCTGGCCGAGCATCTCGACCTGCATACGGTCGGGGACCTGCTGCACCACTACCCCCGCCGCTACGCCGAGCGCGGCGAGCTGACCCGCCTCTCCGACCTCCCGCTGGACGAACACGTCACGGTCGTCGCCAGGGTCGCCGACGCCCGGGTGCACAAGTTCAACGCCGGCCGCGGACAGCGCCTCGAAGTGACGCTCACGGACGGCAGCGGCCGGCTCCAGCTGGTCTTCTTCGGCAAGGGCATCCACAAGCCGCACAAGGAACTGCTGCCCGGACGCCGCGCGATGTTCGCCGGCAAGGTCTCCGTCTTCAACCGCAAACTCCAGCTCGCCCACCCCGAATACGCGCTCCTGGACGGCGACACCGAAGGCGACGCCGTGGACGCGTTCGCCAATCAGCTCATCCCGATCTACCCGGCCTGCCAGCAGATGGCCTCCTGGAAGATCACCAAGGCGGTCGACGCGGTGCTGCCCAGCGCCCGGGACGCCGTCGACCCGCTGCCCGAGGCGCTGCGCGAGGGCCGGTCGCTGGTACCGCTCACCGAGGCGCTGCTGAAGATCCACCGGCCGGGCAGCAAGGCCGACATCGCCGACGCGCGGGACCGGCTGAAGTGGGACGAGGCGTTCGTGATGCAGGTCGCGCTGGCCCGCAGACGCCTGGCCGACACCCAACTCCCGGCCGTGGCACGCCAGTTGGTCAAGGACGGCATCCTCGACGCGTTCGACGCCGAGCTCCCGTTCACGCTCACCGAAGGCCAGCAGAAGGTCAGCCGGGAGATCTTCGACGACCTGGCGACCGAACACCCCATGCACCGCCTCCTCCAGGGCGAGGTCGGCTCCGGCAAGGCCCAGCCGCTGGACGCCCTGGTGCTCACCCCGGGCGGCTTCCGGCCCATGGGGGAGATGACCGTCGGCACCGAAGTGGTGGTGCCCAGCGGCGAGCGCGCCGTGGTGGACGGCGTCTTCCCGCAGGGGGAGCGCGAGGTGTGGCGACTGGTCCTGTCGGACGGCTCCACCGTCGAGTGCGACGACGAGCACCTGTGGATCGTCGGATCCCGCGACCCGGGCGAGCGGGTGCTGACGACCCGCGAGCTACGGGCCGGCCTGCTGGACGCCGAAGGCCGCCCCCGGTGGTCCATCGCCCCCGCCACCCCCGTCGACCTCGACGACGGCGGGGAGCGCCCGCTCGACCCGTACCGCCTGGGCCGTTCCCTCCCCGAGGAGGGCCTGCCGGCCGCCTACCGCAACGCCCCCGTCAAGGACCGGCAGGCCGTACTGCGGGGCCTGCTGGAGGCCGGGGGAGAGGCTTCCGGCAGCGGGGACACGTTCCGCGCCGCGCCCGGCCCGCTCGCCGACGACCTCGCCTGGCTGGTGCGCTCCCTGGGCGGCGCGGCCCGACTGCACGACACCGGGGCGGGCACGTACGACGTCCACGTCACGCTGCCCGAGGAGGGAGCCGGTGACGCTCCGGGCCTGCGGCGCGCCGTCCGCGCCATCGAGCACGTGGGCCGCAAGCCCGTCCAGTGCATCAGCGTCGCGCACCCCTCGCACGCCTATGTGACCGACCACTTCACCGTCACGCACAACACCATGGTCGCGCTGCGCGCCATGCTCGGGGTCGTCGACAGTGGTGGCCAGGCCGCGATGCTGGCGCCCACCGAGGTGCTCGCCCAGCAGCACCACCGCTCGATCACGGACATGATGGGGGAGTTGGCCGAGGGAGGGATGCTGGGCGGTGCCGAACACGGCATTAAGGTGGTGCTGTTGACCGGTTCCATGGGTGCCGCGGCCCGCCGGCAGGCGCTGCTCGACCTGGTCACCGGCGAGGCCGGCATCGTCGTCGGCACGCATGCGCTGATCGAGGACAAGGTGCAGTTCCACGACCTCGGGCTGGTGGTCGTCGACGAACAGCACCGCTTCGGCGTCGAGCAGCGCGACGCCCTGCGCGGTAAGGGAAAGCAGCCGCCGCACCTCCTGGTGATGACCGCGACGCCGATCCCGCGGACGGTCGCGATGACCGTCTTCGGTGATCTGGAGACCTCCGTCCTCGACCAACTCCCCGCCGGACGCTCGCCGATCGCCAGCCATGTGGTGCCCGCGAAGGACAAGCCCCACTTCCTCGCCCGGACCTGGGAGCGGGTCCGCGAGGAGGTCGAGGCCGGGCACCAGGCGTACGTGGTCTGCCCGCGGATCGGCGATGAGGAGGACGCGCCCAAACCGGGCAAGAAGGGCGCGGCCGGCGGCAAGGGCGCGGCGGCCGAGGCGGCTTCGCCGGAGGACCTCGCCGAGAAGCGCCCGCCGCTCGCGGTGCTCGACATCGCCGACCAGCTCACCAAGGGCCCGCTCGCCGGCCTGCGGGTGGCGGTGCTGCACGGCAGGATGGCGCCGGACGACAAGGACGAGGTGATGCGCTCGTTCGCGGCCGGCGAGCTGGACGTGCTGGTCGCGACGACGGTCATCGAGGTCGGGGTGAACGTCCCCAACGCCACCGTCATGGTGATCATGGACGCGGACCGGTTCGGCGTCTCCCAGCTGCACCAGCTCCGCGGCCGGGTCGGCCGCGGCTCGGCGCCCGGCCTGTGCCTGCTGGTCAGTGAGATGCCCGAGGCCAGCCCGGCGCGGGCCCGGCTCGCCGCGGTGGCCGGCACCCTCGACGGCTTCGAGCTCTCCCGGATCGACCTGGAACAGCGCCGCGAGGGCGACGTCCTGGGTCAGGCGCAGTCCGGCGTCCGCTCCTCGCTGCGGATGCTCACGGTCATCGACGACGAGGAGATCATCGCCGCCGCCCGCGAGGAGGCCACCGCGCTGGTCGGCGAAGACTCCGAACTGACCGGCTATCCGGAGCTGCGGATCGCGCTGTCCGCCCTGCTGGACGAGGAGCGGGAGCAGTACCTGGACAAGGGCTGAGCGAGCCGGGACGGCGGACCGTGCCGTGGATGCGGCGCCCGCGGCCGCGTGAGAACGATCACGGGCCGGGGGGCCGCCCGGACGGCTCCGGCGGGCGCCCGCCGCCGGACGACGGAATATCGTGGAGCACGGAGCCCGAGACGGCTCCGCCGACCCCCTCCACCCCGCACGACGTAAGGACGGGCCCATGACCCGCGTGATCGCCGGTACGGCCGGCGGCCGCCGCCTGGCCGTACCACCCGGCAACGGCACCCGCCCGACCTCCGACCGGGCGCGCGAGGGCATGTTCTCCACCTGGGAGTCGCTGGACGGCCCGCTGACCGGCGCCCGGGTGCTCGATCTGTACGGCGGTTCCGGCGCGGTCGGACTGGAGGCGCTCTCCCGCGGCGCGGCGCACGTCCTGCTGGTGGAGGCCGACGCCCGCGCCGTCAGCACCATCCGCGACAACGTCCGCGCGGTCGGCCTCCCGGGCGTCGAGGTGCGGCCCGGCAAGGCCGAACAGACCGCCGCCGCCCCGCCTCCCGGCGACCCGTACGACATCGTCTTCCTGGACCCGCCGTACGCGGTGAGCGACGCCGAGCTGTGCGAGATCCTGCTCACACTCCGTGGTCAGGGGTGGCTCACCGGCGACGCACTCGTCACCGTGGAACGGAGCACCAGAGGCGGCGCGTTCCCGTGGCCGGACGGCTTCACCGCGATCAAGGCCCGTCGCTACGGCGAGGGGACGCTTTGGTACGGTCGCGCCGCTCCGACGTCCGCCGAACCGACGTCAGCAAGCGTGTCATGACCGCATCGGAGAGCGAGGAACCCGCGTTGCGCCGCGCCGTCTGTCCGGGGTCGTTCGACCCCATCACCAATGGGCACCTGGACATCATCGCCCGTGCCTCCAAGCTGTACGACGTCGTCCATGTGGCCGTGATGATCAACCAATCCAAGCAGGGGCTGTTCACGGTCGACGAGCGGATCGACCTGATCCGCCGGGCCACCGCCGAGTACGGCAACGTCCAGGTCGAGTCCTTCCACGGCCTGCTCGTCGACTTCTGCAAGCAGCGCGACATCCCCGCGATCGTCAAGGGCCTGCGCGCGGTCAGCGACTTCGACTACGAGCTGCAGATGGCCCAGATGAACAACGGCCTCTCCGGTGTGGAGACCCTGTTCGTCCCCACCAACCCCACCTACAGCTTCCTCTCCTCCAGCCTCGTCAAGGAGGTCGCCGCCTGGGGTGGCGACGTCTCCCACCTGGTCCCGCCGTTCGTGCTCGACGCGCTCACCGAGCGGCTGCGCAAGAAGAGCTGATCACCGCACCCGGCGCACCCGGCCGCGCCACTTCCTGACGTACCGTCAGTTGGTGTCGGGCGGAGGGCCGGTGGACGTACAGTCGTCCCGTTCCGTCGTTCCAACCCCTCAGAGAGTGGCGAGTCCAAGGTGGACGTGCAGAAGAAGCTCGACGACATCGTCGCGACCGTCGCCGGCGCGCGGTCCATGCCCATGTCGGCCTCGTGCGTGGTCAACCGCGCCGAGCTGCTCGCCATGCTGGAAGAGGTGCGCGCCGCGCTCCCCGGGTCGCTCGCCCAGGCCCAGGAGCTGCTCGGCGGCCGGGAGCAGATGGTCGAGGAGGCGCGCGCGGAGGCGGAGCGGATCATCGAGTCCGCGCACGCCCACCGCGGTTCGCTGGTCTCCGACACCGAGATCGCCCGGCAGTCGCAGGAGGAGGCGGACCGGATCCTCGCCGAGGCCACCCGGGAGGCCGCCGAGATCCGCGCCGAGGCCGACGACTACGTCGACTCCAAGCTCGCCAACTTCGAGGTCGTCCTCACCAAGACCATCGGATCCGTCGACCGCGGCCGCGAGAAGCTGCTCGGCCGGGGCCCCGGACTCGACGAGCAGGGCTACGAGGACACCGAGGCCCCCGAGCGCAGCGCCGACCCCGAGACCCTCAGGCAGCGCGCGGACGCCTACGTGGACGCCAAGTTCGGCGCCTTCCAGGCCGTGCTGACCAAGACGCTGGAGGCGGTCGGCCGGGGCCGCGACAAGCTCCAGGGCGCCCAGGCGATCGACGAACTCGCCGCGCACCTGGCGGCCCAGGGCGACCCGCAGAACGCCCAGCCGCAGGCCGACGCGGAGTACCTGGCCGAGCTGGCCGGCATCGGCGCCGACCGTGAACCGCAGACGCCCGCGATGCCGCAGGACCAGCCCCAGCCCCAGGAGCACCAGCAGCAGCTCCAGCCCCAGCAGCAGGGCTACTACACCGACCCGGCCGCCTACCCCCAGCAGGACGTCTACGGCTACCAGCAGCCCCAGCAGGCCGCCGCGTACACCCAGCACCCGGACCCGTACGCCTACGACTGGCAGCAGCAGCCCCAGCAGCCCGGCTACGACCCGAACGCCTACCTCCAGCCCCAGGTCCCCCAGCAGCCCCAGCACGCCCCGCACACGCCCGCCCAGCCCGCCGCCCTGGACGAAACCAGCCTCTTCGACACCAGCATGATCAACCTCGACCAACTCCGCCAATACGAAGAGGGCCGCCAGTAGGCCACCCCTTCACGGGGAGGGGATGCCGGTGCGGGGCAGTGCCGGCGGCTTTTGGGCGCCCCGCCCGCGCCCCGTTGCGCCCCCGGCGCCCCCTGCGCGCCGGAATAACCTCCGCCCCGCACCTGGTTGTGGCCCCGCAGGGGGGCCTTGTGACCCCTACGGGATCTGTTCGATCGCCCCTAGGGATAAAGGCCCGCCCGCCAGCTGTGTGCCCCCGGCCGGTTGCCCAGGTGTATGCCCCGGGCCCCCACGTACCTCCCGCACCCGGCCCACGCGCGGCCCGTACGCCCCTGCCCAGTGCGCGGCCGGTACATGGCCCGTACGCCCCTGCCCCGTACGAGGCGTTTACGTGGCCCGTACGCGCCTGGCCCGCCCGCCGCCCGTGTGTGGCCGGGGAGAGTGGGTGCGGATTGGGCCTATCGGGGTGCTTCCAGTATCCTGGCTCTTCGGTCGCGCGTATTTCCGCGATCTCTGCTGCCCGGATTTCCCAGTGAAGCATGGGTGGCACGAAACCCCGTAGAAAGCAGGAAGCCATCAACGCCCGCCTCGACCACCGCGCCCCTCTCGTGTTCGATACGCGTGAGCTGGGTCGGCGTCCCGGTGCGCTCAAGAGGGTCTCCCGCTCCGTCGAGGCCCCCCGGGACCTCGGCAACGAGGTCATCGGTGTGCCCGAGGGTGCCCCGATCGAGCTCGACCTCCGCCTCGAATCGGTCATGGACGGGGTGCTCGTCACGGGTACCGCCCGTGCAACGGTCAAGGGGGAGTGCGTAAGGTGTCTGGAGCCGCTGGAGCGAGAGCTCGACAGCGACTTCCAGGAGTTGTTCGCCTACCCCGACGCCGACGCCAGGGTCCATGACAAGGACGCGGGCGACGACGCCGAGGACGAGGAGGACACCCTCTTCATCGAGGACGACCTGTTCGACCTCGAACCCGTGCTGCGTGATGCGGTGGTGCTCGCACTGCCGATGCAGCCGGTGTGCCAGGACGACTGCCCGGGCCTGTGCTCCGATTGCGGAGTGCGGCTCGCGGACGACCCGGACCACCACCACGACGCCGTCGACATCCGTTGGGCGGCACTGCAGGGACTCGCCGAAACCAGCAAGGACGGCGAGAAGGACAACGCACCCCGCGACGGCGGGGATGAACCTCAGGAGAAGTAGCCGTGGCTGTTCCGAAGCGGAAGATGTCGCGCAGCAACACGCGCCACCGCCGGTCGCAGTGGAAGGCTGCGGTCCCCACCCTGGTGGCGTGCGAGCGCTGCCACGAGCCGAAGCAGCAGCACATCGCGTGCCCCGCTTGCGGCACCTACAACAAGCGCCAGGTCCTCGAGGTCTGAGCGGCTGGTGACAGGCACTGTGTCTAGCCCCAAAAAGGCGGAAGACGCCCATTCGGCATCCCGCAAGCGCGGGGAGGAAACGACTCCGGCGGACACAGCCTCGTCCCACACGCTTCTGGAAGGGCGGCTCGGGTACCAGCTCGAGTCCGCCCTTCTGGTGCGTGCGCTGACGCACCGCTCGTTCGCATACGAGAACGGCGGTCTGCCCACCAACGAGCGGCTGGAGTTCCTCGGGGACTCGGTGCTCGGCCTGGTGGTCACGGACACGCTGTACCGCATCCACCCCGACCTGCCCGAAGGCCAGCTGGCCAAACTGCGGGCCGCGGTGGTCAACTCGCGTGCGCTCGCCGAGGTGGGGCGCGGCCTCGACCTCGGTGCCTTCATCCGCCTCGGACGGGGCGAAGAGGGCACGGGCGGCCGGGACAAGGCCTCCATCCTCGCCGACACACTCGAAGCAGTGATCGGCGCGGTCTACCTCGACCAGGGTCTCGACGCGGCCGCCGAGCTGGTGCACCGGCTCTTCGACCCGCTCATCGAGAAGTCCTCCAGCCTGGGCGCGGGCCTGGACTGGAAGACCAGCCTCCAGGAACTCACCGCGACCGAGGGTCTCGGCGTCCCGGAGTACCTGGTCACCGAGACCGGCCCGGACCACGAGAAGACCTTTACTGCTGCCGCCCGCGTCGGTGGTGTCTCGTACGGCACCGGCACCGGCCGCAGCAAGAAGGAAGCCGAGCAGCAGGCGGCGGAGTCCGCGTGGCGCGCCATCCGCGCCGCGGCGGACGAGGCGGCCAAGGCGGCGGCCTCCGGCGACGCCCCGTCGCCGGGCCCGGACGGATCGGCTCCCACCACCGCCGACGACGGCTCGTCGTCGGCACACTGAAGCACCTCTTCTGACCCCGTCCGGGGCGACCGCGCGTCGCCCCGGACGGGGTCAGAAGTCTTTCCCGCCGTCCGCCGAAGTCCCTGTGGGGCAATCCTTCGGAGTTCTTCCGTCGGAGTCCTTCCGCCCAGGCGGCCCCTCCCACCCGTCGTCGTCGTTCCGAGGAGTCCGTCGTGCCCGAGCTGCCCGAGGTCGAGGTCGTCCGCCGCGGATTGGAGCGGTGGGTCGACGGCCGCACCATCGACGACGTCGAGGTGCGGCATCCGCGGGCGATCCGCCGGCACACGGCCGGGGCGGAGGACTTCGCGGCCCGCCTCACCGGGCTGCGCCTGGGGACCGCGCGCCGCCGCGGCAAGTACCTCTGGATCCCGGTGACCGGCGGTACCCCGGCCGCGCAGACCGCTGCCGAGGGCATCGCGCCGCTCGTCACCCCCGACGTGACGCACGGTCTGGCGGTCCTCGCCCACCTCGGCATGAGCGGCCAGCTGCTGGTCCAGCCGCACGACGCGCCGGACGAGAAGCACCTGCGCATCCGGCTGCGGTTCGCCGACGACCTGGGGACCGAACTCCGCTTCGTCGACCAGCGCACCTTCGGCGGCCTGTCGCTGCACGACACCGTGCCCGGCGACCCCGACCAGCTGCCCGACGTCATCGCGCACATCGCCCGCGACCCGCTCGACCCGGCCTTCGACGACGCCGCCTTCCACGACGCGCTGCGCCGCCGCCGGACCACCGTCAAGCGGGCGCTGCTCGATCAGACGCTGATCAGCGGCGTCGGCAACATCTACGCCGACGAGGCGCTCTGGCGCAGCAAGCTGCACTACGACCGGCCGACCGCCACCCTCACCCGCCCGCGCACCGCCGAGCTGCTCGGGCACGTACGGGACGTGATGCGGGCCGCGCTGGCCGTCGGCGGCACCAGCTTCGACAGCCTCTACGTCAACGTCAACGGCGAGTCCGGTTACTTCGAGCGCTCGCTGGACGCCTACGGCCGCGAGGACGAGCCCTGCCGCCGCTGCGGTACGGCGATCCGCCGCCGGCCGTGGATGAACCGCTCCAGCTACTTCTGCCCGCGCTGCCAGCGGCCGCCGCGCCCCTGAACGGGTCCGCCATCGGCCCTTCCCCCAAGGGCTTCCCCCAGGGCGCGTGAGGCCGGCGGCTCAGCGCGCGGTGTGCTCGGCGTCGTAGCGCTCCTGTGCCAGCAGGACCTGCGGCATGCGGTCCTCCACCAGGTCGATCAGCGCCCGGAGTTGGCGGGCGACCTGGTGTCCCAGCGGGGTCAGTGCGTAGTCCACCCGCGGCGGGTTGGTCTGCTGCGCCTCGCGGTGCACCAGTCCGTCCCGCTCCAGCGCGTGCAGGGTCTGCGACAGCATCTTCTCGCTCACCCCGTCGACCCGGCGCCGCAGTTCGTTGAACCGGAAGGTCCCGTCGAGCAGCGCGCCCAGCGTCAGGCTGCCCCAGCGGTCGGTGATGTGCTTGAGCGTGTCGCGGGAGGGGCAGTTGCGCGCGAACACGTCGTAGGCCAGGTCGTCCGGACAGCAGCCGGTGGCCGCCCCGTTCGCCTGGTCCGCGGTCTCGGTCGTCGCCATCCTCACACCATACTCCGCGATAGCGCTCACTGCTGGATAGCGCTATCTGATTAGTGGGCACTATCTCTCGGGTTGCACTTTCGAAAAGTTAGTGCTTTTCTCGGTGCAGACGCCCCGGCGACCACCGACCGGGGCACCGTCCTCCGAGGAGACCCCGTGACCACCCCTGCTCTGCCCGCGCCCGTCGTCTCGATCGCCTATCACTCCGGTTTCGGCCACACCGCCGTCCTCGCCGAGGCCGTCCGGGCCGGCGCCGCCGAGGCGGGCGCCACCGTCCACCTGATCAAGGTCGACGAGATCACCGAGGCCCAGTGGGAGCAGCTCGACGCCTCCGACGCGATCGTCTTCGGCTCGCCGACGTACATGGGCACCGCCTCCGGCGCGTTCCACGTCTTCGCCGAGGCGACGTCCGCGCGCTGGGCCACCCGCGCCTGGCAGGACAAGATCGCGGCGGGCTTCACCAACTCCGCCTCCAAGAGCGGCGACAAGCTGCACACCCTGCAGTTCTTCACGGTGCTCGCCGCCCAGCACGGCATGACGTGGGTCGGCCTCAACCTGCTCCCGGGCTGGAACTCCTCCACCGCGTCCGAGAACGACCTGAACCGGCTGGGCTTCTTCCTGGGTGCCGCCGCCCAGTCGAACAACGACCAGGGCCCCGAGGGCGTCCACAAGGCCGACGTCGCCACGGCCGAACACCTCGGCCGCCGTATCGCCGAGCAGGCCCGGGTCACCCTCGCGGGCCGCGCCGCACTGTCCGCCTGACCGGCGCAAGCGGGGTCGTCCCACCGACCGGCGCGGGGCAGGGAGCCGCACACCCGCGCCGCCAGGGCCTCTGATCAGCACCTCGGTCAGAGGCCCTGAGCCGTTGCCGGCCCTTCCCCGCACCGCCCACAACGCGCGGCTACCAGCCCTTCCCCCAGAACGGCTGCAGTACGGAGGCGATGCCCGACAGCACCGCGAGGACGCCGCCGACCGTCGCCAGGGCGGACGTCGCGTTGGGGAACAGCTCCCTCGCCAGCTGGCGCCACCGTTCCCGCACGACGACCAGCTTGAACTTCTGCCACTTGTGCTGCCGGAGATGACAGCCCATCAGCACGCCCTTGCTGTTGTTGCGGCACGTCCCCTCCCGCCCCGAGGCGCCACACCACGCCGGGATGCGGAAGAAGAAGTACACCGTGCTCAGCGCCGAGAGGGTCAGCAGCACCCCCGGCCCGAACGCGGAGGTCGGCCAGGCCGCGATGAGCACCGCGAAGACCGCCCACCCCCAGTACTTCCCCAGTCCCTTCATGGACGGCGAAGTTACCGGGGGCCTCGATGGCATATGCAGGGCGCATCAACGGCGCACCAGTGCGCCCGCCGGGAGCGCGGGGGCGGCTCAGGAGCGGCTCAGGCGCAGGTCAGGGCCCGGTCATGGGACAGGTCAGAAGCCGAAGTCCTGGGTCCACCACGGCCCGCCCGGGCCGAAGTGGGCGCCGACGCCGAGGGTCTTGTACTCGCAGTTGAGGATGTTGGCGCGGTGGCCGGGGCTGTGCATCCAGGTGTCCATGACGGCCTGGGCGGTGGCCTGGCCGCGGGCGATGTTCTCACCGCCGAGGTCGCTGATGCCCTGGGCCTCGGCGCGGTCCCAGGGGGTGTGGCCGTCGGGGTCGGTGTGGTCGAAGAAGCCGCGGCGGGCCATGTCGTCGCTGAACCGTTGGGCGAGGGAGGCCAGTTCCGGATCGGCGGTCACGGGGGAGCAGCCGGCCCGGGACCGCTCCTGGTTGACCAGGGCCAGCACCTGGGCCTCGGCCGACGACTCGCTGCCGGTGCCGTCGGAGACGGACGCGGTGGGCCGCGGTGTCGCGGCCGCGGACGCGGCGGCCGACGGGTGGCCGGTGGGCGCGGCGGAGCCGGGCGAATCGGCCTTCCGGGTGGGGGACTTGGCGGGGCGGTGCGGGGAGGGGGAGGTCGTCGGGGTGGTGGGGCCGGTGGCGCCGGGGACCGCGGCGCGGGCGCTGCCGCGGCTGGCCGGGAGGGTGGCGCGCTCGGAGGGGGACACCGAGAGGGCGCCCTGCGGCGCGGTGGCCTCCGGCAGGGCCCCGGCCCGTACGCGCTCGCCGGGCCCGTCACCCGTACCGCCGTCGAAGTGGCTGCCGCCCGGGATCAGTCCGGACGCGACCGCCACGGCCCCCATCGCCACCGCAGCGGAGGCGCCGAGCAGGCCGGTGCGTACCGGAGCCGCCCCCCGGGTGCTGGTCGCACGGTGTGAGCGGCGCCGCGCCGGGCCGTCGGGTCCGGCGGCCGGCATCGTTGCCGTCGGGGCGTCAACAGACCGTGGGCCGGGGGCTGCCGGCAGGGGATTCGCAAGACGTCGATGGCGGCCCATCCGGTGTCTTCCTTCCGTCCTCAGCGTCAACACGCTCACCCATAAGGGTGAGTTTCGCTGTCGGGGGACTGTACGCCATGACGCATGGGGCCGAAGTGCCCGTTGAGCAATTGGCCGGTTAACGTGCACACATGGAAGAAGAGGTGCGCGTGACCGCGTGGGTACGGGGGCGGGTGCAGGGTGTGGGGTTCCGCTGGTTCACCCGTGCGAACGCCCTGCGAATCGGTGAACTCAGCGGATTCGCGAGCAATCTCGGTGACGGCCGCGTCCAGGTGGTAGCCGAGGGCCCGAAGGACCGATGCGATCAGTTGCTCGATTGGCTGCGGACCGGTGACACGCCCGGGCGAGTAGACGGAGTCACTGAGATATGGGCCACGCCGCGGGGCGGTTACGACGGCTTCGAGATCCGCTGATACCGGCCACCGAAACCGCCCGCAGGGCCGCTGTCCGCGATCTTGGCGGTGCGTCTTCGTCAGCTGCTTACGGGAGATAAGCGCTGGTGGTTGCCAACTCGGCCGACCCGTGCAAGGCTGCCGCTGTACGGATGATCTCTACGCCCCCGCGGGACCTTTCTGGGGAGTCGGCGCAGCGCCCTCGCGGCCGCGCACTCTCAGGTGCCCGAGGATACGGGGCGTGATCGTGTTGACCGTCCAACCGTTTGGTGAGACTCTGGAATCCCCGCGCACCTTAGCTGTTTGGCATTGAGTACACCAGAGAATGACAAGCCGCGGGTGCGAATCCCTCACGACCCACACCGCTTCGGTCGGTCACTCATTGTGGAGGACCATCCATCATGGCAAAGGCGCTTCTCGGTTACGTCGGCGGCTCCGACCCCCGAGTCCTCTCCGAGATGCGACGGCTTCAGCAGCGCGTCCAAGACCTTGAATCCGAGCTTATCCGGATGCAGGCCGAAAACGACATGCTGTCCGCTGCCGCACGTCGCGACGACTCGATGCTCGACATCGACGTACCCCAGGCGGAGCCCGCGCTCACCTGACCCGACGAGGGCCGGTAGGGCTGCTTGCCAGCCGCTTGAGGCACCGCTCTCTTCAAGATCTGCAAGGGACGCTTCGGCGTCCCTTCGTCGTTTCCCGGCTCTTCGTCCGCCGTCCGGCACTTCTTGGGTGCCCGCGTCCGGCTCTTCTTGTGTGCCCGGTCTCGTGGGCCCGGCACTTCTCGTGATGGATACCGTCCGCGATCAATGCGGCCTGTGATCGAATACGGCCGATCCGGCCGGGCCGCCCCTCCCTTACCGCATGATGTGCCCTTCGCTTTCCGCGGTGAAACCGAAAATGAACGGCGCGGTATCTGCAGGTGCCGGGGCCCGTACCGGGGGCGGGGGCCGGCGGCGGAATGTTGGGGTGGTCCGTCAAGGGGCGGCCGGTAGAGTCCAACGGCGTGCACCTCAAGAGTCTGACCCTGCGAGGCTTCAAGTCCTTCGCCTCCGCCACGACGCTCCGGTTCGAACCGGGAATCACCTGTGTCGTGGGCCCCAATGGTTCCGGCAAGTCCAATGTCGTGGACGCGCTGTCCTGGGTCATGGGGGAGCAGGGCGCGAAGTCGCTGCGCGGCGGGAAGATGGAGGACGTCATCTTCGCCGGGACGACCGGGCGGCCGCCGCTCGGCCGGGCCGAGGTCTCGCTCACCATCGACAACTCCGACGGTGCACTGCCGATCGAGTACGCCGAAGTCACCCTCACCCGGATCATGTTCCGCAATGGCGGAAGCGAGTACCAGATCAACGGGGACACCTGCCGGCTGCTCGATATCCAGGAATTGCTCTCCGATTCCGGTATCGGCCGGGAGATGCACGTCATCGTCGGACAGGGCCAGCTCGATTCCGTTCTGCACGCCGATCCGATGGGCCGCCGGGCCTTCATCGAGGAGGCGGCCGGCGTCCTCAAGCACCGTAAGCGCAAGGAAAAGGCGCTGCGGAAGCTGGAGGCGATGAAGGCCAATCTCGCCCGCGTCCAGGACCTGACCGACGAGCTGCGGCGGCAGCTCAAACCGCTCGGGCGGCAGGCCGCGGTCGCCCGGCGCGCCGCCGTCATCCAGGCCGACCTGCGGGACGCCCGGCTGCGGTTGCTCGCCGACGACCTCGTCACGCAGCGTGCCGCGCTGCAGGCGGAGATCGCCGACGAGGCGGCGCTCAAGGAGCGCAAGCAGGCCGCCGAGGAGCGGCTGCGCACCGCCCAGCGCCGGGAGGCGGCCCTGGAGGAGGAGGTCGCCGCGCTCACCCCGCGGGTGCAGCGCGCCCAGCAGACCTGGTACGAGCTGTCACAGCTCGCCGAGCGGGTGCGCGGCACGATCTCGCTGGCCGAGGCGCGGGTCAAGAGCGCCACCGCGGCCCCGCCCGAGGAGCGGACCGGGCGCGACCCGGACGACATGGAACGGGAGGCGGCCCGGATCCGCGAGCAGGAGGCGGAGTTGGCGGCCGCGCTGGAGGCGGCGACCCGGGCGCTGGAGGACACCGTCGAACACCGCGCCGCACTGGAGCGGCAGTTGGCGGACGAGGAGCGGCGGCTGCGGGACCTGGCCCGGGCCCTCGCGGACCGCCGCGAGGGCCTGGCCCGGCTCAGCGGCCAGGTCACCGCGGCCCGCGGCCGGGCCGCGTCGGCCCAGGCGGAGATCGGCCGGCTCGCCGAGGCCAGGGACGACGCCCGGCAGCGGGCGGCCGCGGCCCAGGAGGAGTACGAGCAGCTCAAGGCCGAGGTCGAGGGGCTGGACGCGGACGACGAGGAGAGCGCGGCCCGGCACGACGCGGCCCGCCGGGAGCTGGCCGAGGCGGACACCGCACTGACCGCCGCCCGGGAGGCGCTGACCGCGGCCGAGCGCAAGCGCGCGGCGACCGCCGCCCGGCACGACGCACTCGCCCTCGGGCTGCGCCGCAAGGACGGCACCGGCGCCCTGCTCGCCGCGTCCGAGCAGCTCAGCGGGGTGCTCGGGCCGGCCGCCGAGCTGCTGACCGTCACGCCCGGCTTCGAGGTGCCGGTGGCCGCCGCGCTCGGTGCGGCGGCGGACGCGGTCGCGGTCAGCGACCCGGCCACCGCCGCCGACGCCATCCGGCTGCTGCGCAAGCAGGACGCCGGGCGGGCCGCGATGGTGCTCGGGACCGGCGGAACGGGGACGGGGACGGTGCCGGCGCAGGGCGGGGCCGGGGACGCCGCCGCGGCCGCCGTGCACCGGGTGCCCGGGCCGCGCGCGGAGCCCGTACCGGCCGGTCAACTGGTGCACGGGCCGGTGGAGTTGACGGCCGCGGTGGCCCGGCTGCTGCGGGACGTGGTGGTCGTCGGGACGCTGGAGGACGCCGAGGACCTGGTGGCCGCGCGGCCGGAGCTGCTGGCCGTGACCGGTGAGGGCGATCTGCTCGGGGCGCACTTCGCGCACGGCGGCTCGGCCGGTGCGCCGAGCCTGCTGGAGATGCAGGCCTCGGTCGACGAGGCGGCCGCCGAACTGGAGGCGCTGGCGGAGCGCTGTGCGCGGCTGGCCGAGGAGCAGCGGGCCGCGGAGGCGCGGCGGGCGGAGTGTGCCGCGCTGGTCGAGGAGCTGGTCGAGCGGCGGCGGGCCGCGGACCGGGAGAAGTCCAAGGTCGCGGGGGACCTGGGGCGGCTCGGCGGGCAGGCCAGGGCGGCCGCCGGCGAGGCCGAGCGGGCCGCCGCGGCGGCCTCGCGCGCCGAGGAGGCGCTGGTCCGGGCCACCGAGGAGGCCGAGGAGCTGGCCGAGCGGCTGGCGGTGGCCGAGGAGGAGCCGGGCGTCGGCGACGAGGAGCCCGACACCTCCGTACGGGACCGGCTGGCGGCGGACGGCGCCAACGCCCGGCAGACGGAGATGGAGGCCCGGCTCCAGGCGCGTACGCACGAGGAGCGGGTCAAGGCGCTGGCCGGGCGGGCGGACGCGCTGGACCGGGGGGCGCGCGCGGAGCGGGAGGCGCGGGCGCGAGCCGAGCGGCGGCGCGCCCGGTTGCGGCACGAGGCGACGGTGGCCGGGGCGGTGGCGTCCGGGGCGCGGCAGCTGCTGGCGCACGTCGAGGTGTCGGTGGTCCGGGCCGAGGAGGAGCGGGCCGCCGCGGATCGGGCCAAGGCCGAGCGGGAACACGCGCTGGTGGCCGAGCGGAACGCGGCCCGGGACCTGAAGTCCGAGCTGGACAAGCTGACGGACTCGGTGCACCGGGGCGAGGTGCTCGGGGCCGAGAAGCGGCTGCGGATCGAGCAGCTGGAGAGCCGGGCGCTGGAGGAGCTGGGGGTGGAGCCGGCCGCGCTCGCGTCCGAGTACGGCCCGGACCAGCCGGTACCGCCGTCGCCGCCGGCGGAGGGCGAGACGCTGCCGGACGACCCGGAGCATCCCCGCAACCAGCCGGTGCCCTACGTGCGGGCCGAGCAGGAGAAGCGGCTGCGAGCCGCCGAGCGGGCGTATCAGCAGCTCGGGAAGGTGAACCCGCTGGCCCTGGAGGAGTTCGCGGCGCTGGAGGAACGCCACCAGTTCCTCAGTGAGCAGCTTGAAGACTTGAAGAAGACCCGGGCCGACCTGTTGCGGGTGGTCAAGGAGGTCGACGAGCGGGTGGAGCAGGTCTTCACCGAGGCGTACCACGACACCGCGCGGGAGTTCGAGGGCGTCTTCGCGCGGCTCTTCCCCGGGGGCGAGGGGCGTCTGGTGCTCACCGACCCGGACGACATGCTGGCGACCGGCGTGGACGTCGAGGCCCGGCCGCCGGGCAAGAAGGTCAAGCGGCTGTCGCTGCTGTCGGGCGGCGAGCGTTCGCTGACCGCGGTGGCCCTGCTGGTGTCGATCTTCAAGGCGCGGCCCAGCCCGTTCTACGTCATGGACGAGGTCGAGGCGGCGCTGGACGACACCAATCTCCAGCGGCTGATCCGGATCATGGAGGAGCTGCAGGAGAGCTCCCAGCTCATCGTGATCACGCACCAGAAGCGCACGATGGAGGTCGCGGACGCCCTGTACGGGGTATCCATGCAAGGGGACGGCGTCTCGAAGGTCATCAGCCAGCGACTGCACTGATCGCAGCGCGTGCCCGACGCGGCATCAGTTCCTGATCAATTCACAAGTTGAATGAACCGTCCCGCAAACCGCGGGGAAACAAATCCATCTCGGCCTATTGACTTCGAAACTTGAAGGCATAGTCTCTGCAACGTTGCTTTTACCTTCAAGTGGTGGGTACCCCCAACCTATGCACCACTAGAAGGGCCAGCCCCCTACGCCCGGCAGCGCAGCCGGGCCACTGGAGTTCACGTTGACCAGCACCGCGCAGCCGACGGTTCCGGAAGGCCGTAAGGCCCACCCCGAACACCTCGGCCATGTCATCTTCATCACCGCGGCTGCCGCGATGGGCGGCTTCCTCTTCGGCTACGACAGCTCCGTGATCAACGGCGCCGTCGAGGCGATCCGCAGCCGCTACGACGTCGGGTCCGCCATCCTCGCCCAGGTGATCGCCGTCGCCCTGATCGGCTGCGCCATCGGAGCCGCCACCGCCGGCCGGATCGCCGACCGCATAGGACGCATCCGGGTGATGCAGATCGCCTCGGTGCTGTTCACGGTCAGCGCCGTGGGGTCCGCCCTGCCGTTCGCGCTGTGGGACCTCGCCCTCTGGCGGATCATCGGCGGCTTCGCCATCGGTATGGCCTCGGTCATCGGCCCGGCCTACATCGCCGAGGTCTCGCCGCCCGCCTACCGCGGCCGCCTCGGCTCCTTCCAGCAGGCCGCCATCGTCATCGGCATCGCCGTCTCCCAGCTCGTCAACTGGGGCATCCTCAACCTCGCCGACGGCAAGCAGCGCGGCACCATCGCCGGCCTGGAGGCCTGGCAGTGGATGCTCGGCGTGATGGTCATTCCGGCCGTCCTCTACGGCCTGCTGTCCTTCGCGATCCCCGAGTCGCCGCGCTACCTGATCTCCATCGGCAAGACGACCCGGGCCAAGGAGGTGCTGGCCGAGGTCGAGGGCCACACCGTCAACCTCGACACCCGGCTCGTCGAGATCCAGGACGCGATGCGCCGCGAGCACAAGTCGAGCTTCAAGGACCTGCTCGGCAAGGTGGGCTTCCTGCCGATCGTCTGGGTCGGCATCGGCCTCTCGGTCTTCCAGCAGCTGGTCGGCATCAACGTGGCGTTCTACTACTCCTCGACGCTGTGGCAGTCCGTCGGCATCAACCCCGAGAGCTCGTTCTTCTACAGCTTCACCACGTCGATCATCAACATCATCGGCACCGTGATCGCGATGATCTTCGTCGACCGGATCGGCCGCCGCCCGCTGGCCCTGATCGGCTCGGTCGGCATGGCCGTCTCGCTCGGCCTGGAGGCCTGGGCCTTCTCCGCCAAGACCGCGGCCGGCACCCTGCCGACCACCGAAGGCACCGTGGCCCTGATCGCCGCCCACGTCTTCGTGCTCTTCTTCGCCCTCTCCTGGGGCGTCGTGGTCTGGGTCTTCCTCGGCGAGATGTTCCCGAACAAGATCCGCGCCGCCGCACTGGGCGTCGCCGCCTCCGCGCAGTGGATCGCCAACTGGGCCATCACGGCCAGCTTCCCGAGCCTGTCCGACTGGAACCTCTCGGGCACCTACGTGATCTACATGGTCTTCGCCCTGCTCTCGATCCCCTTCGTGCTCAAGTTCGTGAAGGAGACGAAGGGCAAGGCGTTGGAGGAGATGGGCTAACCCCCCCGCCAGCCCACTCCTCAGTGCAAGCTGTTGCCCCGGACCGACAGGCGGTCCGGGGCATCAGCTTTTCCGTTCCCCGGCCGCTTCGCCCGTCGTACGGAACGCCCGCCGGTACGCCGCCGGTGTGGTGTGCACGGCCTGCTGGAACCGGCGCCGGAGGTTGGTCGCCGAGGACAGGCCCACCCGCACCGCGACCGCCTCGACGGGCAGATCGGTCTCCTCCAGCAGGGCCCGGGCCGCGGTGATCCGCCGGCCCAGCAGCCACTGGCCGGGACTGGTGCCGAGCTGCTCGTCGAACCGGCGGGCCAGGGTCCGCGCGGAGACCCGCAGCCACTCCGCCATGTCCGCCACCGACACCGGTTCGGACAGCCGCTCCGCAACCCACTCCAGCAACGGGGCCAGCGACCGCTCCATCGCCGGCGCCGGGTCGATCCGGTCCTGCGCGGGCGGGGCCGCGTACTGGGCCTGACCCCCTTCCCGGTGCGGCGGCATGACCATGTGCCGGGCGATCCGCGCCGCGTGCGCCGCGCCGTGGTCGCTGCGTACCAGGTGCAGACAGAGATCGACCCCGGCCGCCGCGCCCGCACTCGTCGCCACGTCGCCGTGGTCGATGTACAGCACCCCGGCGTCCACCTCCAACTCCGGGAAACGGGCCGCCAGTTCGGCCGCCCGCGCCCAGTGGGTGGTCGCCCGGCGCCCGTCGAGCAGACCGGTCTGCGCCAGGGCGAAGACGCCGGAGCAGATGCTGACCAGGCGGGCGCCGTTGCGGTGCGCGGCGAGCAGGGCCTCGCGCACGGCGGGGGACAGCGGCTCGTCCTGCGGGATCCAGCCCGGGACGACGACCGTGTCCGCCGTGGCCAGCGCGGACAGCCCGGCGGTGACCAGCATGTCGTAGCCCGCCGTCGTCCGCACCGGGCCCGGGGTCTCCGCGCACACCGTGAAGTCGTAGCGGGTGGGCACACCGGGGCGGCGGGTGCCGAACACCTCGGCAGCACAGCCGAGTTCGAAGGGGCCCTGGGGCGGGTGGACGAGCGCGGCCACATGGTGCGGCGGGCTGCCGTCGTGGGCGGAGACCATGGCAGGAAAGTACCCGAGGACGTCATTTCTGACACTGGGGGAGGACCCACCGGCCCGATGAGGATGGGCCCATGACACAGCACAGCAACGCGATCAGCGGTCAGGAGATGCCCGGTTACGTGTGGTCGGAGGTCTCCGGCGCACCGGTGAAGGAACTCTTCCCGGGAGTCAGGATCCGCCCCCTGTGGAACGGCGACAACGGAGCCAAGGCCCAGGTCCTGGAGCTCGACCCGGGCGCCGCCTGGGAACGCATCGACGTACACGAGCCGGGACCGGAGGAGGTCTTCGTCGTCTCCGGCACCTTCAACGACGGCTTCGGCGACCACCCCGCCGGCTCATTCCTCCACGCCCCCGCGGGCTCCTGGCACCTCCCCCACTCGGACACGGGCTGCACGCTGTTCGTCTTCTACCCGGAGGGGTGAGGCGGCGCTTGGCTTTCCTCCCACGTAGTTGGCTGTCCCGCCGCGGGGCTTCTCGCCGTTGCGCTTTGCGGCGCCGCGTACGTGGCTGTCTGCGGCGCCGCGGGTGGTCTCGCCGTTGCGCCTGCGGCGGGCTGGGTGGTTGTCGGGTGCGGTGACGGGCCTCCGGGGCCGGTGTTTGGGACTGCTGACGCTTTACGTCCCAAACACCGGCCCCTCCAGCCCGTCCCCTCCCGTTGAGGGAGAGGGAAGAGGTGGGTGGGGGTGGGCGTTGG